>CAYPWK010000428.1:0-5198 GCA_964414365.1 uncultured Burkholderia sp.
CCGGCGTGAGCCACGTCAGGTCCGAGGCATCTCTTGCGCGAAGGACAGCACACGAACGGGAACCGGCTGATCGCGGCCTCGCAGACGCGCAGCAAGCTGCGCCAGGCCGGCTGCCGAAACGCCGGCACGCTCAAACACCTCTTCTGAGACGATTACCTCGCAGCCGATCTCTTTGGTCAACTGTTGAAGCCTTGAGGCCACGTTCAACGGGTCACCCAGCGCAGTGAACGTCACATGCTCGCGAAAGCCAATCTCACCCATGACCGCGCGGCCGCAATGCAGTCCAATGCCACACCGGATTGGCTGGTGCAATTGCTGCTCGAGTGCTTTGTTCAACGCTTCAATGTTGCCTGCGATCAGTGGCACCGCGTTGAGCGCCTCGCGGCAAGCCGTGGCCGGCTCGGTATGCAGACCGAAAATGGCGAGCACCGCATCGCCGATAAACTGATTTGGCAGGCCGCCCGCCTGCACCACCGCGGCGCAGACCGCACTCATGAAACGACTGACAATGAAGAGGCTGTCGAACGGTAATTGGGCCGCCGCGAGCTGGGTAGAATCGCGCATGTCCACGAACATGAACGCGCCGAATCGCTCTTCGGGCATGGCGTCCAATTGGCGACGATGCTGGAAGACGGCGGATGCCTCCGGCGGCACCAGTGGCCACACGGACAGATCATGCTTTGGACGCAATTGGCACGCGAGTCGCACTGATCCCCAGTCGGCGCCGAGCCGCTCCAGGACGCGCCGCTCCACTTCCGCCGGTGCCGGCAGCGCCACATCGCTCACCACACGCACCCGGCACAACGTGCATCGGGCGCGGCCGCCGCACAGGCTCGCATGAGGAATGCCGGCCATCCGGCTTGCCTCCAGGACCGAAAATCCTAGCGGCACGTAGACCGCTCGCCCGTCTGGATACACCACGCGGAGCCGCCCCGCCCAGTGCTCCCGCGCCGTGCGCGCCAGGCGCGCTATCAGCACGAGCAGCAGCGCGCCACAAAAGAAGAGTAGAAAGTCGTTGCGCAGATCGGCGAGCCAGAGATTCTGCGCGGCCGTCCCAACGATCGCCGGCCGGGTCGCGGCCGCGCGCCAGACTGGATTCTGCGCCAGCGCCACCACCTCCCGGCCACCCTGGAAGTAGCCTAGCAAGGCAAGCACGGGCAACAGCACGGCACCGCTCAACAGCACACCGCGCCACGCCGCGAACCATGGCTTCAGCCGCAACCAGAACCAGATTCCGTAGCACGCGTGCAGCCATGCGACCACCAATAGCAGCAGCTGCACACCGCCGAAGAACGGCGAAGCGATCCAGAACGAATAAAGCAGCTGCGCATAGCCCTTATTCAAGCCGAACTCGGCGAAGGCGATTCGCGTGTTCGCGAGATGGTTGGCAAGCAGCGGCGGGATGCATAACCCGAGCATGAGCTGCGCCAACTCGCTCGGCGTCCAATGCAATGAGCGTCGCTCATATAGCGCCCACAGACCCAGGAAGAAATGCGTCACCAGCGCGCTGTACAGCAGCGCCGTGCCAAGCCATCCCTGCCAGACGAATTTCTGCACAAGCAGGTCCCCCTCGAGCCATGCGAGCGAGATATTGCCAAGCGAATGATTCAGTAGGTGCGTTCCGACATAGGCGAACAGCACGAGTCCACTCGCCAGCCGGACAGAGCGCACTCCGGCCGGGCGCAATCTTCGGAGATATCGAAAACCTGGCATGCTGCTCTCCGCGTAGACGTGCGGCAACGCTGACATGGGTCCCGGGTCCCCGCCCGCGAGTCAAAGGAATGCCGCCGCGACATCGACCGCCGACTTGGGATGGTCAAATGCGGGGTATGAAACGGCGCTCGATTCAGGGTTCGTGGTAGATCGCAAGCCAGACGGTTTGCTCGTTGGCATGCGTCCACGCAACTCGATGCCGGCAATGCGGCTCGATCAGCACATAGTCGCCGGGACGCATGTCGTGCAGCGTCGAGTCCTCTTCGAACTCGAGCACGGCCGCGCCCGACAGCACTACAACCCACTCGGCGCGCGAGTCGTCGTACCAGAACCCTTCGGGACTCGCGTGTCCCATGGACACGATCCGCTCCATGTTCAGGCGCTGCCCCGTAATGAGCATGTCAATGCGCTCTTCGCCGCCGCGCTTCGCTTCGAAGCTAAACAGATTACCCGTCTGAAGTTGCATGCCACGACCTCACGTCAACTTTCACCTCATAGGCGCAAGACCGTCGAGCAGCGTCGGGAGCAACTCGCCGGTCGCCGGACGGATACCCATTACAACTGTAGCGCACAAGAATCAGTAAAGACGACTGGCCGATGTTGGAAACAAACGAGCCATTGCAGTGACCGCGCTTTAAATCGATTGGACGACCGGCTATGGCCGGGATGAGTCCGTCGGCGAGCGCCTCAAAGGCCGTTGAAAAAATGCGCGTCGTCAGGACGAAGCGTCTCCAGCGGTTGCAGCACATCGCAAATTTCCAGGAGTGGCAACGTAGTGATCGATCGGGTCGAGCGCGTCCGCGATCTCGTCGACGAAGGGCTTATCCTGCGTCCCGACTGTCAGGCTAGCGCCGTTGCGGATCTGCGGGTCGATCCCGGACAGCAGGCCGAAGTTCTGGGTGAAATGCGTCCAGTGCTCAATGTTCGAGGGGATGTCGAGCATGTTGCGGGCCGGCATGCGCGCATTGAAGTGCTCCTCGCGTCGGTCAACTATGCGGATGGCTTTGGCATTCTCGGTGCACCTACCCAGATTGCCTACCGCCTTGATAAGCATTGCTCCATATTCACAGCCTATGTCGGCGTGGATGACAATGGTTCCATTCCGGGAGCGGTGCGCTTTCATGTATGGGGCGACAGAACCAAGCTTTATGAAACCGGCATCATGCAGCAAGGGGCGCTGGCGAAGTTCTTGAGCGTTGACGTAAGCCACGTCTCGTTGCTGCGCCTGATTGTCATAGGGCAAACGGGAGGGGAAATCGAGAATCAGACTGGCCGGTCGGGTGGCCAAAGTGCGTTTGATTCAGCGGACTGGGCCTTGCCGCTGCTATATTGTTTGCGCGGATAGATCGAAGCGGGCAACCCTTGGTTGCTGGGTCCGACGTCCATCGCGATTGAGCCGCAGGGCGCAAATCGCCTATCAGTATCAGCACGGCCGACCGGCCGACACCGCGATCGGCACATCCTGAATTGCAGAACAAAGCGTGCCGGCCGGCCGACACCGCGGTCGGCATGTGCTGAATTGCAGAACAAAGCGACTGCAAAGTGTCTTCGACGCCCTCACTCGTTCGGCTCAGCCGACACCATGCTGATCGGCCCCGCTGTCGTGCGCCTCGCGACGCGGCCCACGCATGACACACATATCGCCGAGACAAGCGATGCGAATACGACGTAGCCGCACGCCATCCACGGTCGACCGCCGTCGACGCGCAGCAGAGCGGTCGCAATGATCGGCGTGAGGCCGCTCGCGAAAATGCCCGAGAACTGATAGACGAACGAAATGCCCGTGTAGCGCACATGCGGATCAAATAGTTCCGAAAAAAGCGCAGCCTCCGGTCCATAGATCGCCGCGTAGAACACGCCGAACGGAATCACGATTGCCGCCCAGACTGCCATCAGATGCGTGGTTTGTGTACTCATCGCCCAGAAGGATGGATATACCGCCGCGCCGCAGATGAGCGTGCCCGCGAGAAACACGCGCACGCGCCCGAGTCGGTCCGAGAGATGACCGAACAACGGAATGAACACGCACATCACGAGCGCCGCGGCCATCACGCCACCTAGCGCGTCGGCGCGCGACAGCTTCATCTTTTGTGTGAGCCAGGCAATGACGAACACGCCGAAGATGTTGAACAGCACGCCCTCTACATAACGGATGCCGAGCCCAAGCAACGTCGGTCGCAGATAGTCGCGCATCATCGTAACGAACGGAATCTTCGCTTCGCGGCCCGTCGCCTTGACCGCGCGAAACTCGGGTGTCTCCATGAGCTTCAGGCGAATCCATAGGCCGATCGCGACGAGCACGAGCGAGGCCCAGAACGCAAGACGCCAGCCCCACGCGAAGAACTGCGTTTCGGAGAGCAGCGTCGACATCAGCGCGACGAGGCCCGATGCAAGACACAGGCCGATCGACACGCCCATCTGCGGCAGGCTCGCAAAGAGCCCGCGCTTGCCCGGCGGCGCGAACTCGAACGCCATCAAAACTGAACCGCCCCATTCACCTCCAAGACCCACGCCTTGCAGCACACGCAGCAGCAACAGCAGTACGGGCGCCCACACGCCGATTTGCGCGTAGGTCGGCACGAAACCGATTGCGGCCGTTGCGGCGCCCATGATGAGAAGCGTGATGACGAGCATGCTCTTGCGGCCGATGCGATCGCCGAAGTGCCCAAAGATGACGCCGCCGAGCGGCCGCGTGACGAAGCCGACGAGAAACGTGCCATACGCGAGCATCGTCGAGATCAGTGGATCGCCCGTCGGAAAGTACAGGTGGTTCAGGACGACGCCAGCGACCACGCCGTACAGGAAGAAGTCGTACCACTCGACTGTGGTGCCGATGAGGCTGGCTAGTGCGACGCGCATGACGGTCGCTTGATTGGGTGTGCTCATTTCTGCCTCCTCGCGAGTTCCATCCCCTGTCACATAATCAACGCGATCGCCGATACGACGACCAGAATGCCAAGCGTGGTCTGTCGGAAGCGCCGTTCGTCGAAGCGTCCGAAAAGCAGCGAGCCGACACCGATGCCCACTATGTAGCCTGGAGCCACGAGCCACAGCGGCAATGGCCCATCGATCAACAATGCGCCGCGCACCCACAGGACGACGAGCGCGGCGATCGAGATTGCTATCACCGTGAAGGTGAGATTGGCACGCGTGACATCGCGTGGCGCAGGCCCGGACAGCAGATAGACGACCACCGGCGGCAATACGACACGCCATTGGATCCGGCACAATGCCCCGCGCAGCATCGGAGCGGCGGCGAACGCTTCGAGCAGTAACACGGGACCGACAGCGAATCTCGGCAGCGCGACAATCGTCAGCAGCGGCATCATCACGAGCGAGCCCCCAAAGCCACTCATGCCGCGCACGAAGCCGCCGGCGAACGACATGTCGAGCACGGTGGCGACCATTGGCTGGCTCAGCATGGCGTCAATGGCATCACTGGCATCACTGGCATCACTGGCATCACTGGCATCACTGGCATCACT
>CAYPWK010000429.1:0-783 GCA_964414365.1 uncultured Burkholderia sp.
CGGCTTCGAACATTTTCTCGATCTGCGCATGGACGAAGCCGAAGCCAAAGCCGGCCTGGAAGGCGGCACGCCGCGCACAATCGAAGGGCCACTCTACGTAGCAGGCGCACCCGTATCGGATGCTTTTGCGCGACTGGACAGCGACGGCGAGCCGGGCACGCCCCTGCTCATGCGCGGGCGCGTGATGGGCGAGGACGGCCAACCGCTCGGCAATGCGCTTGTGGAAGTCTGGCATGCCAATCATTTGGGCAATTACTCGTATTTCGACGCATCGCAGCCGGCTTTCAACCTGCGCCGTTCGATCCGCACCGATGCCCAGGGCAATTACAGTTTCCGCAGCGTCGTGCCGCTCGGCTATAGCGTGCCGCCAGAAGGCAAGACGCAACAGCTGCTCGACCAACTCGGCCGTCACGGTCATCGTCCAGCGCATATCCACTTCTTCGTCTCGGCGCCGGGCTTCCGCAAGCTCACCACGCAGATCAACATCGACGGCGACCCGTATCTGTGGGACGACTTCGCGTTTGCCACGCGCGAGGGTCTGGTGCCCGAGCTCAAGCAAGGCGAAGCCGGCACAGGCAAGGAATACGGTATCGATGGCGCGTTCACATTGATCGATTTCAATTTCACCCTGGTCAAAGAGCGCCGCGACGCACCGTCTGCCGAGATCGCGCGTCCGCGCGCGGCAGCGTAACCGCTGCGAGATCGCCCCTCAGCGGGCCTTTTGATCCGGGACACGGCATCCGCCGAGTCCCGGACTTTTACCAAGGAATGACGATGCTGTTT
>CAYPWK010000429.1:793-1243 GCA_964414365.1 uncultured Burkholderia sp.
CGAAATGACGGTCAATCTACCGCCTGACATGGACCCGGAACTTGCAAGCCGCCTCAAGGCAGACGAAAAGGCGTTCTCACAAAAGCTTCAGGATGAAGGCACTTGGCGGCATATCTGGCGTGTCGCCGGACGCTACGCTAACGTCAGCATCTTCGATGTGGACAGTCCTGCTCATCTGCACGACTTGTTGACGCAGTTGCCGCTTTTTCCGTATATGACGATGGAAATACACGCGCTGTGCCGTCATCCATCGTCGATTCGCGACGATGATCGCTAAACAGCGGATATGCAGCAGGCTGCCGATCCGACCTTGATCTCAGACTTCTGACTTCTGTCGACGATCGAGGCCGGATCGTTAGTCTCGAAACGACACCCTCGCTCCTATCGGCGGATCAACGAGCGCAATGGCACCGACGGGTTCGCGAGCTGTTGAGCGTCGAGCGGACCCGC
>CAYPWK010000429.1:1253-5193 GCA_964414365.1 uncultured Burkholderia sp.
GTCGTGTCAGCGCCGTTACGCGGCTGGTTGCAGCAACTGAATCTGGTCACAAGTTCGCCCGAGCTGCTCGATTCCGCACGCAACAACCCGCGCGTCGCGACCCAACTGGAACGCTTGCTGCTGGAACTGCTCGCCTCAGGGCATGCAACCATGGCAACGGATCTCGGCCGTTCGCGCCTGTCGCCCCACTTCGTTAAGCGCGCGGAGCAGTTCATCGATGCGAACTGCACCGAACCGCTTCGGCTCGCCGACATCGCCCTTGCGGTGGGGGTACCCGAACGTACGCTCAGAGACGGTTTTCAGAAATTCCGTGGCATCAGTCCCATGCAGTATCTCCGGCAGATCCGTCTTGAACGCGCACGCGACGCCTTGCGGCATGCGCCGCCCGATGCACGAATAGCGGAGATCGCGCTGGATTGCGGCTTCCTGCATCTCGGCCGCTTTGCCGTCGACTACCGGACCAGGTTCGGCGAATCGCCGTCGGAGACGCTCAAGGGCCGTTGATCAGAGCCTGCGCAACGTTCACGCGCGAGCGGGGTCCCCGCTCTGCATGGCTCGCACCGCCGATGATTCACTTGACAGGCATCGCCCCGCCTTCTCAAGGCGAGGCGCAGCTCGCTCACATCCATTCTCCTTAAAAGCTGCACTCAATCGTTCCACGACCGGAACACGGTTTTGCTAACTCTGATTTTCTTCACGCAACCGTTCCGCGCAATCATGGATGCCCGCCCCCGTCACAAGGTCGAGCTGCAAAAAATTGTATGACTGCCGGAGCTGACTACGCTCACGGGAAAAACGAAGCATCAATTCATTAAGTCAGGACTCAATAAAGCTATGGGGCTCCATAGATCAGGAGACGGAAACGCATGAAGGCACGGCTCTATACAAGCATTCTGCTGTTCGCTTCAACGGCCGCGACAGTCGCCCATGCGCAGAGCAGCGTAACGCTGTACGGCATTCTCGATACAGGCATTCTCTATTCAAGCAACCAGGGCGGCCATAGTGCCGTCTCCGAGGCAAGCGGCATCAATCGGGGCGCCCGGTGGGGCCTGCTGGGGGTCGAGGATCTGGGCGGCGGCCTCAAGACGGTCTTCAGGCTGGAAGGCGGCTTCTCCCTGAGCAACGGCACGCTCGGGCAGAGTACGACCACCGCGCAACGCATTTTCGGCCGCTATGCTTATGTGGGTTTGGCCACTGACCAGGTACAGGTCATCGCTGGCCGGCAAACCGACTTCATGCTCGACTACCTGCAGAATACGGCAAACCTCTGGTTCGGCACCTCGCTGGAATTCCATCCGCCGATCAATGCGAACTTCTTCGGCAACAACGGCAGCAATCCATCCCTCGACCGGGTTGCGGGAGCCGAGGTCGATAATTCCGTCAAGTTAACGTATTCGCCGGTGCACTCCGTGCGCCTCGGTGCGATGTACGGATTCGGGGACGCGCCCGGCATCGGCTCGCGGGGCAGCACGCAGAGCTACGGCGGCACGTGGTCCAACGCGATGTTCTATGTGGGTGCCGCGTACACTGCCCGCAAGGACAATCTCACAGCGGGCACGCTCAAGACGCTCGGCGTCGGAGGTACCGCAAAACTGGGCGCAATTACGCTCAACACGATGTACACGAAGTCGAAATGGACGCTTACCGGCGATACGGCCGACATCGTCGATGCAGGCATCGACTACGCGCTAACGCCCTTTCTCACGGTCAGCCTCGCGTACACGTTCCTCGACAAGAACAACGGCCCGTCCAACGTCTTTCTCGCGAGCGTGCGCAATCAGTACGGCGTCTTCGCCCACTACCTGCTCTCGAAGTCGACCGGCCTCTATACAGGTTACGTACTGCAGCATGCAAGCGGCCACAAGGCTGCGCAGGTCTTCGGGAATAGTCCGAGTTCGTCGTCGACACAGGGCGTGGCCACGATCGGCATGTGGCACAACTTCTAGCACCGGCATTACGCAGCGGCATCAATCGAAGCGTCCTGCAGTCACGACCCGTTCGGGCCGATTGATCGTATTCTCTCGGTCGCGGCTCCTGGGCGGCGATGGTTGATGGCGGCATAAGGGCTAGTAGTCAGGGCGAGCGTGTTTTCGAGAGCTCCTGACGATTCTCACCAAATCCTGGCCTTGGCGATGAGTGGACTTTTGCGCAAACGGGGTCAACATTGACTGGGCAGACGCCTGCCCGGGCAGGCGCCAGGTTAGCGGCTTCATCCCCAGTAAAAATTGATGTCGGCGCCGCCTCGGGCCGGCACGGTGACCCAGCGCGTCAGCTTGCCGGTATCGGACGTCGCAGTGACGAGATAGCGCCCCGGCGGCAGCTTCAAGAACAATAAAGGCCCTTCGGATCTCATTGCTGCGACGCGCTCCCCTGATGCGGAGACGATGACGACATCGACGTCGGCCAGGTAGACACCGTCTTTTTGTGCGAACGACAGATGCAAATTGAATTTTGACGCCGTTGCACGCATCGCTGAGGCCTCGTCCTCGCCGATGCCGCCACTTAGATAGGTGATGCCGTGTTCGGTCACGGGGCGGATTGTGGCCATTTCCTGCGCGAACGCAGCGGCGCTGGCAATCGTGAGACCGGCTAGCAACGCAACAGGCAATCGAGCCAATTGCATGTTCTTAGGGGCTTTAAACATGATTTTCCTCTGAATCGATAGGCGAAACGTTATGCCGGCTCTAGTTCCCTTGGCGTCGAAACGCCGCCAAAACACGCGATCCATTGCGCGCGCACGGCAGATGGAGGGCGATAGGCCAGAGACCCGCAGAAGTTGATTTCAAATTTGAGGGTGTGCAGACGCAACGGCCAGGACAACGAAGGACCCAAGCAGCGTCAATCACGTGCAACGTGAATCGTCCGAACCGTCGCCCTCTTTCCATCGAATTCCGCATGCCTCAAGGATTATGGAAATCCGCACGGACGTGGTTGATTGCCGTCAACTGATGCTCTCGAGTGCGGTTTGTTTCGTTCGAAATCCGATTCTTCATCTCCGTCGGTAAAGACCAGGTTTTTGAATGGGATTCGACGACGAGACAATCGGAGGGCCCCGCTTCCCCGCGCCGATCGCCAGCAGCGACACCTTTGTATGTGTCATGTAAGCAGCCAGCAGGCAACGAGTTTGTATGACGAGTTACCCCTTTTGTAGGCGATGTCCTACATCCCTTCTTCCGTTCATACAGTACCTTCGTACATGGCTGATATCGGTTTCTATGGGATTGGCGAATACTGCATTGGTGGTCGGGTGAGTCGTTCGTTGTCGCGGACAGTCCGGCTACTGCTCCAACTGGAGGGCGCGATGTATCACGATACGCAGTGCGGGAGAGACGGTTCGGGCAGTGTCGCCGCATTCAACAATGCGCGCTCGCTTGGCCAGCCTGTTGCGGAATCGAAGTCGCCGAGCTGCTCGGCTTGTACCATGCGGTCCGTTTGCATGCCTGTCGAGCTGACCGTGCGCGAGCTCGCTAAACTGGATTCGCTGATTCACGGGAAGCGTAAGGTCAAGACCGGCGAGGCACTCTATCGAGCCGATGATAAGTTCCAAAGCATCTACGCCGTGCGTACCGGCTCCTTCAAGACATTAATTAGGATGTCCGACGGGCGCGAGCAGGTAACGGGGTTTCAGCTGCTCGGGGAGACCCTTGGTTTCGACGGTGTCTGCACGGGTCAACACAGCTCCGACGCGATCGCGCTCGAAGATAGCTACGTTTGCATCATTCCGTTCTGCTTGCTCGAGGAGGTGTGCCGCGCTATGGAAGCGATGCAGCGCCATGTGCATCGAATGATGAGCAGCGAGATCGTGCGCGAATCGCAAATCATGATGCTGCTAGGAACGATGAACGCCGAGCAGCGCGTCGCGGCCTTTCTGCTGAACTTATCGCAGCGCATGAGAAAGCGCGGCTACTCGGGCGCTGAGTTCACCTTACGCATGACGCGT
>CAYPWK010000430.1:0-5186 GCA_964414365.1 uncultured Burkholderia sp.
AGGAAGTCACGCTCGTGATCCATCGCAAGGATGGCAACGAGCAGCGCGTGCCGGTATTGTTGCGCATCGATACGCCGATCGAAGTCGACTACTACAAGCACGGCGGGATTCTGCCGTTCGTGCTGCGGTCGTTGTTGGCGGCGTAACACTTCAGTGCCTGCTTGTCTCACGACAAGCAGTGCGCTGTGCTTCGTCAAAGCACCCCAAGGGTTTGATCCGTGTCCAACTTTTGGGGTGCGGTTCGGGCGCACGTGCGGCTTCACCGCCCAATCGAAGCTCGACCTCCCATCATGCGTCTTACGATGCTCTTCCCACTCACAGATACGTCAGGCCATGCTTCTTCTGCAAACGCGCGAGGGCAGCGGGGTCGGGCTTCCCTGGTGCGGCTTGCGCAATGAGCTCACCGGCCTCCTTGAAGTATTCTTCGACCCCGCCAAGCCCGGAGACGACCGGGCGAATCGTATTCCGGCAGTGCTGACCACTTACGAAACCGTAGGCGCCCAGTCCCGCGGCGTTCCTGCGCGGCTCCGGTCAGCCGAATTTAGATTCGAAGCGACAATACAACCAGCTGGCGCTGCCGCACCCGCCTAGAACATGTCCGAAGCGGCTTGATGGCCCGCGCGCGTTGCGCCCGACTCGTCTCCATCCCTCGACGGAATGAATGGCCCGGTAATCTTGTCCGCATAGCTCATGCCGGGGCCAACCATCGGAAATACATCGGCATCATGATCGATCATGACTTCAAGGAACGCAGGACCGTCAAAGTCGATGAAAGCCCTCAGTTTTTGCTCGACTTCGGCGAGGCTATCGACGCGCTGCGCGAACTCGAACCCGTCGGCGCGTGCCGCCATGACAAAGTCCTTTCGATGCAGCGACTTGTCGCTCACGCACAGCCGCCCGTCGTAAAAGAGACGTTGCCACTGTCGGATCATCCCGTCACCGAGATTGTTGAACAGCAGCACCTTGACCGGCACGCCATACGTGGTCGCGGTTTCCAAGTCGCCGATGTTCATGCGCATGCTGCCGTCACCGTCGATGTCGATCACAAGGGCATCGGGGCGTCCCAACTGGGCGCCGATGGCAGCGGGCAAGCCGAATCCCATCGTCCCCATGCTGCCCGACGTGAGAAAGCTGCGCGGCTCGACGAAATCGAAGAACTGTGCGGCCCACATCTGGTGCTGGCCGACGCCCGTGGTGACGATAGCCCGCCCGCCGGTGATCTCACTCAATTTTTCCACCACGAACTGCGGCTGGATGAGCGGGCTATTGCGGTCGTAGTTCATGCCGTAGCGCTGCTTCAGTTCCCTGATATGTTCGAGCCACGCCAGCGGGGCTTGCACGTGCGCTTCGTGTTGCATTAGCGAAAGCAGGGTGTCCTTCGCGTCGCACACATGCGTCCAGTGCGCGCGCTTCACCTTGTTGATCTCCGCTTCGTCGATATCGATGTGCGCCACAAAGCGCGCTCGCGGTGCAAATGCATGAGGGCGGCCGCCCACGACGCGATCGTCGAATCGCGCCCCCACGGCGATCAGGAAATCGCAATCCTCCACTGCGTAGTTCGCGCAGGCCGCGCCGTGCATGCCCAGCATGCCGAGCCCCAGCTCGTGCTTCACGGACATCGTGCCGAGCCCCATCAACGTGTTCACCACAGGAATGCGGTAGCGCTCGGCGAACTGACGCAGTTCCGCCGAGGCACCTGCCGTGACGACGCCTCCGCCCACATACAGCAGCGGTCGCTTGCTTTGCGCGAGTAGATCAAAGAATTCGTCGCGCTTGCTCTCTGCGAGACGTGCGCCCTTCGCCATCTTGCGAAGACGGTCCGAGTAGCCGCGAAACGCCAGCGTGCCATGCCCCTGCCACGTGCCGGTCCAGTTCTGGATGTCTTTGGGCACATCCACGACAACGGGGCCGGGACGGCCGGTGCGCGCTATTGCAAATGCGGTGCGCAGCGTTTGCTCGAGCTTGTCCGGATCGGTCACCAGGAACACCTGCTTGGCGCACGCCGACATGATGTTGAACACCGGCGCTTCCTGGAAAGCATCGCTGCCGATAGCGGCGCGCGGCACCTGTCCGCAGATGAGGACCACTGGCACCGAGTCGCCATTGCAGTCGGCGATCGGCGTAACCGCGTTGGTCGCGCCCGGGCCTGACGTCACCATGAACACGCCCACTTTCCCGCTCGCGCGCGCATATCCCGCGGCCATGAAGCCGGCGGTCTGTTCGTTCGCGGGCACTACGAGGTTGATCTGGCGTTCCGGTTCGTCGGCATGCAGTTCGTTGAAACGAAATACCGCGTCGTAGGTCGGCAAGATCGCGCCGCCGCTATAGCCAAATACGGTATCGACGCCCTGTTCGCTAAGTACGCGGAGGATGATGTCGGCGCCTGACATCGGTTCGCCGCGAAGCGGCGCTTTGGGGCAAGTTTCGGCAGCAATATTTGGGTTCTGGGTCATACCTGACTCGTACGGAAACGGGCGCTGATGCGATCAGCGGCCAAACTCAACAGATCATTTCCCTTCCGACTCAAGAACAGCGTATGTCCCCTACCAGCTTGTGGACGGGGCTTCGACGGGTTCTCCGCATGAAGCACAAGTCCACCCGGCACTCTTTTGACGTGCGCCTGGATAAACCGTGAGAAAGGGCTCTAATGATTCTGACAACGATTGAAGAGACATGCTTTCGGAAGAAGGTACTTTCTGGGCCAACCTCACTCTCATCCAGGCCACCTGCCCCTCTTACCATTCGGCAATACCCACGTCCAAGTCCTCGTCGTAGAAAGCAACCAGAAATTCTTCGGGCATCAGCCATGAGTCGACGCTCACGGTTTGGGCGGCAACGTCGACATCGACCTTCGCGTCGGCGTCTACGGACTTCATCGCGTGCACGATCGTCGAAACATCGTCCGCACGGATTTCGGTTTTCATGGCGAACTTCATTTTCCACCTCTCTGTTTCAATAACCAGTGTGGATCACTATAAGATCAACGCTCGATGCCACCAACCAGGGTGGCCTCAATTCACTCTTTACATCCCGTAACCAAAGCAGGCGACATGGATCGAGCATCAGACTTCGTCGAGAGCGTCCACCTCCCTTGGATCAACCGAGTTTTCGGATCGAGGCCGCGCAGAGGAGAGCGCCGACGATCAGAATAAACATGATCAGAATAAACATGGCCAGAACGATAATGGTATAAGGCCGTTTCAGCGCAACGCGCACGATGCCGATCACGATAATTCCAGCATTCGAAGCTGGCATCGACCTGATCGCGGCGGATTCCAGCAATCAGATTTCTGATGCCTTGAATCAATCTGCGTTTGATGGGACTCCACCGGCGCTACCGGGAGGCGCACCGATCCAGTGGACGGCGAAAGCAACGATCCCCAGCGCGACACCAAACGCCACGATACCCGACCAGCCAAAGCGGCTCATGAGCCAGCCGCTGACCGTCGCACCGAAGGCGCCGCCGAAGAAGGTGGCCGTCATATAGAGGCTGTTGATACGGCCCTGTGCCTTCGGATCGACTGCGAATGCGCGAGTCTGGTTGGAAACGAGACCGGACTGCACGCCGATGTCGAGCACGATCACCCCAAGGATCAGCATCGTCAGCGACGTGGCCGCGCCGGAAAGAATCACGTAGGCAAGCGTGGCGATGCCGATACTTGCGCCGATGACCTTGCGGAAGCCCACCCGGTCGGTGGCATTGCCACCCAACGATGCGGCGAACGCGCCGGCCGCGCCAATGATGCCGAAGCCGCCCGCCCACGCGCTGCCGAGGTGCCACGGTCCGCTCTTGAGCAGCGCGGCGAGATTGACCCAGAAGGCGTTGAAACAGGCCCACAGCAACGCCTGGATAATCATCGATTCACGAATCGGACGATGGTCGCGAACGAGCGGCCACAGCGAAGCGAGCAGGCGGCCATACGAAAGATTCGTGGTGGGAACGCCCTTGGGCAGCAGCGCAGCGGCGGCGACGAAGACAGGCGCCATGAACACGGCTTCCGCGCCGTACACCGCACGCCACCCCCATGTTGCGCCAATCCCACCCGCAATCGTGCGGCCGACAAGAATACCGACCATGATGCCGCTCACGACGGTGCCGACGTTACGCCCCCGCTGGTGCGGCAACGACATGACGGCCGCAAAGGGCACGAGCTGCTGCGGAACGCAACTCACGATGCCAAGCGCAAACGAAGCCGCGATCAGCGCCCAGATGCCAGGCGCAACCGCCGACGTCGCCGCGAAAACGAGTGCGAGTGCGATCTGGGTCAGCACGAGCTTGCGCCGGTCGAAGCGGTCGCCAAGCGGCAACAGCAGCGCGAGCCCCGTCGAAAAACCGAGCAGCGCAGCGCCGGCAACGAGATCGACCGCCGTGATGTTGACGCGCAGACCCGCTGCGATCAGCGGCAGAATCGGCTGCGTGCAATAAATGTTGGTGATCACGGCTCCTGCGATGATCGCCATCATGACGATCTTGCCGCGCGATGCGACGTCGATGAAATGATTCAGTTGACGCACCGCGCCCTTGTTCGCTTCGCTCATACGTCCTTCCTTTAGGGGTCTCGGCGCTGCCCGGCAACCCCAAAGGCCCGCATGGCAGCGCGCATCAAGTCAAATGGCCGGGCATCTCCACGACTCCCCGCCAGGGCCGGCAGTCATGACCGCCGACGAGAACAGTCTACGTTTTACGGCTCTCGGTTTACCCGCCGTATGTCGACTCCCATCCCCCGCCCAGCGCTTTACAGAGCGTGATGAGATTCGTGGCGGCCATGGTTTTGCTCTGTTCAAGATTGCTTTGCGCTTCGAGCAACTGCCTCTGCACGTTCAACACGTCGAGATAGTCCAGCGCCCCGGCCTTGTACCGCTGTGTCGCAACCGCAAGCGCACGCTCGTTCATGGCCACGGCCTGGGCCAGACGGTCGCGGCGACGCTGCTCGGCGTCGTAGGTGATGAGCGCGTCGTCCACTTCGTGCCACGCGCGCAGCACGGTCTGCTTGTAGGCAATCGCGGCCTCCTGTTGTTGCGCTTCACGCAGCTGGAGGGTCCCCTTCAGGCGTCCGCCTTCGAAAATGGGAAACGTAATGGAGGGGCCGACGACAAACTGCCCGGACGCCCAACTGGCCAGACTCGAGAGTTGAAGGCTCTGAAAGCCCGCGCTCCCATTGAGCATGATGCGCGGATAAAAATCG
>CAYPWK010000431.1:0-2399 GCA_964414365.1 uncultured Burkholderia sp.
GGACGGCACGCCGTGTCGCCGACGTCGTCGCCGAGAGGATTGAGAAGCTCATCGTCGACGGCGTTTTGAAGGAGCGGCAGGCGTTGCCGTCCGAGCGGCGCTTGACGGAGAAGCTCGGGGTCTCGCGCACCGCATTGCGTGAGGGGCTCAAGCTATTGCGTGCGCGCGGGATCATCGAAACGAGCCAGGGGCGCGGCTCGTTCGTCGCGAGCCTCGCCTCGCGAGCACATACGACGCCGATGATGCATTTGCTTGCCTCGCAGCCGCGCACGCTATATGACCTCTTCGAGGTGCGTGGGCTGCTCGAGGCCGAATCGGCACGGCTCGCGGCGCTGCGCGGCACGCCGGCCGATTTCGTGCTCATTAAGCGCCGCTACGAGGAGATGAGTGACGAAGGAGCGGGCGAGCGCGATGCAGAAACGCATGCGCGCCTCGACCACGCATTTCATCTCGCGATCTGCGAGGCCTCGCATAACCCGATTCTCGTGCACATGCTTCGTTCGCTGACGGACCTGCTGCTGAGTTCAGTCTTCGCTTCGGTCAACAATCTCTATCATCGTGAAGCCGAGAAGCGCACGATCGATCGGCAGCACGCACGGCTCTACAACGCCGTGGTCGGCAAGATGCCCGAGCAGGCGCGACGCGCTGCAAGCGAGCATATCCGTAGCGTGGCGGACTGCTTGCGCGAAATCGAGCAGGAGGAACAGCGGCTCGTGCGCTCGACGCTACGGCTCGAGGGATGGAAATAGGAGGGAGAGGGAATCGGCAGGCGGGCTGTGCGAGGGCCAACGCGGCGCGCTGGAAAAACAAAGAGCCGCGTCCACCGTTTCCGGCGTCAGCGGCTCGAACGACGTAGTCGATTACTGCTCGTTGACTGCGTATTCGCTACCCCCGTTGGTCTCTTCGCTGCTCTGATACCCCGTTGCGGCCGGGCGGACGAGCGGCACCGATCGTTCGGCGCCGCAGCCGCCATTCGCTGGACGTGAATGCTTACATCAATGGCTGAAACCACATAGCCAGTACTGCCAACTGCGAGCTGCAACCTGCAAACCGCCGAAACGCACCCGCGTAAATCGAAACCCTCGTGCGGCTGCGCGATGCTGCCACCGCTGAATTGCCACTGCTGAAACACTACGGCTGAACGGCTACTGCTGAACCACTACGGCTGAACGCTACTAGTGTTGGTACGGCTTTGTTTCCGGCACTGCTTTTACTGCCCGCGCGAGGGGAGCGCGCGGATGGAGTCGATGTCGCGCTCCATGAAAAGCAGTGTAGCCGCGGGTCCGCTAGGCCAATTCCTCGAAACGAGCGGTGTATGGTGCCCATTTCGGCCGATCGCGTCGCGCGCGTTGGTGTGTCGCTCCGCGACGTCGACTCGCGTAGGGTATGCCCCAGTTGGGCGCTTTGAGCGGAAATTTGTATGATGACCTTATCACCTGATAAGGCGTATCCACATGTTCGAGAAGATTCCCGTTCGTGCTTTGAGCGACACAGTGGCGCAGCAGCTGCTCAAGCAGATCGAGAAGGGCGCATTTGCGAAGAGCGGGAAGTTGCCGACCGAGGCCGTCCTCGCGGAGCAGTTCGGCGTGAGCCGCACCGTCATCCGTGAGGCGGTGTCGCGGCTGAAGAACGAAGGTGTCGTCGAGCCGCGGCAGGGCAGCGGGGTGTTCATCGCCGAGCGCGCCGGCATCCGGCCGTTGCGAATCGACTACGCGGAAGCCGTCGAGCCGGGCGCGGTCTTGCAGATCCTTGCCTTGCGTCGGGCCATTGAAGCCGAAGTCGCATCGGAGGCTGCCATGCGCCGCAGCGACGCCGACATGGTGGCCATCGACGCCGCGCTCGCCAAGATCGATGCGGCCGTGGCGGACGGCGAGGACGGCGTGGCCGAGGACGTCGCGTTCCATCGCGCGATCGCCGTGGCGACGGGCAATCCGTATTTTCTGAAGACGCTCGTCTTTCTCAATCAGTATCTCGAGGCAGGCACGGTTGTGACCCGGCGTAACGAGGCGCTTCGTGACGATTTCTCGCGCCAGGTCCGCGAAGAGCATGCGGCCATTGTCGCGGCCATCCGCGCCGGCGATCCGATGGCCGCGCGCAACGCCGCGCAAACGCATATGTACAACGCTGCGCGTCGGCTTGCGGAGGCGGGCCGGTGCTGACGGCAGGCGATACCGGCTGGCTTTGCTTATTCGCGACGCCGTCTTTCTCCTTTATCGAATCGTAGTAGTCCTTAACATCCGCAGAGGTCCAGCATGTCGAGAAATGTCGGTGTCATAGGGCTTGGCGCCATGGGCGCGGGCGTTGCGCAATCGCTGCTGCGCGCGGGCTTCAGCGTCCATGCCTGTGACGTGCGCCGCGATGCGCTCGACGCGTTCGCCGCGCAAGGCGGCATCGCCTGC
>CAYPWK010000431.1:2499-5171 GCA_964414365.1 uncultured Burkholderia sp.
GCATCGGGTCAGATGACGATGATGACGTCGGGTCCGTCCGCCGCCTATGAAAAGTGCGAGGACGTGTTGAGCGCGATCGCTGCGAAGGTCTACCGACTCGGCGCCGCGCATGGCATCGGCTCGAAGGTCAAGATCGTCAATCAACTGCTGGCCGGCGTCCATATTGCCGCGGCGGCGGAGGCGATGGCCCTCGGCATCCGAGAAGGCGTCGATCCTCAAGCGCTTTACGAGGTGATCACGCACAGCGCCGGCAACTCGTGGATGTTCGAGAATCGTGTGCCGCATATCCTCGCCGGCGATTTTACGCCACTGTCCGCCGTCGACATCTTCGTGAAAGACCTCGGCCTCGTCCTCGATACGGCCCGAGGCAGCAAGTTTCCGCTGCCGCTTTCGGCCGCCGCACATCAGATGTTCATGATGGCTTCGAGCGCGGGGCATGGGCGCGAGGACGATTCGGCCGTCATCAAGATTTTTCCCGGGATCGATCTGCCGCAACGCGGTCGGGAAGGCGAGGGAGACGCGCAATGAACGTTTATTCCCCGCAAGCGGGCCAGCCGCTCATCGGCTGCATCGCTGACGATTTCACGGGCGCCACCGATCTCGCCAACATGCTCGTTCGCGGCGGCATGCGAACGGTGCAGACGATCGGTGTGCCCGATCCCGCGAACGCCGATCAAGCGGCGGCTCTTGCACGCGAGGCGGATGCGATCGTTATCGCGTTGAAGTCAAGAACGATCGCGGCGGACGATGCCGTCACGCAATCTCTCGCGGCACTTCGCTGGCTTCGCGCGGAGGGCTGTCGGCAGTTCTTCTTCAAGTACTGCTCGACGTTCGATTCGACCGACGCAGGCAACATCGGGCCTGTAGCGCGCGCACTGCTCGACGCGCTGTCGGAGCTGCCCGGAGGCGGCTTTACGATTGCCTGCCCGGCGTTCCCGGAAAATGGCCGTACTGTTTATCGCGGGCACCTATTCGTCGGCGATGCGTTGCTCAGCGAATCGGGCATGGAGCACCACCCGCTCACGCCGATGACGGACGCGAACCTCGTACGGGTCTTGTCGCGCCAGATTCACGAGCGTGTCGGGCTGGTTCGCTACGACACGATCGCACGCGGCGCAACGGCCGTTCGTGCGAGCTTCGACGAGGTGCGTGCGAGCGGCGCGCGGATTGCGATCGTCGATGCGGTCTCCGACGCCGACCTCCAGACGATCGGCGCCGCTTGCGCCGACATGCCGCTCGTCACGGGCGGCTCCGGCGTGGCGCTCGGATTGCCCGAGAACTTTCGTCGAGCGGGCCTCCTCGCGCATGTGCAGGATGCGGCAACGTTGCCGCGTGTCGAGGGGCGCGCGGCCGTATTGGCCGGCAGCGCATCGAAGGCGACGAACGCACAAGTGGCCGCATGGCGCGAAGCGCGGCCGAGCTTTCGCATCGATCCGCTGGCGCTTGCGCGGGGAGAGCCTCTCGTGGCAAGGGCGGCCGCCTTTGCTCGAGAGCATTTCGAATCCCGTCATGCCGAGCCTGTCCTGATCTACGCGACGACAACGCCTGACGAAGTGCAAGCGGCACAGCGCGCGCTCGGCGTCGAGGAGGCGGGGCGGCTCGTCGAGGAAGCGCTGGCCTCCATTGCACGTGAGCTTCATGGGCTCGGCGTGCGCAAGTTCGTCGTCGCGGGAGGCGAGACGTCGGGTGCCGTCGTGCAGGCGCTCGGCGTCAGGGCGTTGCGCATCGGCGCCCAAATCGATCCCGGGGTTCCGGCGACGGTCAGCCTCGGTGCCGAGCCGCTCGCGCTTGCGCTCAAATCGGGGAATTTCGGCGCCATCGACTTCTTCGTCAAGGCGCTTCGGCATCTCGACGGAGAAAACGGAGCCTCGTCATGACCGCTTCATTGAACCTCCATGCCGCGGAATCGGCCGTGCGCGACGAGATCTGCACGATCGGTGCGAGTCTCTACGCGCGAGGACTCACGGTCGGCACGGCCGGCAACATCAGCGCGCGTCTCGACGACGGATGGCTCATCACGCCAACCGATGCTTGTCTTGGGCGTCTCGACCCCGCGTGCATTGCGAAAGTGGGGTTCGACGGCGCGCACGTGAGCGGAGACAGGCCCTCGAAGACACTCACGCTGCACCGTGCGATCTATGAGGCCAGCCCCGATTCGCGCGGCATCGTCCATACGCACTCGACGCATCTCGTTGCGCTGACGCTTGCGAACCGCCGCGCGGGTACGGGTGTATGGCGCGACGACGATGTGCTGCCGCCCATCACGCCTTACTACGTGATGAAGGTCGGACATGTGCCGCTCATTCGCTACCGCAGGCCGGGCGCTCCCGAGGTCGCGGACGAGGTCGCGACCGTGGCGAGGCAGGTGCGTGCGGTGCTGCTCGAGCGCCTTGGCCCCGTTGTCTGGGAGCGCTCCGTTTCGCACGCGTCGTACGCGCTGGAAGAACTCGAGGAAACAGCTCGACTGTGGCTCATGACCGAACCGCGGCCCGAGCCGCTTGATGAAGCTGCACTCGACGAGCTTCGCGCAACGTTCGGTGCGCGCTGGTAAGTCCCTGACCGCTCCGCGGGGAGCGGCCGTACGCGATCAACAACGATAAAGCCGGTGGGCCGCATTAGCGAGACCCTTGACGGCGAAACTCAGACGGAGACACAGATGCGACTCACCCAAG
>CAYPWK010000432.1:0-5168 GCA_964414365.1 uncultured Burkholderia sp.
CGGTGATGCCGAAACGCGACGCCGTGTTGCGGTCGATCACGAGCATCGCGCTTGTCGCCGATGCCTGCTGGTCCGAACTCACATCGGTGAGTTCCGGCAGCGCCGCGAAACGTTTCGTCAAGCGCTGCGCCCAGAGGTTCAGCTCCTGCACGTCGGCATCTTGCAGCGTGTACTGATACTGCGCAGCGCTGATCCGTCCACCGACCTGGATGTCCTGCTTCACCTGCATTGACAACGTGATGCCCATCACGTTCGTGAGCTGCGGCCGCAACCGGGCTAGCACCTGTGCCGCACTCGCCGTGCGCTGGCCGAACGGTTTCAGGTTGATCATCATCCGGCCCTGGCTCAGGGTAGGGTTCGGACCAATCCAGTAATAGGTGTTGTCGACCGCTGGATCGGCCTCGACAATACGGCCGATCTGCTGCATTTTCTCCGCCATCGCCTGCGGCGAGATGTCAGGCGCGGCCTGCGTCATGCCAATGATCGCCCCCGAATCCACCTGTGGGAAGAAACCTTTCGGCATGGAGACGAACAGCGCCACCGTCAGCGCGACGGTCGCGAACGTCACCGCGAGCATCGTCTTGCGATGCGCGAGCGCCCAGTCGAGTCCGCGCTCGTAGCGGCGCTCGAGCGCGACGAACGCGATCTCGAGCCAACGTTCGAGCGAGCGCAGCCAGCCTCCCTCCGAGCCCGGCGCGCGGATCAGCCAGCCGCACAGCATCGGCGTGACGGTCAGCGACACAAGTCCCGACATAACGATCGCGACGCTGACCGTCACCGCGAACTCGCGAAACAGTCGGCCGACGATGCCGCCCATCATCAGGATCGGAATGAAGACCGCAATCAGGGAGATCGTCATTGAAACGATCGTGAAGCGTACCTCGCGCGCGCCGAGCAGCGCGGCGCGCATCTTCGGCACGCCCTCCTCGATGTGGCGCATCACGTTCTCGATCACGACGATTGCATCGTCGACGACGAAGCCGACCGCGATCGTAAGCCCCATCAACGACAGGTTGTCGAGGCTATAGCCAAGCAGGTACATCACGCTGAACGTCGCAACCAGCGACAGCGGGATGGTGAGACTGGGAATCACAGTGGCCCAGACGTTTCGCAAGAAGGAGAAGATCACCATCACGACAAGCGCGACCGTCAGCATCAACGTAAATTGCACGTCATGCACCGAAGCGTCGATCGTCTGGGTGCGGTTGCCTACGACGTGCACGTGCGCGGCTGCGGGCAGCGACGCCTCGAGCTGCGGCAGGCGCGACGTGATGTTGCGAATCGTCGAGACGACGTTATAGCCCGGTTGCTTGTGCACATCGATGATAATCGCGCGCTCGTGCTGCAGCCATGACGCCTGCTGCGTGTCCTCCCCTGCCTCGATCACGGTGCCGAGATCGTCAAGCCGGACCGGCGCACCGTTCTTGTAGGCCACTACGAGATTGCGGTAGCCGGCCGCCGAGGTGAGATGGTCGGTCGCATTGATCACGACCGAGCGGTCCGGCCCGTTGAGGTTGCCCTTCGGCGCGTTGACGGTCTGCATACCGACGATCGAGCGGACGTCCTCGAGCGTGAGCCCGCGCGCGGCGAGCTTGTCCGGATCGATGCGGATCCGCACCGAGGGCCGCTGCTGCCCGTGGAAATCGACGAGACCGACGCCCGGCATTTGCGAGATCTGCTGCGCGAGGAAATTCTCCGCATAGCTATCGAGCTGTGTGAGCGTCAGGGACGGCGATGTCAGCGCAATCGACAGCATCGTGAAATCGGCCGGATTGACCTTTTCATAGGTCGGCGGATTCGGCATGTTCTTCGGCAGCGTGCCGCTCGCCGCGTTGATCGCCGTCTGGACGTCCTGCGCCGCGCTATTGATGTCACGCGACAGATCGAACTGAATCGCAATCGAGGTCGTGCCGAGCGAGCTCGACGACGTCATCTGCGTGATACCGGAAATGTTCGACAGTTGTCGCTCGAGCGGCGTCGCAACCGAGGTCGCCATCGTGTCCGCGCTCGCGCCCGGCAGCTTCGCGACGACCTGAATGGTCGGGAAATCGACCTGCGGCAAGGGCGCGACGGGAAGCATGAAGTATGCGACGAGCCCTACGAGTAGCACGGCGATCGCGAGAAACGACGTCGCGATGCGCCGACGGATACACAGTTCGAGTAGACTCATGACGATGCATCCAGCGTTGCGGCCGGCGCGGCCGTTGCGGCCTCCTCGTGCGCGCCAATGAGCTTTGCCGCAACCGGTGTGCCTGGATTGACACGGCTCTGGCCTTCGAACACGACGAGGTCGCCGACGGCGACACCGCTCCGAATCTCCGTCATCCCGTCAACCGCGACGCCCGTCTGCACCGCGCGCAACTGCGCCTTGCCGGACGAATCGATCGCATAGACGTGTGAGCCGGCCTGCGTGTTGACGATCGCACGGCTTGGCACCGCGAGGCGCCGCCGATCGGTCCGCAGGAGCACTCGCGCATTGACGAGTTCTCCCGGCCACAGCTTGCGGTCAGTATTGGCGAATGTGCCCTTCAGCTTGATCTGGCCTGTGGTGGTATCGACCCGGCTGTCGATGAAACTCAATTTGCCCTGCGCCAGCGGCTCGCCGTCTGTGCGCACCGCGACGGTAACGGGCAACGGCGCGTTCGCCTGGCCGGCGAGCAAGTCGGCCAGGACATCCTGCGGCACCGCGAACTGCACGTCGATCGGCTCCATCTGCGTGACGGTAACGATGCCCGTCGCGTCACCCGGATGGACGATGGCACCAATGTCCACCTCGCGCGCGCCGACACGCCCGGCGAACGGCGCGGTCAGCGTCGTGAAGCCGAGTTGCAGGTGATAGTTCTGCACGATCGCGGCATCGGCGGCGACGGTCGCCGTCAGCGCCTTCACCTGAGCGCGCGCCGTGTCGACGCTCTGCGTCGTTGCAGCGCCGATGCCGATCAGCTTCGAATAACGGTCGAAATCGAGCTTCGCGTTCTCGAGGCCTGCCTTGTCCTTGTTCTGCGTCGCCTCCGCCTGGTGCAGCTGAGCAGTCAGCGGCCCCTGATCGAGCTGCGCGAGCACCTGCCCGGCCTTGACGTCCTGCCCTTCGGCAAACAGGACATGCTGCAGCTGGCCATCCACGCGCACCTTCACGTCGACGGAATTGCGCGGCTGCACGGTGCCGATCGCGACTACCCGAATCGGAAAATCGGTCAGCACCGGATGACCGGCGATCACGGGCACCGCCGACGTGGAGGCCGGCGCGGCGTGCGTCGGCCACTGCCACCAGAAAAACAGCGCGAGCGCGGCCGCGAGGCCGACGGCGAGCCCCAGCGCAATGCGGCGGCCGCGCTGGAGTGGTTGTTGCGGAGGAAGATCGGCAGCGTGATTCATGGCGCGATGGAATGGGATGAAGGGGCGGGCAACGCGGCAGGATCGGCCGAGCTCGCCAGGGCGGGCGCGGCGATCGTCACGCCGAATCCACCACCGAACGCGCGGAACAGCCCGACGGATGCCTGAAGCCGAGCCAAGCGCGTTTGCACGAGCGTGTCCTCGGATTGAGAGAGCGTGCGCTGTGTATCGAGCACAGTGAGGAAATCGACGGTGCCGCTGCGGTATTGAGCGTCGGCCAACTGCGAAGCCTTGCGGGCCGCTTCTGCTGCCGCCTCGTCGGCGACCTCGATCTGTTGCTGCTCCGACGCAGCGCTCAGCATGTCCTCGACATCACGCAGTGCAGTGACGATCGTCTGGCGGTAGTCGGCGACACTCATCGCGGACTGCGCCTCGCTCGCATGCAGCTGTCCGCGTAACGCGCCACCCTCGAAGATCGGGGCGGTCAGCGCGGCGGCCACGCTTGCGACCGGGCTCGACAGAAAGCGCGACAGTGCACTGCTGCTCAGGCCCCCGTCCGCCGTCAGCACGAGGCTCGGAAAGAACGCCGCGCGTGCCGCCCCGACGTCGTAATTGGCCGCCTGAAGTCGCGCTTCCGACGCGCGGATGTCGGGCCGTATGTCGAGCAAGCTCGCCGGCAGGTTCGGGCGCGGCTGCGGTACCGGGATGTCGGCAAGCGCGGCCGCCGCTACGTCGAAGCCTTCCGGCGCTGCACCGACGAGCGTGGCAAGCAGATGCAGATTCTGATCGAGCTGCTGACGCAGAGCTGGAATCGACGCATCGAAGATCGCCAGCGCGTTGCGCTGCTGCTGCACCTGGAGATCAGTCGCAACGCCCGCTGCCCGCTGGGCCTGCAGCAAGGCGAGAACCCGCGCGGCATTGGCCGAGATCGACTGCGCGAGCGCCACGCGTTGCCGCAGGCTCTGCACCTGGAAATAGGTATCGACGATCGACGCGGTCAACGTCAGCGCGACTGTGTCACGGTCGAAGCCCGCGGCCCTCGCAAGCATGCCCGCCGCGTTAGCGTTTGCGGCATTACGGCCCCAGAAATCGATCTCGTAGCTCGCCTCGGCGAAGAGGCTTTGGCTGCGACTTGAACTCCCCGAGTTCGACGAACGGCTGCTTGCGCTGCGGTTATGGCTGCGCTTGAACGTGCCGTTCAGCGTCAGTGACGGATAGAGGGGTGCACCGGCTTTC
Organism: uncultured Burkholderia sp.; assembly: GCA_964414365.1. GTDB lineage: Bacteria > Pseudomonadota > Gammaproteobacteria > Burkholderiales > Burkholderiaceae > Trinickia. Next base: position 4,570 of record CAYPWK010000432.1, read on the forward strand.
TCGGCGATGGCGCGCGCCTCGTCGACGCTGGCGAGTGCCGACGCGAGCGAATAGTTGTGCTGCAGCCCACGCTCGACGAGCGCGTCGAGCGTGGTGTCACCGTAGGCTCGCCACCATCCGCTCGCCACTGGCACGGTACCAGAAAGTGACGACTGCGCCGCATCGTTCCACGCGGCGGGCGCGGGCGGCGCCGGACGCTGATAGGTGGGCACAAACGAACAGCCAGCCAACGACGCCGCCAGCAATGTGACGGTGATAAGACCGTGAAATGGCATGAGCCACGCCGTGCGCCGTGGCGGCGGACCGTTCGACCGAAGCATGGATCGATTCGCGCGCACGTTACAGATCGCGCTGATAACCGATGTAGTAGGAAAAGCGATTGATCTCGCTCACGTGCGTAAGGCCGCGTCCGACCGAGAACAGGATGCGGTCGTGCTCGGTCAGCCCGTAGATGCCGCCGAGGTTGAAGCCGATTGAAGACGGCTCTTCCGCGCTCGCCGCACCCGTGTAAAACACTTCGCCGCCGAGCTCGAGCCTTTTGCCGAACTTACGCATGGTGGCCCAGCCGCCGGTCCAGTAGCCCTTCTGTCCCGCGTGAC
>CAYPWK010000433.1:0-5149 GCA_964414365.1 uncultured Burkholderia sp.
TACATCGCCTACCGGGCCGTCATGAAACTCATCACCGTCGGCGGGTACGATTGAGCGAGCGCCGCTTCGGCGGCGGGACCGCGGCAATCGGCGAAAGCCCTCTTCCCGGCTCTGCGCAAAGAGGCAAGAATAAGGCCCCCGGTTAGACACGGCTTTCTAATAAATTCCTTGTTTCAACGACGGCTGCGCTCAATAATAGTACGGCCGTTCTATTTTTCGGTTCGATCATGAAAAGAACGGTACGAGGCCATGCGAAAAGGTGAACAGACGCGCGCCGCGATTCTCGATGCAGCGCTGGATCTCGCGAGCCGCGACGGGCTCGAGGGTCTGACGATTGGTCTTTTGGCCGAGCGCATGCAGATGAGCAAGAGCGGCGTATTTGCGCATTTCGGCTCGCGCGAGGATTTGCAGGTTGAGGTGGTGCGCGAGTATCACCGCCGGTTCGAGCAGGAGGTGTTTTACCCGAGCCTGAGCGAGCCGCGCGGTCTGCCGCGCTTGAGAGCCATGCTCTCCCGCTGGATGGAGAAGCGCATCCAGGAAGTGATGACGGGGTGTATCTATATCAGCGGTGCCGTCGAATATGACGACCGTGGCGACAACCCGGTGCGCGAGCAACTCGTTGCGAGTGTTTCGACCTGGCGCGCGGCGCTCTTGCGCGCGATTTCGCAGGCGATGGAAGAAGGGCATCTGCGGGCGGGTACCGATCCGGACTTGATGCTGTTCGAACTGTATAGCTTCACGCTCGGTCTGCATCATGACGCGCGTTTTCTGCATCTGCCCGATGCTGAGCGTCTCACGTGGGCCGCGCTGGAAAAGACGATCGTTTCATATCAGAGCGAAAGCCGTTAGCGGGCGCGTGCCGGCACCCGCCCCGATCGACGGCCGAGCTTGTCGCCGTATTCTTTGGGAGGGTAGTCATGGGCCATTACGCCGCGCCGCTGCGCGACATGCAGTTCGTTCTCAACGAACTGCTCGACGTCGAAGCCGAGCTGAAGAACATGCCGAAGCATGCCGAGCTCGACGCCGACACGATCAATCAGGTGCTGGAGCAAGCCGGCAAGTTCTGCGAAGAAGTGCTGTTCCCGCTCAATCAGAGCGGCGACCAGGAAGGATGCCGGTACGAGGGCGATGGCATCGTCCGTACGCCCAAAGGCTTCAAGGAAGCGTATCGCCAGTATGTCGAAGCGGGATGGCCCGCGCTCGCCTGTGAGCCCGAATACGGCGGGCAGGGATTGCCGAAGTTCGTCAACAATGCGCTCTACGAAATGATGAACTCGGCGAACCAGGCCTGGACGATGTATTCGGGGCTGTCGCACGGCGCCTATGAATGTCTCACCGCCCATGGCACCCCCGAGCAGCGCAGTGTCTATCTGCCGAAGCTCGTGGCCGGAACCTGGACGGCCACGATGTGCTTGACTGAGCCGCATTGCGGCAGGGATCTCGGCATCCTGCGCACGAAGGCCGAGCCGAACGGCGATGGCTCGTATTCGCTTTCGGGAACGAAAATCTTCATTTCGAGCGGCGAGCACGACCTCTCAGAGAACATCGTTCATCTCGTTCTCGCGCGGCTGCCCGATGCGCCGCCGGGGACGAAGGGAATCTCGCTTTTCATCGTGCCGAAGTTCATTCCGACGGCGGCCGGCGAACCCGGCCAGCGTAACCCCATCAAATGCGGATCGATCGAGCACAAGATGGGCATTCACGGCAACGCCACCTGCGTATTGAACCTCGACAACGCGAAGGGCTGGCTCGTCGGCGAGCCGAACCGCGGGCTGCAGGCGATGTTCGTCATGATGAATGCGGCCCGTCTCGGCGTCGCGATGCAGGGGCTCGGCCTGACGGAAGTGGCCTATCAGAACGCGCGCGCCTACGCGAAAGACCGGTTGCAGATGCGCTCGCTTTCGGGGCCAAAGGCGCCCGAGAAGCCGGCCGATCCGATCATCGTCCACCCCGACGTGCGCCGCATGCTGCTCACGCAAAAGGCCTACGTCGAAGGCGCGCGTGCGTTTTCGTACTGGGCGGCCTTGCAGATCGATCGTGAGCTTTCGCATGCCGACGAAACCGAGCGCAAAGAGGCGGCCGATCTCGTGGCATTGCTCACGCCCGTGTTGAAGGCATTCCTCAGCGATAACGCGTTCGAGTGCACGAATCACGCGCTGCAGGTTTTCGGCGGTCACGGCTATATCGCCGAATGGGGCATGGAGCAGTATGTCCGCGACGCGCGCATCAACATGATCTACGAAGGCACGAATGCCGTGCAGGCGCTCGACCTGCTCGGCCGTAAGGTGCTGGCCGACATGGGCGCGAAGCTGAAGAAATTCGGCAAGCTCGTCACCGAGTTCGTCGAAGAGCAGGGCGTGAAGCCGGAGATGCAGGAGTTCGTCAACCCGCTCGCGGATATCGGCGAAAAGGTGCAAAAGCTGACGATGGAGATCGGCATGAAGGCGATGCAAAACCCCGACGAAGTGGGCGCGGCCGCCGTGCCGTATCTGCGCACCATCGGTCATCTCGTCTTCTCGTACTTTTGGGCCCGCATGGCGCGCATCGCGCTCGACAAAGAGTCGTCGGGCGATCCATTCTACAAGTCGAAACTTGCCACGGCGCGCTTTTACTTCGCCAAGCTGCTGCCCGAGACGGCCGCCACGATCCGCATGGCGCGCGCGGGCGCGAAACCGCTGATGGAAATCGACGAAGCGCTCTTTTAACTGGAGACACACGTGAGCAACCTGATCATTCGAAAGGTGGCCGTCCTCGGCGCCGGCGTGATGGGCGCGCAGATCGCCGCGCACCTCATCAACGCCAAGGTGCCGGTGTTGCTGTTCGACCTTCCGGCCAAGGAAGGGCCGAAGAACGGGATCGCCCTGAAGGCGATCGACAACTTGAAGAAACTGTCGCCGGCCCCGCTCGGCGTCAAGGACGACGCGCGCTACCTGGAGCCCGCGAACTACGAGGACGATATCGACCGGCTTGCCGAATGCGATCTCGTGATCGAGGCGATCGCCGAGCGCATGGACTGGAAGCACGATCTCTACAAGAAGGTCTCGCCGCATCTCGCGCCCCACGCGATCTTTGCGACGAATACGTCGGGCCTCTCGATCACCCAGTTGTCCGAAGGATTTTCCGACGAGCTGAAGGCGCGCTTTTGCGGTGTGCACTTCTTCAATCCGCCGCGCTACATGCATCTCGTCGAGCTGATTCCGACTGTCGCCACGCGCGCGCGGATCCTCGACGATCTCGAGACGTTTCTCACGAGCGTCATCGGCAAGGGTGTCGTCCGCGCGAAAGACACGCCGAACTTCATTGCGAACCGCGTCGGCGTCTTTTCGATTCTCGCCGTCATGGCGGAATCCGAGAAGTACGGCCTGCGCTTCGACGAAGTCGACGACCTGACGGGCGCACGGCTCGGCCGCGCAAAGTCGGCAACGTTCCGGACGGCCGACGTCGTCGGTCTCGATACGCTTGTGCACGTCATCAAGACGATGCAGGACAACCTTCCCGACGATCCGTTCTTCCCCGTCTATAAGACGCCCGCCGTCCTCGCGTCGCTCGTGCAAAAGGGCGCGCTCGGGCAGAAGAGCGGCAGCGGGTTCTATCGGAAAGAAGGCAAGACGATCAAGATGCTCGACCCGAAGACGGGCGAGTACGTCGAGAGCGGCGCCAAGGCCGACGAGCTCGTCGGTCGCATCCTCAAGCGCGCGCCGGCCGAGCGGCTCAAGCTGTTGCGCGAATCGGAGCACCCGCAGGCGCAGTTCCTCTGGGCGATTTTCCGGGACATCTTCCATTACATCGCCGTGCATCTCGAGTCGATCGCCGATAACGCGCGTGAAGTCGATCAGGCCATTCGGTGGGGCTTCGGCTGGAGCGACGGGCCCTTCGAGGGATGGCAGGCAGCGGGTTGGAGGCAGGTGGCCGAATGGGTGCAGGAGGATATCGCCGCCGGTCGCGCGCTCGCGAAGGCGCCGCTGCCGTCGTGGGTATTCGACGGCCCCGTGGCGGAGGACGGGGGGGTCCATACGAACGAGGGCTCATGGTCGCCGGCCTCGAAGGCGTTCGTGCCGCGCTCGACACTTGGCGTCTATGACAAGCAGGTGTTCCGTGCGCCGCTGGTGGGCGAGACGGGCCGCGATCCGAGAAAGTACGGCAAGACGCTCTTCGAGAGCGAGACGCTTCGTGCATGGGTCGACGATCGAGCAGGCGAGGACGACGTCGTCATCGTTTCGTTCAAGAGCAAGATGAACACGATGGGGCCGAGCGTCATCGACGGGCTCGTGCAGGCGATCGATCTCGCGGAGAAGGACTACCGGGCCGTCGTCATCTGGCAGCCGACTTCGCTGACGCTCGGGACGCCCGGTGGGCCGTTCTCGGCCGGCGCGAATCTCGAGGAGGCGATGCCGGCGTTCATGACTGGCGGAGCAAAGGGTATCGAGCCGTTCGTGAAGAAGTTCCAGCAGGGCATGCTGCGCGTCAAATACGCAAACGTGCCCGTCGTGGCGGCGGTGTCGGGCATCGCGCTCGGCGGCGGCTGCGAGTTGTTGCTCCATAGCGCCAAGCGCGTCGCGCACTTCGAGAGCTATATCGGGCTCGTCGAAGTCGGCGTCGGTCTGCTCCCGGCAGGCGGTGGGCTCAAGGAAGCGGCGTTGCGCGCGGCGCAAGCCGCTTCGGCGATCGGCGCGCCGCACGGCGAGCTGCTGAAGTTCGTCTCGAAGTCGTTCGAGAACGCGGCGATGGCGAAAGTCTCGGGCTCCGCGCTCGAAGCGCGCGCCATGGGCTATCTGAGCCCGTCCGACACGATCGTCTTCAACGTTTTCGAGCTGCTCGATACGGCGAAGAAGGAAGCGCGGGCGCTGGCGGCGGCCGGTTATCGCCCGCCGCTTCGCGCTTCGCAGATTCCGGTCGCGGGCCGCTCGGCGATCGCGACGATCAAGGCGCAGCTCGTCAACATGCGCGACGGTAACTTCATCAGCGCCCACGACTTCCTCATTGCGTCGCGCATTGCGGAGGTGGTCTGCGGCGGCGACGTGGAGGCGGGCAGCCTCGTCGATGAAGAGTGGCTGCTCACGCTCGAGCGTCGCGCGTTCGTCGAGTTGCTCGGCACGCAAAAGACGCAGGAGCGGATCATGGGCATGCTGCAGACCGGCAAGCCGGTGCG
>CAYPWK010000434.1:0-5145 GCA_964414365.1 uncultured Burkholderia sp.
GAGTCGTCGTCGCGTGCCCAGAAGAATCTGTCGGGCAGGTACGCACCCATGCCCGGGCGAAACGCGTGCAGGGCGGTCTGGTAAAGGTATTCCTGTGCTTCACGTGCCGCTTCAGCCGGTTCCTGGCCGTTGGCGAGCAGCGCGGCAATAGCGGTGCCGAGCGTATCGGTCATCCCCATCACACGATAGGAGGAACGATCCCACAAGTCTTGCCGCAGCTGACCCTCTTCGCTGAAAAGCGTGTTCACGAGCCGGTGCGTGCCGGTCTGCATCGAGAGGATGTACTCCGCACCCTGCGAAAGCAGATGCGCGATGGCGGCGTCGAGGCTCGGCGATTCAGCATCGCCGTCGGGCTGCGCGAGGGCCGCGAGCGTCGCTTGATCGGCGACGAGCACGGTGGTTTGCGGCGCAAGGAGTTCTGCGATCGATTCCCGCAATTCATCGGCCGCAAGAACATGCTCGTCGTCGAGCGTGAAATCGGGCGCCAGAATCAGCGGCACATCGTCGTAGTCGGATACGACTTCGGCAATCGCGCTGACCACCTCCGCCCTCGTCGCGGCGCCTATCTTGAAAGCGGCAATCGGCATGTCTTCGAGCAGCATGCGCGCTTGCGTGGCGACAACGTCAGGGTCGAGCCCCGTCACCTCTTCGCAGTTGGCTGAGTCGCGCACGGTGTAGCCCGTCAGCACCGACACGCCGTGGCAACCCATGCTGGCGAGCGTCAGTAAGTCGGCCTGAATGCCAAAACCGCCTGTTGGGTCGGAAAGACCGAAAGTGAGGACGATCGGAGGGGCGGGGCTGGGCATGGAGCAGACGTCGGCGAAGGTGGGAAATAGGCGGGTCGGTGACACCGCAATCGGCTCAATTATGCGGCCGAATCAGTCTCAATGGCTTGTTGCATTGCGCAAGAGCCCTATCCAGTGTGACGGCAAAGACGGTACCATCATGGCTCTTTTAATGAACGGACCTGTCGACGCGGCAAAAGAATGGAATTCAAACAGTACATGTGCCTCATTTGCGGCTGGATCTACGATGAGGAAGCGGGATTGCCGGAAGAGGGGATTGCTCCCGGTACGAAATGGGAAGACGTGCCGGTGAACTGGACTTGTCCGGAATGCGGGGCACGCAAGGAAGATTTCGAAATGGTCCAGATCTGAGCGCAGAAGCGCGGCGACGGCAAGCATACCGTTTCCGTGCTGTGACGCGATTTCCATGATCCCTCCCGCCTCGCCCACCTTCGAAGCTTTGCCGAACCCTCGCGGAGCAGCCGTTCGGCCGGCCGAAAGCGCGCTCGTCGAAGCGCGCGAGGCATTCGAATCGCGTCAGGCGCTCGGCGCACCGCTGTTGCGCGCGGCGCAGGTGCTCGGACAGGCAGGCTGGTTGCCGGCAGAACGGTTCGCTGACACGCTGGTTCTCGCTTCGCCGTTCGCCGAGGGCGAGTTCGGGCAGCGATTCCGTACCGCGCTCGAAGATTTTCACGCGGCGCTGACGCGTCGCAATCTGCGCGAGCTGGCCTGCTCGCCCACGTTGTTTGGCCACTACCACGCGCTCAATTCGCATATCGCCAGTCATCAGGCAGGCGGTTCCGAAGTCGCCTACGAGGATCTCGCGCTCGCCGGCCGGCCGATCGCCCCCGCGGTGATGCGTTCGCTGCCCGCCTTGCACCTCGCCCGGTTACGGGTCAGCTACGAAGACGCATTGCTTACGGTGCTGCGCGGAGGAGAGTCGGCGGGTTCGGCTCTCGATGGCCTCGATCGATGCCTCGCCGAGCTGGCCGGTAACGATCCCTATGACGTATGGCGTCTCGCATCGGGCTGTGCCCGTGCATTGCGCCTCGCCGGCCGGGCGACCTCGGGCGATGATGGCGCCAAGCGCTTCTACGCACGCTGCAATCTGCTGCTGGCCGAGCAGACGCGCGGCCTCGTGCTCGCGCCGCGTTCATTCGTGCGGTCTGCGCTTGCACTGCTTTGGCGCGACTACGCGCTCTACGGCGCGGCGGCGGAAGATGCCGATGACGTGGCGCTTTTGAGCGACTACGGCCTGACTGTGGATTGGCATGTCGCCGGCACGCTGGCGTCCGAAGCCGTCTGGGAGGCTCAAGCCGCCGAGGCCGAGCGGATGGCCGTTCAACACGGGGCGCCCGTGCGCGAGCTCGGCGTGTTATCGATCAACGCGAGCGCCTACGAGGATTTTCTCCAGACCGCCGACGGCTCGATGGCGAAGCTCATCAATCGTGTGGGCGAGCCCGATGGCAGCGCTGCTTCGGCTTCGTCAGACGAAGCCGCCGAAGCGGCCACGCAATCGGCTACGGCGGCTTACCGGCTCGGCGCAGCGGCGTGTGCCGTGGGGCTCGGACATATTGCCGCGCTGGCGGAAGCATTGGGCCTAGCCTGGCGGCTGACGGCGCACGCGCGCCATAGCGGCTCGTCGGCCAGCGCACCGCGGCACACGGCGATCGAAGGCGCGACCGAGGCGCTGCGCGCGATGCTGTTGCGCGTGGCGGCCGGCGTGGCGCCACCTGATTCCAACGCGGCTCTCAAGACACTCGGCGAAGCGATCGAGCGGGCTCAGCCAATGCCGGCCGGGCGCGCCTCCTGAGCGTCCCCGGCTTCGTCTTTTTTGTTTGCGCGCCTCGCGCCGCCCGCGCCTGCCAGTCTTTTTCGCTGCCATGCTGGCCTGCACAACGACCGTGATAGAGTAGTCTGTGATGAACGGCATGCCGTCCGGTGGCCGCGCGGCGTATTTTGCATAATTAGTGCGCTTTCGCGCTCGGGCCCCGAAGTAGCGGGGCGATTCCGCACTGTCTTTGCTAAAATTCGAACCATGCCTAAGAGTAACGATCGCATCAACCTGACGAACCAGTTCCTGATTGCCATGCCGAACATGGCAGATCCGACGTTTTCAGGAACGGTGGTCTACCTTTGCGATCACAGCGATCGCGGAGCGCTCGGGCTTGTCATCAACCGGCCGACCGATATCGATCTCGAATCGCTCTTCAGCCGCATCGATCTCAAGCTCGAAATTGAGCCGCTGCTTCATGTTCCCGTCTATTTCGGCGGCCCGGTTCAAACTGAACGGGGCTTCGTGCTGCACGAGCCTGTCGAGGGCAGTTCATATACGTCGTCGATGGCGGTCACGGGCGGCCTCGAAATGACGACGTCGAAAGACGTGCTCGAGGCCGTGGCAAGCGGCAAAGGTCCGCAACGTTTTCTGCTCACGCTCGGCCATGCCGGGTGGGGCGCGGGTCAGCTCGAAGAAGAAATCTCGAAAAACGGTTGGCTCACTGTGGAAGCCGACCCGCGAATCGTGTTCGAAGTGCCCGCCGAGGAGCGATTCGAGGCGGCGCTTGCGTTGCTCGGCGTGTCGCCGTCGATGCTGTCGGGCGACGCGGGACACGCATGAGCAAGCCCGTCGGGCGAGAGGCGACGCTGCTTGCGTTCGACTACGGCGAGAAGCGCATCGGCGTCGCGATCGGCAACGCTTTGACAGGGCAGGCTCGCGCGCTCGCCGTCGTTCCGAACCCTAATCGCGAAGCTCGGTTCGCGGCTGTCGGCAAGCTTATCGGCGAGTGGAAGCCCGATGCGCTCGTCGTCGGCTTGCCAAGCCATCCCGACGGCACGCCGCATGAGATGACACGGCTCGCGAAGCGCTTCGGCAATCAGTTGAACGGCCGTTTCAATCTGCCCGTCAGCTGGGTCGACGAACGCTATTCGTCGGTCGAAGCCGAGGCGGGGCTGAGAGCGAGCGGCGCACGCGCCGACATGCTCGACGCCGAAGCCGCGCGCATCATTCTTCAACAATATCTAGACGGACTCTCCCATGAGTGGCATTGACGCCGAAGCGTTCTATCGCGTCTTGCTCGCGCAGATCCGCGATGCCTACGGCAACTCGTTCGGGCAGCCCGATGGTCCCGCGCTCGCAGGCATTCATAGCGGCGGTGCATGGCTGGCTGAGCGGCTTGCGCGCGATCTCGGGATCGAGCGCTTCGGTGTCGTCAACGTCGCGCTCCATCGCGACGATTACGCCAAAAAAGGCCTGCACAGTCAGGCAAGTCCGACGTCGCTGCCGTTCGACGTCGACGGTCGGCGCATCGTGCTAGTCGATGACGTCCTCTATACGGGCCGTACCGTCCGCGCGGCGATCAACGAGCTTTACGACTACGGCCGCCCTGCCGCGATTGAGCTTGCCGTGCTGGCCGAGCGCGGCGGACGCGAATTGCCGATTGCGGCGCGCTTCGTCGGCGGCCGCGTCGATCTTGCCGACGATGCGACGCTCGTGCTCGTGCGCGAGGCCGATACGCTGTTTTCGTTCCGCACGGAGCCGCGCAGCGACTGAAGCCTCCTCTCGTCAGTCGTCAGGAGTGCTGACCGATCGAATCGCCATGAGCGGTTCGCGACAGGCGGCAAAGTCAACTTACGTTCGAACAGTCACAAGATGAACATCGACACCCCGGAGCAGGCCGGCAACGGCGATCGTGCAGGCACGGCGCCATCCGCAGACCGCTTTCGCTATGGCTTCCTGAAGGGCAACCCGCAACTCACGAAGAACGGCGAGCTGAAGCACCTCTTGACGATCGAGGGGCTGCCGCGAGCCATCGTCAATCACATTCTCGATACGGCCGAGCAGTTCGTCAGTGTGACTGACCGCGAGGTGAAGAAGGTCCCGCTGTTGCGCGGCAAATCCGTCTTCAACCTGTTCTTCGAGAATTCGACGCGCACGCGCACAACGTTCGAGATCGCCGCGAAACGGTTGTCCGCGGACGTGCTGAACCTCAACATCAACGCCTCTTCGACGAGCAAGGGCGAGTCGCTGCTCGACACGATCAACAACCTGTCCGCGATGCATGCCGACATGTTCGTCGTGCGGCATGCGTCGAGCGGTGCGCCGTATCTGATCGCCGAGCATTGCGCGCCGCACGTGCACGTCATCAATGCGGGCGACGGCCGTCATGCGCACCCGACGCAAGGCTTGCTCGACATGTACACGATTCGCCACTACAAGCGCGACTTCACGAACCTGCGTGTGGCGATCGTCGGCGATATTCTGCATTCGCGCGTCGCGCGCTCCGACATCCATGGCTTGACCACGCTCGGCGTACCCGAGGTCCGCGCGGTCGGCCCGCGCACGCTGCTGCCGGGCGGCCTC
>CAYPWK010000435.1:0-5140 GCA_964414365.1 uncultured Burkholderia sp.
CCGTCGTGCTCGGCGCGCTGACGTTCATGATCGCGACAATCGGCATCAACATCGTCGCTAATTTCGTTTCCCCGGCGTTCGATTTCTCCAACGTGGCACCGAAGCTCATCAGCTGGCGAGCGGGCGGCATGCTGGCGGCGACGGCCTCCATCTTCATTACGCCGTGGAATCTCTTCAACAATCCGGCCGTCATTCACTACACACTCGATGTTCTCGGCTCATTTATCGGGCCTTTGTATGGTGTCCTGATAGTCGACTACTACCTCGTCAATCGTCAGAAGGTTGCGCGCGACGAGCTCTATTCCATGTCGCCCTCGGGTCGCTACTGGTATCGAGGCGGCGTGAACTGGCGGGCGGTTGGCGCCTTGCTGCCGGCTGCAGTGATTGCGATTGCCTGCGTGATGATCCCCGCGCTCGAACCGCTCGCCAACTTCTCGTGGTTCATCGGCGTTGCCCTTGCCGGCGCGGTCTACTACTTCGTTGCGCGCAAGGTGCGGCAGTAAGGGATGCAACACACAATTGTGGAAGGCTGAAGCCATGCGAATCAAATTGATCAATCCGAGCACGACTCCGCGTATGACCGACACGATGGCACGCTGCGCGCGCGCAGTAGCCGGTGAAGGCACGCAGATCGTATCGGCCACGTCGCCAATGGGGCCGCCCTCCATCGAGAGTTGGTACGACGAGTCGTTGGCGTTGGCGGGGCTGCTCGGCGAGGTGGCGGCGGGCGAACGCGAAGGCATCGATGCCTACGTCATTGCCTGCTTTGGCGATCCAGGGCTTTTCGCAGCACGGGAGATCGCGTGCGGACCCGTAATCGGCATCGCCGAGGCGGCGATGCATGCGGCCACCGTGATTGCGCCGGGTTTTTCGGTGGTCACGACGCTCGCTCGCACGACCGGGATGGCTTGGCACCTCGCGGAGCGCTACGGCATGAAGCGGTTTTGCCGCAACGTGCGCGCGACCGACGTCGCGGTATTGGACCTTGACCGTCGAGGCTCGCGCGCACGCGAACTGATCACCGACGAATGCCGGCGATCACTCGAGGAGGACGGGGCCGACGCCATCGTGCTCGGCTGTGCAGGCATGGTGGACCTTAGCCACGCGATCGAAGATGCGATTGGCGCACCGGTCATCGAGGGGGTGACAGCCGCGGTGAAATGGGCCGAGGCGCTGGTTGCGCTCGGTCTCGGCACGGCCAAGCGCGGCGAGTATGCAAAACCGCTCGCCAAACGCTATGACGGGCCTCTCGCTGATTTCAGCCCGGAAGGTGCCTGATTCGAACGAAGTCGTGCTGCTCTTGCTCGGACGCAAGAGGCAGCACGGTTATGGGGAGAATGACTGATGATTCGAGACGCTCTCTATCCGCGCGATCTGATCGGCTACGGCCGGCATCCGGTCGACGCAGGATGGCCGGGGCAGGCCAGGGTGGCCGTCCAGTTCGTGCTGAATTACGAAGAGGGTGGGGAAAATTGTGTCCTGCACGGTGATCCGGCTTCCGAGCAGTTTCTGTCGGAGATCGTGGGGGCCGCTGCCTATCCGGCCCGGCACATGAGCATGGAATCGATCTATGAATACGGATCGCGTGCCGGTGTATGGCGTATTTTGCGAGAGTTCGAGCGGCGCGCGCTGCCCCTCACGGTATTCGGTGTCCGCACTGTCTCTGTGCCAACTTTCTCGGCACTTCAGGCGGCCGGCTTGCGCCACACGCTGGCGAGCCAGGGCTGTTGCTCGCGCGGCAAGCCGGCGGGCCGGTAATAGTGCTCGAGTTCGAGGAATCCCGCATCCGTCATGTATCGGCGCCATGCTTCGAGATCGTGGAAAGCGCCGTAGCGGCCGTGGATCCAGCCTTCCTGATTCGCGCCGCGCGGATTGGAGCTGAATAGCACGCCGCCGGGTTTCAGCGTCGAGTGCAATTGCCGCAGCACGCGCGCCAAATCCTGACTCGGGACATGGAACAGGGAGGCGTTGGCGAAGACGCCGTCAAAGCGTGCGACCGGCAGATCGAGGTGCAGAAAATCCTGCTGCCACACCTCGCAGCCGGTCTCCTCGCGCGCCATCGCGACGAAGCGTTCGGCACCATCGAGGCCGACCGCGCGATGGCCCAGCGAGGTGAAGGCCTTAAGATCTCGCCCCGGCCCGCAGCCAAAATCGAGGATCGCAAAAGGCGGCTCGACGGCAATATAACGCAGTAGCGCGTCAATGTTCTGTGTGACGTCGTGGTCGCTCGTGCCTTCCCGGAAATCTTCCGCATGCGCGTTGTAGTGCTGCAGCGTAGCGGTGCTGATTCGTTCGAGCTCGCCAACAGTGAGTGTCATGGGGACGGGTCTCTAATGCATAGCGGGAAAAGCGCAATTTTCGACTCGGGTAAACGGAAAAGGCCGGGTAGACGCTGCCGAACATGCAATGCCGGGATACCACGAGGTGGTCTCACAGGCGATGCATCACCGAGCAGCAGTTTTGTTAATGGGCGCTATCCGATCCGGCCCGCTCTTGCAATGCTACGGCTTGCGTCGTCAAGATGACAGCCGGGCAGGCGTCTGCGTCAACCAGCACTTGCATCGTGGTATTTCCATTAGGCGGAGCGATCATATATTACCGCTGGCGCTTGCCCTGCAGCGGACCTGGAGCTAGCAGGGCGGCTAGCGTTCACGCCCGCGACGCTTGGCAAATGTCTTGGTCGTGCGGTTGATCGTCGGGGTGAAGAGGGAAGCGATGGGCATTCGGGTCGAGTGTTACGCCGGTTATCGGAGTGAGCAGAACCCGCGGGCGTTCTACCTTGGGCGACGCCGAATCGAGGTCGTGGAAGTGCTTGACCGCTGGCTTGCGCCGGACCACCGGTATTTCAAGGTCCGAGCGGATGACAACGCAGGCACCTACATCCTGCGACACGATGAAGCCGCTGGTGAGTGGGAGATGACGATGTTTGACGGACGCTAGCCGCGATTTTGGGTTTGTTGTCCAATTTGCGGGCACGTTTGGCCCAACGCCGAAACCGCGCGGGCCGTCATCGAAGAGTCCGCCAAGCTTTCCGCCGAGATCGTCGCGCCGCTCAACGCGCGGGGCGACAGGCATGCGAGTGAATGGCGTGAAGGCGAGGTCGTGGCGACAGCGGGATTCAAGGAAGCCTTCCGGCAGTTCGCGGAGGGTGGCTGGCAAGGCGTTGTTCACCCCGTCGAGTTCGGGGGGCAGGGCTTGTCGAAACTCATCGCGACGCCCTGCATCGAGATGCTCAATGCCGCGAACCTGTCATTCGCCCTGTGCCCGCTTTTGACCGACGGGGCTATCGAAGCATTGTTGACGGCGGGCTCAGACGAACTCAAGGCACGGTATCTGCCCAAGCTAATCAGCGGCGAATGGACGGGCACGATGAATCTGACGGAACCGCAGGCGGGTTCCGATCTCGCACTGGTACGCTCGCGCGCCGAGCGTGCGCCGGATGGCAGCTACAGGATCTTCGGCACGAAGATCTTCATTACCTATGGCTAGCACGACATGGCCGACAACATCATTCATCTGGTCTTGGCGCGCACGCCAGATGCACCCGACGGAGTGAGGGGCATTTCACTCTTCGTCGTGCCAAAGTTCATCGTGAAAGAGGATGGCTCTCTCGGCGAGCGCAACGACGTCAGTTGTGTGTCCATCGAACACAAGCTCGGCATCAAGGCCAGCCCGACGGCGGTGCTTCAGTTCGGGGAGCACGGCGGTGCGGTGGGCTACCTCGTTGGGGAGGAGAATCGCGGCCTCGAATACATGTTCGTCATGATGAACGCCGCCCGCTTCGGGGTCGGGCTACAAGGTATCGGTATATCCGATGCGGCGTATCAGAAGGCGGCGCAGTACGCGAAGGAGCGCGTGCAAAGCCGGCCGGTGGACGGCACGGCAAAAGGAGCGGTCGCGATCATTCATCATCCCGACGTGCGACGGATGCTGTCGGTCATGCGTGCGCTCACTGAAGGCGCGCGTGCGTTGGCCTACGTGGCGGCCGCACACAGCGACTTTGCACATCGTCACGCAGACCCGGAAGTGCGCGCTCGGCATCAGTCCGTCTACGAATACCGCGTGCCGATCGTGAAAGGCTGGAGCACCGAAATCTCGCTCGAGGTGACGAGCCTTGGCGTGCAGGTGCATGGCGGCATGGGTTTCATCGAAGAAACCGGTGCGGCGCAGTATTACCGCGATGCACGCATCCTGAGGATCTATGAAGGAACGACGGCCATCCAAGGGAACGACCTCATTGGCCGCAAGACACTGCGTGACGCAGGCGCGGTGGCCTGGCAACTCATCGAGGCGATCGACGAGACACTGGCCGCACTCGCCAGCGTAGAGGCCGGCGAGGCCCGCAACGCGACGGAGACGATGCATCGACGACTGACTGAAGGACGAAATGCGCTGGCTGCCGTCGTCCGGTTCGTCGTCGATCGCGGCACGGCGGACACGAAGGCGGTACACGCCGGAAGCGTCCTCTATCTGAAGCTCGCCGGCATTGTGCTCGCGGGGTGGCAAATGGCGCGTGCGCTCATGGTTGCGGTGCGTAAGCACGCCGAGGATCCCGCGTTTTACGGCACGAAAATCGCGATTGCGCATTGCTACGCGACTTACGTTTTGCCGCGCACGCTCGCGCTCGAGGCGTCGATTATCAGTGCGAAGGGCGACGAAGGCATGCTCGCGCTCGCGGAAGACCAATTATGAATAGTCCAGGGAGTATGAGATGGATAGAGAAGTCGTGGTTGTCAGCGGTGTGCGCACCGCCATCGGCAAGTTTGGCGGAAGCCTGAAGAATTACTCGCCCACGGGCGCTCGGGGCGATGGTCGTGCGCGACGTACTCGCACGGGCCGGCGTGGCGGGCGACGAGGTCGGGCATGCGGTGTTCGGCAACGTAATTGCTACGAGGACGGAGGTGAAGGTCAGTGCGTGATGAAATTTTGGATCAATTTTGGATCGCCCATCGGGGTTAAAGCGCCTCCGCATCTGGCACCATTAAAACCAGATCCGTCTCGGCGACCGCCACGCAAGGCAGAACAAGGCCTTCCGCCTTTTCCTCCCTCGTCAGCCCGGGCCACTCGATGCGATAGGCCACGCTCCCGCTCACCAAACGGCACATACACGTGCGACAAGTCCCATTCCGGCAGGACCTCG
>CAYPWK010000436.1:0-5103 GCA_964414365.1 uncultured Burkholderia sp.
CCTTCGACCCTCTGATCCCAAATCAGATGCGCTACCAGGCTGCGCTACGCTCCGAAAAGTGCGAGATTGTAGCTGTGTCGGCCCGTGCGGTCAATGCGCGCAACGCGACCGCGCGGCTAACCGAAGTCTCATGCGATGACGAAGCTTAGCGCACTGACGCCGCCAACGAAACTGACAACGGGAAAAAAGCCGGAAAAATGCCGGAAAAAGGGGTAGTCATGTGACCCTGTTCCAAACTGCAGGCATCATGCTTGCGCATTCGACACCTCACGGAAAGGAAAGCCGACCATGGACCTCATCCTCTGGCGCCACGCCGAAGCGGAAGACACCGCACCGACAGACCTCGCCCGTCAACTGACCAACCGTGGCCGCAAGCAGGCGCAAACAGCTGCAAAATGGCTGCGCAACCGCCTTCCGAAGGACGCGCTGATCCTGTCCAGTCCCTCCGCGCGCACCGTCCAAACCGTCGAGGCACTGACCGATCAATACCGCATTGTGAAAGAAATTGCGCCCGGAGCGGCGGCTGAAGACGTGCTCGCCGCCGCAGGCTGGCCCGACGGCATCGCTGAGACAGTCGTCGTGGTGGGCCATCAGCCGACGCTCGGCCTCGTCGCCTCCCATCTTATCTCCGGCAAGCAGACAGAATGGTCGATTAAAAAAGGCGGCATCTGGTGGCTGGAGGGCCGCGAGCGCAATGGAACCGGCCAAGTTGTGATCCGTGCAGTCATTTCTCCAGATCTCGCCTAGAATCAGCATTTGTCGACTTTGTGACAGTTCACGTGAAATCCGCGTGTCGCGAATACGACATGTCACCGTATTTACATGGCTTTGCCATGCAACCGTCACGGCCGATTACTAAATTGGCGAAAACGCAGCAATTCCGACATTTCACAGGAAATTCCATGCGAGACCTGCCGACGCCCACCCTGCCCCTCGCTTCGATTCCCCTCGATTCCCGCCGCCGTCTCCCCCGCACGGAAGAAACGATCACTGCCCAGCATCGGCTGCAAGTGGCCTGGGCCCGGACGGAGGAGGAACTGCGCGAAGCTCAGCGGCTGCGCTATCGCGTCTTCGCGGAAGAAATGGGCGCGAGCGTGACCGGCCCCGCCGGCCTCGACGTCGACCGCTTCGACGCCTACTGCGACCACCTGCTCGTTCGCGACCTCGAGACGCTGACCATCGTCGGCACTTATCGAGTGCTCCCTCCGCATCAAGCTGCCCGCATCGGCCGACTCTATGCCGAAGGCGAGTTCGACCTCTCGCGTCTCGCGCACCTACGTTCGAAGCTCGTCGAGGTAGGCCGCTCGTGCGTGCACGCCGATTACCGCAGCGGCTCGGTCATCATGTCGCTCTGGGGCGGTCTCGGTACCTACATGATGCAAAACGGCTACGAGACGATGCTCGGTTGCGCGAGCGTGCCGATGGCCGACGGCGGCCACTTCGCAGCTAACCTCTACGAATCGCTGCGTGAAAGCGCGCTGACGGCCCCCGAGTACCGGGCCTTCCCGCATACGCCGTTGCCTGTGGAAGAGCTGCGCACGGGCGCCCGCGTCGCGCCGCCGCCGCTCGTGAAGGGCTACTTGCGTCTCGGCGCCAAGATTTGCGGCGCGCCCGCGTGGGATCCGGACTTCAACTGCGCCGATTTCCTGACGCTGTTCCGCCTCTCCGACATCAACGAGCGCTACGCCCGCCACTTCCTCGGCGAAACGACGTCGCGCTGAGTGGCACGATCACTGCCTGCCCCCATGCGCCGCGCGTTGCGCGGCGCATCGCGCAGCCTCGCTCAATCGTCCGTATAGACGACGCGATACCGAATGCCGACCTTCTCCCATTCGGCTGCTTCCTGAATCAAGCTGTAATCGGTAAGCGGGTTGTTGGCGACCCATTCGTTGGGCAGGTGGACTTCATATCCGCCGTTCACTTGGGCGACGCGAATGCCAGGCAGTCCGATATCGGCGCGCCGCCGGCATAGAAGTGCCGCGAGCCGCAGGCAAAACAGCAGCGGCCACTCGACGTCGCGCGCCTGCGACAGCTTGCCGAGCTTGCCCGCATGACCGAGCACGAGTGCGGCAAGCCGCGCCTGATCGGTGCGTGAGAAGCCGGGCATGTCGGCATTGCTGGCGATATATGCCGAATGCTTGTGATAGGCGCTATGCGAAATCGACAGGCCGATTTCATGCAGCGACGCGGCCCAGCGCAGAAACATGCGGGCTTCCTCGGCGCGCTCGGCATCGGGCTCGTCGCCAAGCTGATCGAAAAAGTCGATGGCGAGATCGCGGATGCGCTCGGCTTGCGCGCGATCGACACCGTAACGGCGCATGAATCCCTCGACCGTCACGGCCCGCATGTCCTCGTGCTGGGTCCGGCCCAGCAGATCGTAAAGCACACCGAGGCGCAGCGCGCCATCGGTTGTGTCGACATAGTCGACACCGAGTTCTTCAAAAACGGCCAGCATGATCGATAACCCGCCCGCCAAGACCGGCACACGATCGGGCTTCAGCGCAAGCAGCTTGAGCCGGTTGACGTTCTCCGCTTTGATGAGCGCCCGCTTGAGCCGCTCGAGGCCGCCGCGCGAAATGCCGTGCGTCACTCCCGAATCGTTGAAGTTGTTCGCCTCGACCAGTTCGGCGAGTGCGCGTGCCGTCCCGGACGAGCCAATCGCCTGATCCCATCCCGCCTGCTTGTACTCGCGCGAGATGATCTGAATCTCGCGCTTCGCGGCGAGCTCAGCCTGGCGCATCGTGTACTCGTCCACGTTGCCGGCCGGAAAGAACGCACGGCTATGACTCACGCAGCCGATATAAAGGCTCTCCATGATGAGCGGCGTGTAGTGGGAGCCGATGATGAATTCCGTCGATCCGCCGCCGATGTCGACGACGAGCCGCTTGCCGGAGCTGGCCGGTACCGAATGCGCTGCCCCGGCGTAAATGAGCCGCGCTTCTTCGCGGCCGGCGATCACTTCAATCGGAAAGCCCAGCGACCTCTCCGCCTCGGCCAGGAACTCGGTTGCGTTTTTTGCCACGCGCAGCGTGTTCGTCGCCACGGCGCGCACATGATCGGGGTGAAAGTCGCGCAGTCGCTCGCCGAAACGCTTGAGCGCCGCCCATGCCCGTTCCTGCGATGCGCGGTCCAGCATCTTGTCAGGAGATAAGCCGGCCGCGAGACGCACGGGCTCGCGTAATGCGTCAACCTGGTAGATCTGGCTGCCGGCCGGCGTTTCCTCGACGCGCCCGACGATCAGGCGAAAGCTGTTCGAGCCAAGATCGACCGATGCGAGCAGATGGGGGGTATTGGGCATGGATGAAAACGATTTCGTGCGCGGGTGCATTGCCTCTTCCCGAGCTGGGGCGGGCGATCCCACGACGCGGTTCAAAGTCGCCATTTTACGCATACAGCGGGGACCTCCGATAAGCGCACGAAGAGCGAAGTCATTGCGAACTCGTGCCGAACCCATGAACTTCTTCCGCAAGCTATCTCAAAATTAGATCAGTTACCCGTAAAATTCATGACAATAACCATTCATCGAGATGACACCAAACTGTGAGAATTTCCGAGCGTCCGTTCATATCGCCATCTGACCCCTCGTATTCCTCTTTGCCGATGTCGTTGCGCTATCCGCTGCTCAATCGTGAGCTGGGCATCCTCGGTTTCAATGAACGCGTGCTCGCCCAGGCGGCCGATCCCTCGATGCCTCTGCTGGAACGGCTTCGCTTCGTCTGCATCACAAGCAGCAATCTCGACGAATTCTTCGAAATTCGAATGGCAGGACTGCAAGAGCAGATGCAGGACAATCCGGGCTCGCTTTCCCCTGACGGCATGTCGTTGCAGCATGTTTACGATCTCGTCGTCGAGCGGGCGCAAAAGCTCGTCCACCGGCAATACCGGCTCCTGCACGAGACGGTCTTGCCCGCCCTCGAAGAAGAGGGCATCTACTTTCACGGCACGGACAGCTGGACCGAGGAGCAGACCCAATGGGCGCGCGGGTATTTCGCCAACGAGCTTTTGCCTGTCCTCACGCCGATCGGGCTCGATCCCGCGCACCCGTTTCCGCGCGTGCTCAACAAGAGCCTGAACTTCGTCGTGGAGCTCGAGGGCAAGGACGCGTTCGGCCGCCAGGCCGTAATGGGCATTGTGCAGGCGCCGCGCGCCCTGCCTCGGCTCGTGCAGATGCCGCAGGAGCTTTCGGGCTTCACTTATGGCTTCGTGCTGCTCAGCTCGCTGATGCAGCGTTTCGTCAACGAGCTATTCCCCAATCTCGTCGTTCGAAGCTGCAATCAATTTCGCATAACCCGCAATAGCGAGCTCTTCGTTGACGAGGACGAGATCACGAACCTGCGCGTCGCACTGCAGGGTGAGCTGCCGGCACGCCATCTCGGCGACGCGGTGCGCCTCGAAGTCTCGGCCGAAACGCCGCCTCACATCGTGCGGCGTCTGCTCGACGAAAGCGGCCTCTCGGAGAAGGATTGCTACCGAGTCGACGGGCCAGTCAATCTCGTGCGCCTCATGCAACTGCCCGAGATGGTGGACCGCCCCGACCTCAAGTTCGTCCCCCACGTGCCCGCAACGCCCGATCGGCTCATCAAAACGGCGAATCTGTTCGATGCAATCGACCAGGGCGATGTCCTGCTGCACCACCCGTACGAAAGCTTTCAGCCCGTGCTCGAGTTGCTGCTGCAAGCTGCGCAGGATCCGAGCGTCGTTGCGATCAAGCAGACGATCTATCGCACCGGCACGGACTCCCCGCTCATGAACGCGCTGATGCAGGCCGCGCGCAACGGCAAGGAAGTGACGGTCGTTGTCGAGCTGCTCGCGCGCTTCGACGAAGAGACGAACATCAACTGGGCCTCGCAGCTCGAAGCGGTCGGCGCCCATGTGGTGTACGGCGTGGTGGGCCACAAGTGCCACGCAAAGATGATGCTGATCGTGCGGCGCGCAACGGTGGGCGGCAAGATGACGCT
The DNA here is from genome assembly GCA_964414365.1 of uncultured Burkholderia sp. Taxonomy (GTDB): domain Bacteria; phylum Pseudomonadota; class Gammaproteobacteria; order Burkholderiales; family Burkholderiaceae; genus Trinickia. Next base: position 4,959 of record CAYPWK010000436.1, read on the forward strand.
CAAGCGCTACGTGCACCTGGGCACCGGCAACTATCATCCGCGCACTGCACGCCTTTACACCGACTTCGGCCTGATGACCGCGGATCAGAAAATCTGCGAGGACGTGCACCACGTTTTTCAGCAACTGACCGGCATTGGCGGCGAA
>CAYPWK010000437.1:0-5084 GCA_964414365.1 uncultured Burkholderia sp.
ATCTCCCCGCGCCGCATGACCCAATAGCGGTCGGCGAGCGCGCGCGCGAAGTCGTAATACTGCTCGACGAGCAGAATCGTCATGCCGGTCTCGTCGACGAGCTGCCTCAGCGTCCGCCCGATGTCCTGAATGATCGAAGGCTGAATGCCCTCGGTAGGCTCATCGAGAATCAAAAGCTGTGGCTCGCTCATCAGCGCGCGACCGATCGCAAGTTGCTGCTGTTGCCCGCCCGACAGATCGCCGCCGCGCCGCTTCTTCATGTCCTTCAGCACGGGGAAAAGCGAATAGATGCGAGCAGGCACCTGCGAGACAGGTTTGCGGCTCGCGGCACCGACGAGCAAGTTCTCTTCGACAGTCAAGCGCGCAAATATCTCACGCCCTTGCGGCACGTAGCCGAGCCCACGCGCGACGCGCGCATGCGGCGGCAGCGCCTCGATCGGCTGCCCGTTCCAGGCGATCTCGCCGCTTTTCGCACGCACAAGCCCCATCAGGCAGCGCAAAAGCGTCGTCTTCCCCACGCCATTGCGGCCGAGCAGCACCGTTAGCGATCCCTGCGGCACTTCCATCGTGACATCGCGCAGGATATGGCTGCCGCCATAGAACTGATTGAGCCCGCTGATGTTCAGCATCGATGCTATTTCCTTTTGCTATTAGCGCCCGAGATACGACTCGATGACGGCCTCGTCGCGCTTCACTTCATCGAGCGTGCCTTCGGCCAACACACGGCCTTCTGCCATGACGGTCACGCGCGAGCGCTCGCCCGCGAGCGCGGCGACAAACTCCATATCGTGCTCGACGACGAGCATCGAACAAGTCCCACGCAAGCGATCGAGCAGGTGTGCGAGCTGCATCGTTTCATCGTCGGTCATGCCGGCCGCCGGCTCGTCGAGCAGCAGCAGTGCGGGCCGCTGCATCAGCAGCATGCCGATCTCGAGCCGCTGCTTCTGCCCGTGCGACAGTTCGCCGGCAAGCCGCCGCGCGCTCGCCTCCAAGCCGATCGTCTCTAGCGTTTCCTCGATGCGCGCTTGCGCTTCGCGCGTCAGTTGCGCGCGCAACGAAGCCCACCAGCTCTTATCGGTTTGCATCGCGAGTTCGAGGTTTTCCCACACGGGGTGTTGCTCGAACACAGTCGGCTTCTGAAACTTTCTGCCGATGCCGGCGCGCGCGATGGAAGGCTCGTCCATGCGCGTGAGATCGAGCGTCTGGCCGAGAAAAACCTTGCCGTGATCGGGGCGCGTCTTGCCCGTTACCACATCCATCATCGTGGTCTTGCCGGCGCCGTTTGGTCCGATCACGCAACGCAGTTCGCCGACGTCGAGCGTGAGCGTCAGACTGTTGAGCGCGCGAAATCCGTCGAAGCTGACGGTGACATCTTCGACATAGAGAATCGTGCCGTGCGAGACGTCGATCATGCCTTGCGTAACGGCATGTCCCATCGCGGCGGTGCCCGAGAGGGCATGCCCGTCGGCCACTTCGTTGTCCATGACGGCAGTCATCGTTGCGTCCTCCGGGCGAAAGCAGAAACGCGCTCGGCAAGGCCGACGAGCCCGCGCGGCATCACAAGCGGCACGACGACGAAGAGGGCGCCAAGAAAGAACAGCCAATACTCGGCGAAATAGGCCGTAAAGAAACTCTTTGCGCCATTGACGGCGAAGGCGCCGACGATGGGTCCGATCAGCGTACCGCGTCCGCCTACGGCAACCCATATCGCCATTTCAATCGAGTTGGCCGGCGACATCTCGCTCGGATTGACGATGCCGACTTGCGGCACATAGAGCGCGCCGGCGATTGCACAGAGCACTGCGGACAATGTCCAGACGAAGAGCTTGTAAGCAAGCGGGCTGTAGCCGAGAAACATGAGCCGCGTTTCGCTATCGCGCATGGCGGTGACTACGCGCCCCAACTTCGAGACGATGATCGCGCGCGCTGCGAGAAACGCCAGCACGAGCGTGGCGAACGTCAACAGAAAAAGTACGGTTCGTGTGCCCGGATGCGTGATCGGAAAACCGGCTATTCGCTTGAAGTCGGTGAAGCCGTTGTTGCCGCCGAATCCCGTCTCGTTGCGATAAAACAGTAGCATCGCGGCATAGGTCAGAGCCTGCGTGATGATCGACAGATAGACGCCTTGCACGCGTGATCGAAACGCGAAGAAGCCGAACGTCCACGCAAGCACGGCCGGCACAAGCATGACAAGCGCAAGCGCGTACCAGAGATGCGAGGTGCCGTGCCAGTACCACGGCAGTTCGTGCCAGTTTAGGAACACCATAAAGTCGGGCAGGTCGCTTTGATAGACCCCGTCGCGCCCGATCGCGCGCATCAGGTACATGCCGATCGCATAGCCGCCCAGCGCAAAAAAGAGGCCGTGCCCCAAGCTCAGGATGCCGCAATATCCCCAGACAAGATCGAGCGCGAGCGCCGCGATCGCGTAGCACATGAATTTGCCGCCGAGCGTCAGTGCATAGGCCGATAAATGAAAGGCGCTCGATTGCGGCAGCACGAGCGAGGCGAACGGCACGCCGACGCCCACTGCAATGACCAGCGCAACGAGAGCGGCCCAGGCGGGGCGCGACAACAGCGCGCGGCGCGGGGCGAGCCCCAGCGCAAAGCCCGACGAGTTAGGGTTGGTCGCCGCGCCGGCTGACGACGTGGCATGGCTAGGAAGCGGTGTGGTGGTAGTCGTGTTATTCATCGCATGTCTCAGGCGCTGCGTCCCTTGAGGGCAAACAACCCCTGCGGACGCTTCTGGATGAAGAGCACGATCAATACGAGCACGGCAATCTTGGCGAGTACCGGCCCGGAAAACGGCTCGATGGCTTTAGCGAGCACGCCGAGCCCGAAGCTGCCGAGCACCGTACCTGCGAGCTGGCCGACGCCGCCGAGCACGACGGCCATGAACGAATCGACGATATAGCTCTGGCCTAGATCGGGGCCCACGTTGCCGATCTGGGAAAGCGCACAGCCGCCGAGCCCTGCGATGCCCGCCCCAAACGCGAACGCATACGAATCGATGTGAGCGGTCTTGATGCCGACGCACGCCGCCATGCTGCGGTTCTGCGTGACCGCGCGCACGAAGAGACCGAGCCGTGTGCGCGTGAGCACGGCCCATGCAATCGCGATCACGGCGAGCGAGAATGCGAGGATCGTGATTCGGTTGTACGGCAGGATCAGATTGGGCAGCAAGGCAATGCCGCCCGTCATCCAATGCGGATTGGCGACCTGGACGTTTTGTGCGCCGAACAGCGTGCGCGTTGCCTGAATGAGAACGAGACTGATGCCGAAGGTGGTTAGCAGCGTTTCGAGCGGACGTCCATAAAGATGCTTGATGACGAGACGCTCGATGACGACGCCGACGGCCGCCGCGGCCGCGAACGAAGCGGGGACCGCGATGAACGGATACCAGTCGAACGCGCCTGGTGCATACCGCTGAAACAGGTTCTGCACGACATAGGTGGCATACGCGCCGATCATGAGAAATTCACCGTGCGCCATATTGATGACGCCGATGACGCCGTAGGTGATGGCAAGGCCGAGTGCCGCAAGCAACAGCACACTGCCGAGCGAGACGCCGGCAAACAGCGTTCCGACGATGCGGCTTTCGCGTTCGACGGCGTCGAGCGCATCGATGCCCTGCTGCGCCGCTTCGCGCACGCGCGCATCGGGCTCGGCGAACGTTCCGTCGGCGCGCTTGGCGACGAGCGGACGCAGCAACGCGTACATGTCGGGATCATGACGTGCCGCGACGAGCTGCGTGGCTTCGAGACGCTTGGCCGCATCGTGATCCGATAGGGCAGTGGTGGCCCACAATGTATCGAGGCGGCGCTTGAGCCCCGGGTCCGTCTCTTTGGCCCGAGCGCTATCGATGAGCGGCTTCATCGCGGGATCGGGACTGTTCAAGAGTGCATCGACGGCTGCGCGCCGCGTGGCTAAGTCGGGCGATGCGAGCTGCAGGCCGGCGAGCGCGCCGGCAACCTTCGTGCGCAGCAGGTTATTTAACGTGATGGCCTGTGCGTCGCCAACTGCAACCATTTTTCCTGTGATCGCATCTTGCGCTTGATCGCCGGCATCGTTCGGCTGGATCAGCACCTCACCCGAGGACGTGGCCAATGCCTGGTCGTTGGCAAGCGCGTTCAGGACCGCTAACGAACGTGCGTCGTGCTCGGCAACGAGCTTGTCGATGGCGGCCGATTTTGCTTCGAAGTCGTCGCTCGCGAGCGGCGATACATCGTCTTGCGTCAAGGCGAACGCCGCCGAACTGGCGAACGAGCAGGCGAACGCCAGAAGAAATGCGCAAGCGAGCGCAGGCGCGGACGCGGACGCCGGCGCGCGAGACCGGCGCTGGGGCCGGGAGCTTGGACGGAAAATCATGGATATCGGCTTCATCCGATCAGGGCTAGTGCGATGCGCGACGGCGGGCGACGTGCCCCGCCGTCGCGCATGCTGAGTACGACTAACTAACGGATCAACCAACGATCACGTCAAAGAGTGACGTGATCAGAGGCGTATCGCCGTTACGCCGCGGCGCGCCGGCGCAGGAACTCGGGAATCGAGCTCACGACATCGGGCTTGCCTTCGTTGCCGGCGATATACGGGCTCCACGGCTGCGCACGAACAGCGGTCTTCGTCTTCCAGACGACGTTGAACTGACCATCGCCGCGAATCTCGCCGATCATGACGGGCTTGTGCAGATGGTGATTGCCGTCCATCGTCAGCGTGAAGCCGGACGGCGCGTTGAAGCTCTGGCCGACCATCGCGACGCGCACCTTGTCGACATCCGTGCTTTTCGCCTTCTCGACAGCCTGCTTCCACATGTGAATGCCGACGAACGTCGCTTCCATCGGATCGTTCGTGACGCGCTTGGCACCGCCGGGCAGATTCTGCGTCTTCACCCACGAGGCGAATTGAGCCTTGAACTTCGAGTTCTCCGGGTTCTTGACCGACATGAAGTAGTTCCATGCCGCGAGGTGGCCGACGAGCGGCTTCGTGTCGATACCGCGCAGTTCCTCTTCACCGACCGAGAACGCGACGACGGGCACGTCCGTCGCCTTGAGGCCTTGGTTACCGAGCTCCTTGTAGAACGGCACATT
>CAYPWK010000438.1:0-5055 GCA_964414365.1 uncultured Burkholderia sp.
GGGAGCGATCTTTCTGCGAGAAAGCATTACGCCGCAAGAGGGGCTTGGCTGTGTCGTCATTCTCTTGGGAACGGCACTCGCCGCGGGCAAGTTCAGCGGCTTGCCTCGAGCACTCGGGCTGGAGAAGCAGCATTGACCTCGATATCGGTCGACTCCTTCGCCATCTCTTTCTTCACCCAGTCGCGAAAGGCCGCGATTCGCCATTCGTCTTTTCGCTGCGAACTGCAGACGACGTAGTAAGCGAACTGTGTGGGCCACGGCAGGTCCAGCGCGCGAACGAGGCGGCCTGCCGCGATTTCGTCACGAACATAGATATCGCGCACGAGCGCGATTCCCTGCCCGGCGATCGCTGCTTTCACGAGCAGCGACTCGTCGCTTAAACTCGTGCCGCGTTGCGCTCGCTTGTCCTCGATCCCATGCGCGCGGAGCCAGAGCGCCCAGTCGGCGCGATCGCTGTCCTGCAATAGCGGGTAGGCGAGGCAGTGCTCGGGCCGAGTGATCGGTCGGTCCGGCGAGAGGAGCGCGGGACTGCATACCGGCACCATTTCGGGTGTCCAGATTTTGAAGGCGTCGTGACCGGGATAGCTGCCCAAGCCGTGCCGAATGGCGACATCGACGTATTCCCGCCGGAGATCAAGCACTCGTTGGCTGCTGTCGATTGCCACCTCGATATCGGGGTAAAGGGCCTTGAAGTGCCCAAGCCGCGGAACGAGCCAAGCGCTCGCGAAAGACGCCGTCGTGCTGACAGTCAAGCGCGTGAGGCGGCGACTGGCGCCGGGCGCGTTCGACCAGATTTCCTCGACTTCGTCGAAGAGCGGTGATAGCCGATCGAAGAGTGCTCGCCCGGCATCGGTTAGTTCGACCTCGCGGTTCGTGCGCGTGAAGAGCCGAACGGCTAGTCGGTCTTCGAGATTCTTGATCTGCTGACTGATGGCGCCTGGAGACACGCACAGCACCTCGGCCGCTCGCTTCATGCTGCCGAGCTTTCCAACCTCGACGAAGATATGCAAGGCCGCTAGAGGCAGGGATTTGCTCATGGTGGGTTGGCTGGTCCGACGGCGTTAGTATCCCGATCAGTATGAACCGATCGGCAACACCTTGTCGGAATCTTCAAGGGTTCGCTCGTTTATCTCCGAGTCTTCGGCACCTTCGCAATCATTTCCGGCGCTCGCAGAAAATCGAAGTCGCAGCCTTTGTCCGCCTGCATGATCGACGTGAGAAACAGTTTACGATAGCCGCGTTCGTTCGGCGCGAGCCTATACGGCTTCGCCTCATCGGCCCGGCGTCGCAACTCGGCATCGTCGACCAGCATCTCAATCGAGCGGCGCGAGACGCTGAGCCTGATGCGGTCCCCCGTTCGCACGAGTGCGAGCGGGCCACCGATCGCCGATTCGGGCGTCACGTGAAGCACGATCGTGCCCGCCGCCGTTCCGCTCATGCGGCCGTCCGAGATGCGCACCATGTCCTTGACGTCCTGCTTCGCAAGCTTTTTCGGGATCGGAATGTACCCGGCCTCGGGCATCCCCGGCGCGCCTACCGGGCCGATGCTCTTGAGCACGAGGACGTCGTCGGCTTTTACATCGAGCGACGGATCGTCGACACGACGAGCGAGATCTTCGGCGTTCTCGAAGACGACTGCTCGACCTTCATGCTCCATCAGCGCAGCGCTTGCCGCTGATTGCTTGATGATCGCACCGTCGGGCGCGAGATTGCCGCGCAGCACGGCGAGGCCGCCTTGCGGAAAGATCGGCCTTCCGAAGGGGCGCACGACGTCTTGCGCAAAGCTCGCTGGCGCGGCATCGAGCTCTTCCCCGAGCGTGCGCCCCGTCACGGTCATCGCGTCGAGCTTGAGGAGGGGCTTCAACTCGCGGAGCAATGCCGTCAAACCGCCTGCTTTATGCAGGTCTTCCATATAGTGCTTGCCCGATGGCTTGAGGTCGACGAGCACGGGCGTCTCTCTCGCCATTCGATCGAGCCCATCGAGATCGATCTCGATTCCGAGGCGCCCCGCGATCGCCGTCAAATGAATGATGCCGTTCGTCGAGCCGCCGACGGCGAGCAGCACACGCAGCGCGTTTTCGAATGCGTCGGGCGTCAAGATTCGCTCGGGCGTCAGCTTCCTTTCGATCATCGCGACGGCCGTCGCACCGGTGCGCTCCGCGACGCGGATCCGGTCAGCCGTCACAGCGGGCGCACTGGCGCCACCCGGCAACATGATGCCGAGCGCCTCCGCGATGCAGGCCATTGTGCTGGCCGTCCCCATCACGGAGCAGGTGCCGACCGTCGGCACCAGCTGATCGTTGACGTCGTCAATCTCGCGCGCATCGATTTCCTCGCCGCGAAAGCGCGCCCAAAAACGGCGGCAATCTGTACATGCGCCAACACGTTCGCCGCGATGCGAGCCCGTCAGCATGGCGCCAGTGACGAGTTGAATGGCGGGCACACCCGCTGCCGCCGCGCCCATCAGCTGAGCCGGTACCGTCTTGTCGCAACCGCCGATCAATACGACAGCATCCATAGGTTGGGCGCGAATCATTTCTTCTGTGTCGATCGACATCAGATTGCGCAGGTACATGCTCGTCGGATGCGAGAAGCTTTCCGCAATCGAGATCGTCGGGAACTCGACGGGCAAGCCGCCTGCCAGCATCACACCGCGCTTGACGGCTTCGATCAGCTGCGACGCATTGCCATGGCAAGGGTTGTACGCGCTGCCCGTGTTCGTGATCGCCACGATCGCGCGCGACAGCGCATCGTCCGTGTATCCGGCGCCCTTGATGAAAGCCTTGCGCAAAAACAGCGAGAAACCTTCGTCGCCGTAATTCGTCAGCCCTTTCTTGAGCCCGTCGTTTTTGACCGATTTGCTCATCGCGGTGTCCACGAAATTGTCGACAATATTGACGCCGATCGTATCGGCTTCTATATTGGCCCGCAAGTTCGAGCCGCGAGTCGCGCGGCGCACATTCGAACCCGTGATTACCAACGAAAAGCAAGGCGCGCTATTCATGTGGCAACAGAGCGAGCGTTATCCCGATCCACGCGTGCAGGTGCTCGATCCCGAATTCGAGCAGTTGAGGCTCCCGGCCGCGGCGGTCGAGCGCATTGCAACTGGCTTTCGCTGGTGCGAAGGCCCCGTCTGGTTCGGCGACGGACGCTATCTCCTCTGGAGCGACATTCCGAATAACCGCATCATGAAGTGGGAGGAAGAAACGGGTGCGGTGAGCTTATTCAGGAGTCCTTCCAATTTCGCTAACGGCAATACGCGCGATCGCCAAGGCCGCCTCGTAACCTGCGAGCACGGCGGCCGGCGCGTGACACGAACCGAATATGACGGGTCGATTACGGTGATCCTCGATAGCTTCGATGGTAAGCCGTTGAATTCGCCGAACGACGTCGTGGTGAAGTCGGACGGCTCGATCTGGTTCACCGATCCGCCGTTCGGCATTCTCGGCCACTATGAAGGACACAAGGCGGAGCCGCAATTGCCTCAGAACGTCTACCGCGTCGATGCGGCGACGGGCGAGGCGACGGTCGTCGCCGGGAATGTGCTGGGCCCGAATGGACTTTGCTTCTCGCCCGACGAGCGTTTGCTGTACATCATCGAATCGCGCGGCAAGCCGAATCGCAAGATTCTCGTCTACGACGTAGCGCCGGATGGCCAGACGATCTCGAATGGCCGCGTATTTCTCGATGCGGGGCCCGGCACGATCGACGGACTTCGCTGCGACGTTGCGGGCAACCTCTGGTGCGGCTGGGGCATGGGAAGCGACGAGCTCGACGGCGTGATGGTCGTATCGCCGCAAGGCAAGCTGATCGGACGCATTGCGTTGCCCGAGCGTTGCGCCAATCTCTGCTTCGGCGGGCTCGAGCGCAATCGATTGTTCATGGCTTCGTGCCAGTCGGTATATGCGCTTTACGTTAACACACAGGGCGTTGCCGGCGGATGAGCTGCTGATGAAACCGGTATGCGTTCACGCGATTGCCGGCATCGCTCATGCCATCATGGGGCGAAAAGTATCTTGAACTATAAACTAGGTCGCGGCGCGGTCAGGCTCGACGGAAAGCTTCATTCCGACTGTCCTTAATACGGCGATCAGCGTCCTCAGTGTGGGGTTGCCTTTTGGCGAAAGCGTTCGGTATAGCGTTTCCCGACTTATCCCCGCTTGTGCTGCTACTGCGCCGAGGCCTCCGCCGTAGGCTTCGGCAATAGCCCGCAGCGCGAGTAGCGCGCCGCCACGTTCATTCGGATCGTCCAGTCCTTCCATCGCCGCCTTCAAGTATTCGACGGCCAGTTCACGATCGGCGCGAAGCTCGCCGACCTCTCGATCATGGTGGGACACCGCCCCATTACGCTTCTTCATCGATGCCTTCCTTGCCAGTCCTTCAGAAATGCCTTCGCGCGCTTCACGTCCTCGTGCTGCGTGCGTTTGTCGCCGGCGCATAGTAGGACGACTAGCGTTACGCCAACTCTCGCGCAATAGACTCGATAGCCTGCGCCTACATCTACGCGCAGCTCTACGATACCTCCGCCCACAGCTTTCCAGTCCCCCAAGTTCCCCGCTTGCATCTGCCGAATCCGATAAAGGATCCTGGCCTTTGCCACCTTGTCGCGCACTCGGGGCAGCCAATCTGTGAACGGCTCCCGTCCGTCCTCCTGTTGATACCGAACGACCTCTATCATACTACTTTGTAGCCTAAAAGCTACATCCTCCTGGCGCCCAAAAACGCCGATGGTGTCCTCAATTTTTTGGCAGGGGAGGATCGCGCTTGCGAAACCAGACAGATTCCGTGGGTTGCAAACCGCGCAGGTGCTATCGAGGTTGTGAGAAAAAACTTGCCCACAACGAAAAAACTAAAAAATTCGCTAGATCGATGATTCATGGATTCGCGTCTTGTTGGCGCTCTAAGCAAGCGGGCGTTTACGGTTTTTTTTGTGGTTTTTCGTGCGGGTAAGTTGATGCGCGAGGTGTTTGTAGGCCGAGCGTTTCAACGACTGTGGAGGAAGTATGACGACCGTCAGCGTGGTGATCCCCACACGCAATCGCCCGGAAAAGCTTC
>CAYPWK010000439.1:0-5028 GCA_964414365.1 uncultured Burkholderia sp.
GTCTTTGGGATGCACGATGAACATGCCCATCATGCCCATCGCCATCTGCACCATTTCGTCCGAGTGCGGGTGGTACATGAACGTGCCAGCCCGCTCGAGCTGGAATTCGTAGACGAACGTCTTGCCAGGTGGAATGTGCGGTTGCGTGAGGCCCGCGACGCCATCCATCCCGTTCGGCAAGCGCATGCCATGCCAGTGCACGGCAGTGTGCTCGGGAAGCTTGTTGGTCACAAAAATGCGAACCTTATCCCCTTCGACGGCCTCGACGGTGGGGCCCGGCGCCTGACCGTTGTAGCCCCACAAGTTCGCATTCATGCCCGGCGCCATCTCGCGCACGACGGGCTCGGCAACGAGATGAAACTCCTTCCATCCGTTTTTCATTCGCCACGGAAGGGTCCAGCCGTTAAGCGTAACGACAGGCGTATACGGGCGACCATTTGGCGGAACGAGCGGAGGCTGCGTTGCTGCTTTTGCCATCGTGGGCGCCTCGGGCAGCGATGCGGCGCCGGCCTTGCTAACCAGCGCCGCGCCCAACAGCGCGGCCCCTGCGCCACCCAAGAAGTTTCGACGGGACACCATTTCATTTACCTTCGGAATCGGTTGACGACGCCGATTGCGTCGCGGATGCGGAGGGCGCCGAAGCCATGGCCAGGGGCGGCAGACGGCCGCCGACCGCTTGTTGCAGGTCCGTCTCGGCGAGCCAGTAGTCCTTCAGCGCTTCAATGTAGCCATTGACGGCACCGACCTGCTCCCGCGCATCGGCGAGCAGTTCGAATACGCTCGCGAGCATGCCGTTATAGCGAAGCAGCATTTCGTCCGAAATGGTCTTTTGCACCGGCACGACTTCGTCGCGATAGTGCTTGGCAACGTCATAATCAGTGAGGTACGCCGAATATGACTCGCGCACTTCCGAGCGTGCGTTAATCGCCGTCTCGGCGACGCGGTTGACGGACTGCATGTATGTCGCTTCGGCTCGGGCCACTTTCGCGGTGCCCCAGTCGAACAGAGGGATTTCGACGCCGATTTGATAGCCTTGTTGGTGTCCATCGGACGTTGTGAAATTGTTCTGATAGCCGACATCCAGTGCGTTGATGACGCGCGTCGCTTTGCTCAATCCCAACGAGGCGGCGACACTCTGCGTCTGGAGCTTCGCCGCCTGGATGTCCAGCCGATTCTGCATCGCGAAGCGCTCGAGGTCGTTAAGCTCAGGCCTGGTCTCGGGAAGGTCAGGCAGGCGCTCCGGAAGCGTGTACTGCGTTTGCGCACCCCAAAGGCCCATCGTGCGCGTCAGCTTTTCCCTCGCGGACACTGATTGCTGTTGCGCTCTGGCCAATTGCGCCACAGCGTTTGCGTAGAAAGCCTGCTCACGCGCGTAGTCGAGCTTGCTGAAGTTGCCGGCCTGCTCCATGCGCTGCGCGAGTTCGGCGGCCGCGTGCGCAGAATCTTTTACCTGCTCGGCGTACGCGACAGACTGCTCGGATGCGACCGCGTTGACATAGGCACGCTGAGCATCGGCGGCAACCTTGAGCATCGCGTCTGCGGCGAGCAGTTTAGTTTGCTCCCATCGGCGGCTTTCGATGCGCGTCGCCAGTGGCATCGTCAGGACTTTTAACAAGCTAAGCGTGAAAGTGCGAGTGATGCTCAGCGAGCCGTCCCCCTGCGTACGGCTGAACGCGAAACCAGGGTTGGGTAGTCGCCCCGCCTGGACGAGGTCCGCCTCCGAAATCCCGAGCTCGTCGTATGACGCTTGCAGGCCACGGTTGTTCAGCAAAGCGATTTGCACGGCGTCGTCCATGCTGAGCGGCTTCGAAAGCAGTTCCCGGGTGCGCTTTGCGACGGCGTCGCGGTCCTGGTCTGTCTTCATCAGCATGGCGTCCTTTCCGAGTCGCTCGGAAGCCGCCGTGGAAACCGTAGTGAAACCACCGTCCTCGGAAAACGTCGTACAGCCAGCAAGGAACGCAAGTGCAGTGGCCGCAGCAATGACGCGGCCATTCCGAAAGAAGTGGCGCATCATTTCACGGGTTCCTCGTGTCGCGAGTTGTGCTCGACATTTTGGGCACCCGTGCGGCCGGCCGGCATATCGCCGTGGCTCATCCCTGTCATCCCTGATGAACTCGCCGCTGCGCGGTTGAGCTCCTGCCAGCTAGGCGCCTTCTGGTCCCGGTACGGCTGGTAGTCCACGAAGGCAGACGGCACACTGACCGCCGGAACCGATGCGGCCGCGTCGGTCGGGTCAGGAAGTGCGGCAGTGGCGCGGGCGAGCGCGGGCGACAGTGCCGCCGCGCTTAAGAGCGCCGCAATAGAGATTCGCATGATTCTTCTCGTCGTAAGTCACATGGATGGCCGACAGCCGTCAGGGACGAAATTGCACATCGCAGCGTGTTGCTGCGACCGAAGCACTAGACGAGAGAAATTCGGGGTGGGCGTTCGACGCCGTCAGTCAGAAACGACGGGACACGGACTGAGGGAGGAAGCGGAGCGGCAAAACCAACCGCTTCGGCAGCTGTTGCTACGGTTGTGGCGACCGGCAGGCCCGCGCCAAAACAGCAGGAAGCGCAGGTCGAGCACGAGTGCGCATGCTGCGCATCGCCAGAGTGATGGCTGTGATGGTCGACTGTCATCATCACATCGTGCATATGGTGATGATGAGTCGACTCCTCGACGTCGATATGCTGCGCGAACGCCATGTCTCCGAAATGCGAAAGCCCGCATTTCAAGGAGATGGCCGCGAACGACTGAACCGGAAGGCTCAGTGCCAACAGCACGACGAGGAAGAGTTTGCGCCAGTACGCCATAGGTGCGAAGTCTAACACGCACCGATGGAAGCTGTGAGGTCGGGCGGGTGTCAGTGTAACGGCAAGAACGTGGAGTGAGCCCGCTTGCCGGTCAGTGCGCGCATACGCAAAGCGGAGCGCACCCCGACGGCAGTTTGCGAATGTCAGTGGCTCCCCATTCCCGCCGGAGGGTGCCGCGTCACGTCATTCAATCGTCATCGAAACCCCGTCGGCTCGTGCGCAGCGGCTGACGATTGTCGCGCTCCATTTCCGGCCAAGAGAATGCCGTTTCCCACTTGACCTTCTAATGACGGGAAGGTCCAAATTGAGCAACACTGATTATGTCTGGTCGGTGGCGTTGTAAAAATCCAGCCGCCGATCACTACGGAGAGCCCACGGAGGTGCCCATGACCATCCGCAACCTCGATGCGCTGTTCAAGCCAGACTCTATCGCCGTGGTCGGCGCCTCGTCGCGTCCCGGCAGTCTTGGCGCGATCGTCTGGGCACGCGTGCTGGCCGGCGGATTCGAAGGCCCAGTCTGGCCGGTCAACCCGAAATACGACGAGCTCGACGGCCGTGTCGCCTTCTCCGATGCCGGCGATCTGCTTGAAGCGCCGAGCGTGGCGCTCATCTGCACGCCGAGCAGCACTTGGGTCGACATTATCGGCAAGCTAGGCGGGCTCGGCACGCGAGCGGTCATCATCGTCGCCGACGCAAGGCGAGACGGTGCGGCCGACCCCGCCGTCGTGCAGGCCACGCTCGCGGCCGCGCGTCCCCATTTGCTTCGGATCGTCGGGCCCGCCAGCGTCGGCATCGTGACACCTGCTTTACGCGCCTACCTCGGCGCGCCGCCATACTTGGTCAAGCACGGCGGTGTGGCCTGGGTATCCCAGTCCAACGCGTTGACCAATGCGGTGCTCGGCTGGGCCGATGCGCGCGGTCTGGGCTTTTCGCATGCCATTGCGCTCGGCGGCGAAGCCGACGTTGACGCGGGCGACGCGCTCGACTATCTGGCAAGCGACAGCGCAACACGCGCGATCTTGCTCGAACTCACCACTGTCCGCTCGGCGCGCAAGTTCATGTCGGCGGCGCGCGCCGCGGCACGCAACAAGCCCGTCCTCGTGCTACGTACCGGCAGGGGCGATGCGACCGACGCACTCTATAGTGCCGCGTTCCGGCGCGCCGGTATGGTTCGCGTCGATACGCTGGACGATTTGCTGGATGAGATCGAAACGCTAGGCGTCGGCCGCATCGCCGCCAGCTCGACAGCAACACTGGTAACAAGCGATCGCGGTGTCGCGTCGCTGGCCGCGGACGCTTTTGCGGCGGCGGGCGGCGTGCTCGCGCAATGGTCCGACGAGACGGTGCAAGCGTTGACGTCCGCGTTGCCGCATGTGAGCCCCGGCAACCCATTGCTGCTAGGGGATGACGCACGGCCCGAGCATTTCCGCCGCGCGCTCGAAGCGCTCGCCCCTCGCGGCGATAGCGGGACCGCGTTCGTCGTTCACTCGAGCACCCATGGCGCGCCGGTGGAAGAAGTCGCACGCGTCGTCATCGATTGCCAATGTATCGCGTATCGCGGCATGCTCGCTTGCTTCTTCGGCGGTCTCGATAACGCGACGCGAGACGCGTTGCGCGCACGCGGTGTCGCCGTACACCCGACGCCGCAGCGGCTCGCTCGCGCATTTACGCGTCTTGTCGATTATCGATTGGGCCGTGAACTACTGATGCAGACGCCGCAAGGATTGCCTGCGCAGCCACCTGCTTCCATCGAGGCCGCGCAAGCCCGCGCCGCCGCGGCGCTCGCGCAGGGGCAGACGGTGCTCTCGGGTGAAGCCGCCGTGCGTCTTCTCGAGCCCTTCGCGCTGCGAGTGAAAGAGGAAGGAGAACCGGCAGCGAACGACGCTATTGTCGACATCACCGTCGAACTCTACGACGACATCGGTTTCGGGCCCGTCTTCCGTTTCGCGACACCGGCCGTGGACAGCATTTCCGCGCCGTTCGTGTTCTACGGATTGCCGCCGCTCAATCCAGTGCTCGCGCGCGAGGTGTTGTCGCGTTCGCCCTGTGCGCATCGCGTACCGACCGAGCCGGTGCTGGCCGCGATGACCGCATTATCCGAAGCGGTCTGCGTCATCGAGCAGATCGGGGGACTCACGGCGTTTCTGCGCATCACGTCCGCGCGCGCCGACCTCGTCGCACCGCAAATCCGTTTGACCCCGAAGCGCGGACGTCTTGCCATCGTGCCTTACCC
>CAYPWK010000440.1:0-276 GCA_964414365.1 uncultured Burkholderia sp.
TACTACTCGCACTATGTTGGCGACATCTTCGGCGCGCCGCTCGCGATCGAAGGCTTGATGGCCTTCTTTCTCGAATCGACTTTCGTCGGGCTCTTCTTCTTCGGCTGGGACCGTCTGTCGAAGGTGCAGCATCTGACGATCACGTTTCTCGTCGCGCTCGGCTCGAATCTTTCCGCGTTGTGGATCCTTGTGGCGAACGGCTGGATGAACAACCCCGCTGGCGCGCATTTCAACTATCACACGATGCGCATGGAGCTGACTCGTCTTTCGGATCTC
>CAYPWK010000440.1:286-696 GCA_964414365.1 uncultured Burkholderia sp.
GCCGTCGAAGTCGGCATGAAGTTCACAGCGGATGCGGCGGGCTACGTGACTGCGTCGATGTTCGTCCTCGGCATTTCCGCGTGGTACCTGCTCAAGCGTCGGCACATGGGGCTTGCGCTCAGATCCTTCGCGATTGCATCGGCCTTCGGACTAGCATCGACGTTGTCGGTGATCGTACTGGGTGACGAGTCCGGCTATACGACAGGCCAAGTCCAGAAGGTCAAGCTGGCCGCGATCGAGGCGGAATGGGACACCGTCGCCGCCCCCGCTGCCTTTACGGTTTTCGGTCTTCCCGATCAGGCTCGTGAACGGACCGAATACGCGCTGCATATTCCATGGATGCTCGGGCTCATCGCCACGCGTTCGATCGATACGCCGATCGCGGGACTCAGGCAGTTGCGCGCCAAAAA
>CAYPWK010000440.1:706-5026 GCA_964414365.1 uncultured Burkholderia sp.
TAGCGAAAAGATCAAAAGCGGAATGATTGCGTACGATGCGCTGCTAAAGCTCCGCCAAGGGAACGAGTCCGCAGCGGTCGCCGAGCAATTCGCCGCGCATCAAAACGACCTTGGCTATGGACTGCTACTGAAGCGCTATACGCCCAACGTGACCGATGCGTCGCCCGCACAAATCGCGCAAGCGGCAGCCGACACGATTCCTCGCGTTGCGCCGCTATTCTGGTCGTTCCGCGTGATGGTGGGCCTTGGCCTGCTGTTTCTCGCCACCTTCGGGTTCGCGTTCTGGATCTGCGCGCGCCGAACGCTGCTGCTCGCGAATCGCCGCTGGTTTTTGCGTTGGGCCGTGCTTGCGATCCCGCTGCCCTGGCTTGCGACAGAACTGGGCTGGGTAGTCGCCGAATATGGCCGCCAACCCTGGACGATAGCGGGAGTGCTCCCGACTCACCTCTCAATCTCGACGCTCAGCAGAAACGATCTGGCTTTCAGTTTGACGGGCTTCTTTCTTTTCTACACGGCGCT
The DNA here is from genome assembly GCA_964414365.1 of uncultured Burkholderia sp. GTDB lineage: Bacteria > Pseudomonadota > Gammaproteobacteria > Burkholderiales > Burkholderiaceae > Trinickia. The sequence continues at coordinate 1,226 of CAYPWK010000440.1, forward strand.
TTTCATCGTCGAAATGTATCTGATGGTCAAGTACGCGCGTCTTGGCCCCATCGACTCTACCGTGATGGCGCCAAGCCCGGTGCCGGACCAGCCGCACGTGGCGCCGCTTGACGCGCTTGGAAGGAGAACGATGTGATCGACTATGTAGTTCTCAAAGTCATCTGGTGGGCGCTGATCGGCGCACTCTTGATCGGCTTCGCGCTTACTGACGGCTTCGACATGGGGGCTGGCATCCTGCTGCCGTTCATCGCACGAACGGATACCGAGCGGCGCATCGTCGTCAATGCGGTGGGAGCGACATGGGAAGGAAATCAGGTCTGGCTCATCACCGCGGGGGGTGCCACGTTTGCAGCATGGCCCATCGTCTATGCAACGGCGTTCTCGGGCTTTTACGTGGCGCTTTTGCTCGTGCTGTTCGCGTTGTTTTTTAGGCCAGTCGGTTTCGACTATCGCAGCAAATTGCCGAGCCTGCGATGGCGTTTCGCGTGGGATTGGGCGCTTTTCGCGGGCAGTGCGCTGCCGGCGCTGGTGTTCGGCGTTGCATTCGGGAATCTGCTGCAAGGCGTACCGTTCCATTTCGATTCGGACATGCGCGCCACCTACGAAGGCTCTTTCTGGGAATTGCTGAACCCATTTGCGATTTTGTGTGGACTCTTGAGCGTCTCCATGCTCGTGATGCACGGTGCGACATTGCTGCAGCTAAAGGCAACGGGCAACGTCGTCGCACGTGCAAGGCACGCGAGCGTTTTGGCGGCCATGGCAACTGTTGGTTGGTTTTTAATGGCGGGAATTCTTGTCGCCTTGCTCGTGCCGGGCTATCAAATCGCCGATAACGGGCGTATATCCACTGGCGCCGGATTCTGGCTTTCGAACTACGGTAAGACCGCCTGGGCCATCGTCGCGCCGGCCTTGGGCTGTGGCGGTGCATTGGGCTGCGCTTGGCTTTCTGTTCACAACCGACCCGTCGGTGCATTCATAACAAGCGCGCTCTCCGTGACGGGCGTAATCCTGACCGCTGGTGCATCGATGTTTCCGTTCGTGCTGCCGTCATCAGCGAGGCCTGGCGATAGCCTGACGCTCTGGAACGCGACATCGAGCCAACTCACGCTGCAGATCATGCTGATCGCTGTCGTCATTTTCTTGCCGATCGTATTGCTCTACACAGCATGGGCCTACCGCGTGATGTTCGGGCGCGTGAGCGCCGAAGCGGTAGAACGCGACCCATCGGCTTATTGATCACACAACGAGGCGACACGTATGTGGTATTTCACATGGATTCTCGGTATCGGCGTTGCACTGGCGTTCGGCGTAATCAACGCGATGTGGTTGGAAGCGAACTCTGACTTCGTCATCGACGAATGAGCGGCGGTTTATATTGACACCTTGCATCACGAGAGCGAAATGGCATCGTATCGAATTTGCGACTACTTGGTCTTCCGAGCTCGGTATTCGTGCTGTTTCATCTGCATATACTGCTGTCGATCAATTTCATGCAACTGCCGCGGATATTGTTCACTGGCGCTAAACCAGTTGCTCAGGCGTTGCTCGAGCCGCTTCCCGGGCGGGCTCGATAGCGCGCCGAGATAGGCCTCGATGGCCAAGTAGTAACGCATCGAGTTGCGCTCCACGAGGCCGCGTAGGCCATCGACGTATTTTGGCTGTGCGGCGGACGAATCCGCGAGGTTGGTGAAGCCGACCTTGCCGCGACCGAACGTTGCAAGATAGCCCTTCATCGCAAGTCGCCCGAGCACCCCGTAGCTGTATGCATAAGTCAGATGCAAGAACGTGCGATCGCCGCCGAGGGACATCGCTTCCAGGACGATCTGATAGTCCCGCGTGTTCAACGGTCCTGTATCGGCGTGGAGCTTTACCCGGAAGTATCCGGGGCGGGTGGCCGCGGCGTCGTAGTCGAATTGCATTCGGTAAGTGGCTCCAAGCCCTTCGTCAACTTCCTTTTTGCTGATGTCCAAAGTCAGCGTGTTGCCGCTGCTACCACCAGAGACAAGGCAGTACTTGATATTGGGATGCAGGATCAATACATCGCACCAGTTCATCGGGCCTAGTGATGGGTCATTGAGGGCGCCGCTGACGGTCGCGAATGGATAGTCCATCACGGCATAGATTTCGCCCTTGACCTCGGATGGTGATTCCCGCGAATCGAGATATAGCTTCCGATGGAACAGGTTGTGGTCGAGCTGTGGAATCAGGCTCTGGTATGTTGCGCGCAAGCGGCTGGCATCGTCGGATAATTGTGCCGAAAGCGGCTGGCACGGCAAGCAGCAGATCACGAGGACGACCAGCATGCACACCTTCCTGCGCACGTGGTCGCTGGCTGGGCTTTCGGCAGTCGTGCTCATCGACGTGCTCCGGCTAGCTACTCTCGTTGAAGTTCAGTGTAAGGCCCGTTCACCGGCGACGGGTGGCCGCTTGCTCAGCAACAGTCGCAGCAACACGGGCAACAATAGCAGCACGAGCGGCAGCTGAACGATGAGACCCGAGATGATCGCCACGGCCAAAGGCTGTTGCATCGCCGAACCCTGGCCCAGCGCGAAGGCGAGCGGCAGCAGCGCGAGAATCGCCGCAATCGTCGTCATCGCGATGGGGCGCATGCGGTTGCGTCCCGCTTCGACCAGCGCGCGCTCGAACGGCAGCCCTTCGTCGCGCACAAGCGCTTGCAGCTCCGAGACGTAGAAGATCGCCACTTCCGTCACGATACCGATGATCATCGTCATGCCCATCATCGCCGAGATGTTGAGTTCGATTCCCGTCGCCCACAGGCCGATGAAGACGGCGCCGGCGGCGAGCAGTGGCATCGCCATCACCGCAATCGCGACGCGCAGCCGCTCGTAAAGGAAGAGTAGCAGCCCGAACACGAGCGCGACGGCCGCGCCGAACACCGTCATTAGCCCCCTGAAGGCGATCTGCTGCTGCTGATAGAGGCCGCCGAGCTCGTAGTAGACGCCCTGCGGCAGCAGGCCATTTTCGCCGAGCGCCTGCCGCACGTCGGCGATCGTCGAGCCTAGGTCACGCCCGTCGATGCGCGCGGTCACGGCCACCATCCGCTTGAGATTGTCGCGGGTAACCTCGGGCTGGCCCGTCACGACGACGCGATCGGCGACGCGCGAAAGTGCGAAGAGGTGTCCGTCGGGGGCGCGGATGCGCAGCCGGCTGAGCGCCGTGTCCGTCAGTTGCAGCGCGCCCGCCACGCGCACGCGAATGCCGACCGTCTTAGGGCCTTGCTGGAACCGCGTCGAGACGTCACCGTCGACCATCTGTGAGACGGCCTGCGCAATCGCCTGCGGGTCCATCCCTTCGGCGGCGGCCGCATCGGCCCGAATATGAAGCTCGAGCGCATCGCCGGCAGGGTTGATGCCGTCTTCAACGTCGACGATGCCGGCGATCTTGCCGATGCGTGCCGCCACCTTGCGCGCGGTGGTGTTCAGCAGGTTCGGATCGTCCGAATAGATTTTGATCTGCACGGGCTGCGGAACCGCAGTCAGATCTCCAATCAGGTCTTCCATCAACTGAGCGAGCTCGATGCTGACGCCGGGCACGTGCGCCTCGATCTTGGTGCGGATTTCCTGCATGACCTTCTCGATCGGCTCGCGATTGTCCGATTTGAGTCGCACAAAAAAGTCGCCCTTGTTCGGCTCGTTCAGATCGCCGCCCAGCCCCGCGCCGGTGCGCCGCGAGTAAGTTTGCACGTTTGGATTCGCGCGCAGGATCGCCTCGACCTGACGCATCAGCCGGTCCGTCTCGGCTACCGACGTTCCGGGCTCAGTGTGGTAGTCGAGCACGAAG
>CAYPWK010000441.1:0-5020 GCA_964414365.1 uncultured Burkholderia sp.
CACCACCGGATAATCGCGGTTGAACACCGCATCGACGACGAGCTTGCCGAAGCCGGGAATCGTGAACACCTGCTCCGTCAGCACGGCGCCCGCGAGCAGCTCGCCGAACAGCAGTGCGAGCACGGTGACGATGGGAATCAGCGCATTGCGGAACGCGTGCTTGACGACCACGGCGCCGCGCCGCAAGCCCTTCGCGCGCGCCGTGCGGATGTAGTCCTCGCGCAGCACCTCGAGCATCGATGAGCGCGTCATACGCGCGACGACGGCGAGCGGGATCGTGCCAAGCACGATCGATGGCAGAATCAGGTGACTCACGGCCGAGCGAAACGAGCCTTCGTCGGGCGCGAGCAGCGAGTCGATCAGCAGGAAGCCCGTCACGCGCGGAATGTCGTACTCGACTGCGATACGGCCCGACACTGGCGTCCATCCGAGCGTCACGGAGAACAACATGATGAGGATCAAGCCCCACCAGAAGATCGGCATCGAGTAGCCCGTGAGCGCGGCGCCCATCACACCGTGATCGAGCAGCTTGCCGCGCCTGAGCGCCGCGAAGACGCCGGCCGGCAGGCCGACGACGAGCGCAAAGACCATCGCGCAGAACGAGAGCTCGACGGTGGCGGGAAAGCGTGCGAGGAATTCGCCCATTACGCTCGTGTCCGTGATGAACGAGCTGCCGAGGTTGCCGTGCAGTGCCCGCCAGACGTAATGGAGGTATTGCATCGGCAGCGGCTCGTCCAAGCCGAGCCGGTGCAGCGCGGCCGCGTGCATCGCGGGGTCGACGCCGCGCTCGCCCATCATCACTTCGATGGGATCGCCCGGAATCAGGTGGATCAGCGCGAAAGCAAGAATGGTGATGCCGATGAATGTCGGCACCACCATCCCGATGCGGCGCAAAGCGAATCGGAACATGGTTCGTCCCTATATCGTCAAAGAAAAAGCACGACCGGCGACGAGAGGCCCTGCCCCTGTCGCCGGATCGGTGCTGCGGTAATGCGTGACCGCCAATCCAAAGGTAACGCCGATCGTCTACTTCATGCTGACGCCATCGAAGCGCGAGTAGCCGAGCGGATCGATCTTCATGTCCACGACGTTTTTCGTGGTCGGTTGATAGACCGTCGAGTGCGCGATCGGCGAGAACGGCAATTGGTCCGCGAAGATCCGCTGCGCTTCTTCGTAGTACTTCGTACGCTCAGCCTGATTCGTCGTGGTGCGCCCCTTCTCGACCAGTTCGTTGAACGGCTTGTAGCACCACTTCGAGAAGTTGTTGCCGTTGATCGCTTCGCACCCGAGCAGCGTCCCGAGCCAATTGTCGGGATCGCCGTTGTCGCCGGTCCAGCCGATCAGCATCGCGTCGTCCTCGCCCGCATGCGCGCGCTTGATGTATTCGCCCCACTCGTAAGTCACGATCTTCGCGTTGACGCCGATTTTCTTCCAGTCCGCCTGGATCATCTCGGCCATCAACCTCGCGTTCGGGTTGTAGGGGCGCTGCACCGGCATGGCCCAGAGATTGATATCGAACCCCTTCGCGAAGCCCGCCTTCGCAAGCAGCGCCTTCGCCTGCTCGGGGTCGTACTTTTGCGCCTTCAGGTTCTTAAGGTACGACCACTGCGTGGGCGGCATCGGATTCGTCGCGAGTTGCCCGGCGCCTTGATAGACCGACTCGATGATCGCCTGCTTGTTGATCGCCATGTCGAGCGCACGGCGCACGTCGACATTGTCGAGCGGCTTGTGCTGGACGTTATAGGCGAGGTAGCCGAGGTTGAAGCCCGCCTGCGACGCCATGTCGATGTTCGAGTCGCTCTTCAGCGTGGCGATATCGGCTGGCTTCGGGAAGCTCATCACCTGACACTCGCCGCGCTTCACCTTCTGCGCGCGCACGCTCGAATCGGTGGTGATCGAGAAGATCAGCTTCGAGAGCTTGACCGTGTCAGGCTTCCAGTAATCGGGGTTGCCGTCGTAGCGAATCGTCGCGTCCTTGGTGTAGCTGCGAAAGATGAACGGTCCCGTGCCGACGGGCTTCTGGTTGATATCGGCCGCCTTGCCTTCCTTCAGCAGCTGATCGGCGTATTCGGCCGACTGGATCGACGCATACTCCATCGCCAAATTCTGAATGAAAGGTGCGTTGACTTCGCTGAGGTCGAACCGAACGGTGTAAGGATCGACCTTCTCGACGCGCTTGATGAGCTTGTCGAGCCCCATGTCCGTGAAGTAGGGGAACGTCGCGGGGTACGCCTTGCGGAACGGCTGGTTTGGATCGAGCATGCGCTCGAACGTAAAGACGACGTCGTCGGCGTTGAACTCTCGCGTCGGCTTGAAGTAGGACGTTGTCTGAAACTTGACGCCATGACGCAGGTGGAATGTATACGCCTTGCCGTCGGGCGAAATATCCCATTTCTCGGCAAGGCCGGGCTCGAGACTCGTGCCGCCGCGCGCGAACTCGACCAGTCGGTTGAAAACCGTGAACGTATTGGCCGTGAAATCAGTGCTTGTCGTGTATTGCGCGGGATCGAAACCCGCCGGACTGCCTTCGGAACAATAGACCAGCGTCTTGTTCGGGATCCCCGCGGCCCGCGAGATCGTCGCGGCGCCGAGCGATACCGCCACGGCTGCGGCCGCGCAGACGGTGACCCGCGCGAAACGCAAACGTTTGTTTTCTTTCATATTTCCTCCAGTCGAAGGCCGGCTTAAGCCGGCGTAGGCGGATATTACTGACCTTTAATTACCCGAACAAGCGGTCGAAAATACCAATGCCGCACCGGTCGAATCGGCGAACTGCAGGAAAGATGAAGGAATGGAAGAGCGCGAGGTACCGCGGCCCTCGCGCCGATTGCTCTATAAGGGTTCATGCCTTAAGCGATTCGCCGCGGCTTAAGTCCCATTCACCCCTTGCAGGCTAAGCGTCTGCCCCGTATCCGAGCCGCTCGCAGATCGCCTTGCTGGCCGTAGCCGCATTGAGCGTGTAGAAGTGCAGCCCCGGCACGCCTTCTTTGACGAGCCGCTGGCAAAGCTGCGTGACGACATCGAGCCCGAAGGCCCGGATCGCCTCGCGATCGTCGCCGAAGCTTTCGAGCCGTCGCGCGATCCAGCGCGGCACTTCGGCGCCGCAGTTCTCGGAAAAGCGCATGAGCTGCGTGTAGTTCGTGATCGGCATGATGCCAGGCACGATCGGCACCTCTACGCCAAGCTTGCGCGCATCGTCGACGAAACGGAAATACGCGTCGGCGTTATAGAAATATTGCGTGATCGCCGAGTTGGCGCCCGCCTTTACCTTGCGTGCAAAGTTCTCGAGATCGTGCCGCGGCGAGCGCGCCTGGGGATGGTACTCGGGGTAGCCGGCCACTTCGATCCAAAACCAGTCGCCATGCTCAGCGCGAATGAAGGATACGAGATCCGACGCGTGGCGGCACTCGCCGAGCTCGACCATGCCCGACGGCAGATCGCCGCGCAGCGCAACGATATGGCGGATGCCATTGGCGCGGTAGCGTTCGAGTATCGCGCGCAGATCGGCTTTCGTAGATCCGATGCACGACAGATGCGGGGCCGCCTCGAGGCCATCCTTCGCCATTTCGAGGACGGTGTCGAGCGTGCCCTCTTGCGTCGAGCCGCCTGCGCCGAACGTGACGGAGACGAACTTCGGCGAGAGCCGCGCGAGCTGCCTGCTCGTGGCACGCAGCTTCTCGACGCCCTCGGGCGTCTTCGGCGGAAAGAATTCGAAAGAGATTTCGATAGGGTTCATCATGCTTGCGCTTGCCAATGCCGCGGCCGTCAGCCGAGACTGCGATTGCCGAGTATCACTGCCGACAACAGCCACGACACGATGCTGTAAAGGATGGAGCCGAAAAACGCCGACCAGAAACCCGACACTTCGAAGCCCTTCAGCAGCGATGCCGCGAGCCAGAAGCAAAGCGCGTTCACGACGAGTATGAAGACGCCGAGCGTCAAGATCGTCACGGGCAGCGTGAGCAAGATCAGCACCGGGCGCAGCACGGCGTTGATGAGGCCGAGCACGAGCGCCACGATCAGCGCCGTGCCGAAGCTGCGGATGTGGATCGACGGCACGATGTACGTGATGATCAAAAGGGCGAGCGCGTTGATCACCCAGGTCAGCAGCACGGTCATGTCAGGGCTCCAATGGATTTGTTTTAAAGACAGGGTTGTCGGTTGGCCGACGCGGCCGGTGCTCAGGGCTCACGAAGGCCCAGGCACCGGCCGCGTCCGTGGCGAAGCATGCCACGACCGCAGCCTGTCTTGCGCCAAGCTGGCGATCAATAGCGATAGTGATTCGGCTTGAACGGCCCGTTCTTGTCCACGCCGATATAGCCGGCCTGCTCGTCCGAGAGCACGGTCAACTGCGCGCCGATGCGCGCGAGGTGCAGGCGCGCAACCTTTTCGTCGAGATGCTTCGGCAGCACGTACACTTTGTTCTCGTACTCGCCGCCGCGCGTGAACAGCTCGATTTGCGCGAGCGTCTGGTTGGCGAACGAGTTCGACATCACGAACGACGGGTGGCCCGTTGCACAGCCGAGATTCACGAGGCGGCCTTCGGCGAGCAAGATGATGCGCTTGCCGTCGGGAAACACGATGTGGTCGACTTGCGGCTTGATGTTTTCCCACGTGTACTGGCGCGTCGACGCGACGTCGATTTCCGAATCGAAGTGGCCGATGTTGCAGACGATCGCGTTGTGGCGCATCGCCTTCATGTGATCGTGCGTGATCACGTGGTAGTTGCCCGTGGCCGTCACGAAGATGTCCGCCTTATCGGCCGCATATTCCATCGTCACGACGCGATAGCCCTCCATCGCCGCTTGCAGTGCGCAGATCGGGTCGATTTCCGTGACCCAGACCGTCGCGCCGAGCCCGCGCAGCGACTGTGCGCAGCCCTTGCCCACATCGCCGTAACCGGCCACGACGGCGACCTTGCCCGCGATCATTACGTCGGTCGCACGCTTGATGCCGTCCACGAGTGACTCGCGGCAGCCGTAGAGGTTGTCGAACTTCGATTTCGTGACCGAATCGTTGA
>CAYPWK010000442.1:0-5020 GCA_964414365.1 uncultured Burkholderia sp.
CATGTTCGCCTTCGCGGTATCGCTATAGGCCTGGGCCTGTGCCACGCGCGCCTTGGCCTGCTCGACCGTCGGGCTGCCCTGCAGCGCTTCGGCAATCAGCGCCTTGAGCTGCGCGTCGCCGAACTGGTCGACCCAGTCGGCGGACGGCCAGCGGCCCTGTTCCTGCGGCAGACTCTGCGCCGTCTGGAACTGTTGCGGCTGGGCCATCTTCGCGTCGCTGTGGATACCCGCATAGTTTGCGCACGCCGCCAGAGCGGCCATGGCGATCGCCGATACGCCCAGCTTAAGCGTACGGGCACCGATGCCTGATCGAGAATTCTGCGATTTCATTTTCTGACAAATCAGATTAATAGTCGAAAAAAAATGCGGCACGGTGGCCGCACCGGTCAGTCGTCTGTGAACTTGCGAAGCAGGCGGTTCAGCTCAGCGAACTCAGCCTTCGTGAATCTGCGCAGACGCGCGTTCAATACATGCGGCGCGATTTCCGGAATCTGCGCCGCCGTTTCCCTCCCCTTCGCCGTGAGATGCAGGTTGACGACACGGCGGTCTTCTGCGTCGCGGGAACGCTCGAGCAGCCCCTTGGTTTCAAGCTTGTCCAGCATTCGCGTCATGAGGCCCGTGTCGATACCGAGCAGTTTGGACAGTTCGAACGGCGTGGTCGCCACGCCCTGCTTCAGCGAAAGCAGGATACCCATTTGCTGGCCCGTGATGTCGAGGTCCTTGAGTGCCGCGTCCATTTCCGCGACGACCAGATTGCGCGCCTTGACGATCCTGTAGCCGACACTTTCCGTGAGCATGAAATTTCTCGTGGTGTAGTGGTCCATCGCGACTTCCTCCGTGTTGAAGACTACAATATCTGCATTGTCAGATATTGTCAAGAAGAACACGCGAGACGGTGTGCCCTGTGAACCTGGTTTGACCGCAGTATTCAGTGTCCGCCGGCCGCTGCCGCGCCCGCGCCGCCGCCCTTCACTGGCCTTGTCACCCAAATCAGCGGGATGATGACGATGAAGATCACCGCCGAGACCCAGAAGATGTCGTCCAACCCCAGCATGGTGGCCTGCGCGTTGAGCGAACTTTCGTAGAAGGCCGTGGCCCGCGGAACGCCGCCGCCCAGCGTGGCCTGCAGGTGCGCAATCGCGCTGGTGAAAGCGGGATTCTCCACGCTCGTTTGCTCGGCGAGCCGGGCGTGATGGAGGATCGTGCGGTCGTTCCACGCGTTGCTCATGAGCGAGGTGCCCACGGCGCCCGCAAAAATGCGCGCGAAGTTGGACAGGCCCGCGGCCGCCGGAATCTCATCCGGCCGCAGACGCGAGAGAATGATGCCGGTGAGCGGCGTAAAGAACAGCGCCGTTGGAATGCCTTGCAGCAGCGTCGGCAGGATGAGTGTCCACGCGTCGACGCCCGTAATGTAGTTTGAGCGCATGAAGAACACGCCAGCAAAGCCAACGAACGCCAGGGTGGCGAGCACGCGCAGGTCGGAGCGCGGCATGACCTTGCCCATCACGGGGGCGAGGATCACGGCAAAAATCCCCAAAGGCGCGGTTACAAGGCCCGCATCTACCGCGCGGTAGCCGAGAAACGCCTGGATCCACTGCGGCAGGATCACGAGGTTTGCAAAGAAGATCGCATACGCGACCGAAATCGCGATGGTGCCGCCAAGGAAGTTGCGTTTGGCGAAGAGCCGCAAGTTGACGATCGGCTTTTGCTCAGTCAATTCCCAGATGAGAAAGAACACGAAGCTCACGGCGGCAACGATAGTCAGCGCCCAGATGACCGGCGAGCTGAACCAGTCGAGATCTTTGCCCTTGTCGAGCATGATTTGCAGCGGCGCCACCCAGGCGATCAACGAGACCAGCCCGACCTTGTCGATCGGCAGTTTGCGCGTTGGCGATTCGCGGTCGCGGTAGACCGCCCATATCACTGCGGCAGCAAAGAGGCCGACGGGCACGTTGATGTAGAAGATCCAGGACCAACTGTAGCTGTCGGTGATCCAGCCGCCGAGCGCCGGGCCCGCGATCGGTCCGACCGTTGCGGTCATCGCCCACAGCGCCAGCGCGTTCGAACTCTTTTGCTTGGGAAACGAAGCGAGCAGCAAGGCCTGCGACAGCGGCACCAGCGGCCCCGCCACCGCGCCCTGAACGACACGGGCCACGAGCAGCGTGAGCAGGTTCGGCGCCAGACCGCAGGCTGCCGACGAAAGCACGAATAGCAGGATGGCCCAGACGAACAGCTTGACCTGGCCTATGCGCTGTGTCAGCCACCCGGTCAACGGAATGGACACCGCGTTGGCGGCGGCAAAAAGCGTGATGACCCACGTGCCCTCGTCGATCGACACCCCGAGGTTGCCGGAAAGCGTGGGGATCGCAACGTTTGCGATCGACGAATCGAGCACGTTCATAAAGGTGGCTAGCGCCACGGCGAAGGTGCCGAGCGCAAACTTCACGCCAGTCAGCTGGGCGGGCCCGCCAGGGTTGGCCGATGGATTCATGTCAGGTTCTCTCGTCTGCGTGCGAATGTCCCGTCAAGCACGGGCAGTTATCTGACTAATCAGATAAATAGGGTAAAAAAATGCGAACACCAGATTCTGTGCCCGCTCGAAATCTTCATTGACGGGATCGTTCATCGATTGCCCTCCCCTCGATATCTGATGACGACTATATCTGACATTGCAGATACGTGCAAGCGAGTTTCGAGGGGCGGCGCGAGGCGAACCAGCGCCGCCTGGTCGAATTCGACCGCAAGACCCACGTGGGACTGCAAGCGGCCATACGGCCGCTGCGGGCGGTAAATTATCCGAACTTGCAGAAGCGCCACTACCCCGCCCTTTCATCGCACCCATCTCGCTCGCATTTGTTCCCGAGACTCACAACTGTTTGTCCGCGTCCTGTATTCAAAACGGGAGCGCCGGTGCGTAAATTGACCGGCATCGGCGCAGCAAGCCCGATCAGAAACAGAGTCCAACTTAATTCGAGGTTCATATGAGTCAATCCCCCAAAGTCGTCGTGATCACGGGTGCATCGCAAGGCATCGGCGCCGAAACGGCCAAGGCATTCCGCGCACTCGGCTACAACGTGGTCGCAACGTCGCGCAACATCAAGCAGACTGACGACAGCAATGTCGTCGCAGTGGCGGGTGATATTGCCGACCCGGCTACGGCTCGCCGCGTGATCGAAACGGCCGTCTCGCGCTTTGGCCGCGTCGATACGCTGATCAACAACGCGGGCGTTTTCGTGGCGAAGCCGTTCACGCAATACACCGCGGAAGACTATGCCGCAATCACGGGCATCAACCTCGGCGGTTTCTTCCATATCACGCAGCTCGCTGTTGCGCAGATGGAAAAGCAGGAGAGCGGTCACGTCCTCAGCATCACGACGACGCTCGTCGAGCACGCGATCGACGGCGTGCCGTCGGTGCTGGCCTCGCTGACCAAGGGTGGCCTGGCTGCCGCAACGCGTTCGCTGGCGATCGAGTATGCAAAGCGCGGCATTCGCGCAAACGCGGTGTCGCCCGGGATCATCAAGTCGCCGATGCACGCGCCCGAAACGCACGCGGCACTTGGCGCGCTGCACCCGATGGGTCATATGGGCGAGATGAGCGACATCGTGAACGCCATCCTCTATCTCGACTCGGCGCCCTTCGTGACGGGTGAAATCCTTCACGTCGACGGCGGCCAGATCGCCGGCCACTAAGCCGCACTGCGCACCACCGACCCAGAAAGGAGCGCCGGCCGCCGGCGCTTCTCCCAACGATCATCATCAAGGAAAGCGAAATGCCGATCGTCACCATTCAGATTACACGCGAGGGCACGAAGCCCGGCACCGATTCAGTCACGCCGGATGAAAAGGCCCAGCTCATCAAGGGCGTGAGCCAGCTATTGCTCGACGTGTTGAACAAACCGCTGGAAGCGACCTTCGTCGTCATCGAAGAGGTGCCAACGGAAAACTGGGGATGGGGCGGCCTGCCTACCGATGTCTATCGCAGACAGAAGGGACTCATCAAGTAAATGCGCCGCACGCATCGTGGCGCTGTCGATTTCCGGGATCCTGCATGTGCAGGATGGCCGGAACGCGGGCCGCTGATCCGGACACCAGCGGCGAGGCTGAGCGCCCTTCAGGGCGCGCGCTTCGCTCGCGCCGGTGTGTGCAGTTGCTCCACCAGAAAGTCGACGAAGGCGCGAACACGCGACGTCAGATACCGCGCATGCGGGTAAAGCAGGATGAACGGCCTCGTGCGGCCCCCGGCGTCGAGCAGTACCTCAACGAGGCTGCCTTTACGCAGGTCGTCCTCCACTACGAAGCGATACGTCTGAAAGAGGCCCGCCCCGGCACGCGCGAGCGTGACGCCAGCGAGCGCGTCCCCGGATGTTCCGTAACTCCCGTCCGTTGGCACGTCGCCATCTTCCTGCGATCCCTCAAAGCTCCACGCGAGATTGCGCCCACTGCTCGGCAGTTCGAACTGTATGCATTCGTGGACCCGCAGATCCGCCACGGTCTTTGGCACCCCCGCGCGCTCGAGGTAGCCCGGCGTCGCCACGACCACCAGTTCTGCGTCTTCGAGCTTGCGTGCCACGAGACTGGAATCGGCTGGCGCTCGGCCGCGTATCGCGAGATCGAAGCCTTCGTCGGCGAAGTCGATGTTGCGGTTGCTCAGATGCGTCTCGACCTGTACCTGCGGATAGCGCTCGCGAAACGCGGGCAGCAGCGGCAGCACGCGATAGTGTCCGTACGGAGTAGGCATACTGATGCGCAGTACGCCGGCGGGCGCGGCCTGTTCGCCCGTCACTTCGCGCTCGGCGTCCACGAGCTGCGTCAAGGCCTGACGACATTGCTCAAAGTAGCGCCGCCCGGCATCGGTGAGGCGAATCTGGCGCGTGGTGCGCACGAAAAGCCGCACGCCGAGCCGCTCTTCGAGCCGCGCCACGGAACGGCTCACCGCAGCGGGCGTCACGCTCGCCGCGTTTGCCGCCAACGTGAAGCTGCCCTGCTCCGCGGCAAGGCAAAATAGCTCAATGCTGCCC
>CAYPWK010000443.1:0-5010 GCA_964414365.1 uncultured Burkholderia sp.
TCGATTGGGTTTGCGTGAGCCCCAAGGCCGACGCGCCGCTCGTCGTGACGAAGGGTAACGAGCTGAAGGTTGTCATTCCGCAGGACAATCAGCGTCTCGCCGATTACGGGGCGCTCGATTTCGATCACTTCCTCGTGCAGCCGATGGACGGGCCGTCGCGCGACATCAACACGCGGCTTGCGATCGACTGGTGCAAGCGCCATCCGAAATGGCGGTTGTCGATGCAAACGCATAAGTACTTGAATATTCCTTGACCTTGCCGTGCTGACGATTACCCGAAAACTGGAATTCGATGCGGGCCACCGCATTCCCGATCACCGCAGCCAATGCCGCAATCTGCACGGGCATCGCTACGTGCTCGAAATCACGCTGCAAGGTGACGTGATCGACACGGAGGGTGCGCCCGATCGAGGCATGGTGATGGATTTTGCCGACGTGAAGTCGCTCGCCATGGAGCACCTCGTAAGCCGTTGGGACCATGCGTTCCTCGTCTACGAGGGGGACGCCTGCGTGCGCGATTTTCTTGCGTCGATGCCGGATCACAAGACCGTTGTGCTCGATCGCGTGCCCACAGTCGAAAATCTCGCGGCGATCGCTTTTGAAACGCTTTCTCACGTCTATGACGCGCATTACGGCGTCAACCTGCGCCTCACCCGTGTGCGGCTCTATGAAACGCCGAATTGCTGGGCCGATTTCGTGCGCGACGAAGCATGACGTCGTCGGGCGGCCGCGTTATTGTCACGGTATGATCGACGTCACGCCGGCTTCGCGCGCCGGGCTCGATCGCGACGCGCGACCGGCGGAGCGAGACGACGCCTGGCAGCGCACCGCTAGGGCGGCCTGACGCAGCTCCAGTGGTTTAGCGCCTGCGCGACACACCGTTTGCGTGATGGCGTTCGAGGAGGAAGCGGCCGATGAGCGCATTCACGAATACCCTAAAAGCGCGCCTGAAGGAAGCCGAGCCGCTTTACGGCCTCTGGCTTTCGCTCGGCAGCCCGGACGCGGCGGAGGCCCTCGCGCATGCGGGCTTCGACTGGCTCTGTATCGACATGGAGCACGCGCCGAACGATTCGGCCGACGTCGCCGCCCAGTTGCGTGCGATTGCCGCGGCTCATTTGCCGAGCGAGCCGGTCGTTCGCGTACCGGCGGACGAGCCATGGCTCGTCAAGCGTGTACTCGATGCGGGCGCACGAACACTGATGTTTCCCAATATCGAATCGGCCGAGGCGGCGGCACGCGCCGTGCGCCTCACACGCTATCCCGACGCGGGTTCGCCTGACGGGCTGCGCGGCGTCGCGGGCGTGGTGCGGGCCTCGGCGTTCGGTGCTCGGCGCGATTATCTGCAAAGCGCCAACACGCAGATTGCGACGATCGTGCAGATCGAATCGGTGCGCGCGCTCGAGGAGGTGGAGCGAATTGCGGCGACGCCGGGCGTCGATTGCCTGTTCGTCGGACCGGCCGATCTGGCTGCGAGCCTCGGCCATCTCGGCGATACGAAGCATCCCGACGTGCTGGCGGCGCTCGATCGTGTGGCCGCCGCGGCCAAGGGGGCCGGGGTGGCGGCAGGCATTTTCGCGCTCGACGCGGCGAGTGCCCGGCAATACCGCGAGGCGGGCTTTCAGTTCATTTCGCTCGCCGTCGACGTGCTCTGGCTCGTACGCGCCGTGCGCGCCGCGCTGCAGGAGGTACGGACATGAGGAAAGAGACGCTCGCCGCGTGGGTGCGCTGGGCACCCACGGCGGTTTCCGCGTTCGCACTGGCCGTTGGTGGTCTTGCGTCCGGTCAAGCGGCACTCGCGCAGCAGACGCGACTTGCGCAAGCAAGCCCTGCGCAAACGAAGCCGGCGGCGCCGGCTGCCGATAGCGATGCCGAGACGCAAGCGGCCGTAGCCGACTACAACGCCGGCAATTTCGGCTCGGCGTTGAACGAGTTCCGCCATGCGGCGGAGCGCGGC
Organism: uncultured Burkholderia sp.; assembly: GCA_964414365.1. Taxonomy (GTDB): domain Bacteria; phylum Pseudomonadota; class Gammaproteobacteria; order Burkholderiales; family Burkholderiaceae; genus Trinickia. The sequence continues at coordinate 1,955 of CAYPWK010000443.1, forward strand.
AACCGGCTCGCACAGTTCAATTACGCGATGATGCTGCTCAACGGCGAAGGCACGCCGAGCAACGTCGACGAAGGGCGGAAATGGTTGCGCAAAGCGGCGGACGCAAACATGTCGCACGCGCAGTACGTCTATGGCCGCATGTATGACGACGGCGAATTCGTCTCACGCGATCCTGCGGAGGCGCACCGATGGTTTCTAAAAGCGGCGCAGCAGGGCCACGTGCAGGCTGAACTCGCATTGGCAAACCAGTTTCTGGACGGACGCGGCACCGCACGCGACAACAAGCAGGCCTTCTATTGGTACAAGAAGGCGGCCGAAGGCGGCGACATGACGGCGCAGTACGTAACAGGCTCTTTCTATGAGCGGGGCGGCGACGGCGTCACACGCAACATCAATGTCGCGCGCGCCTACTACGCGGCCGCGGCCGCGCAGGGCGATCCGGCCGCGCGCCTCAAGTTTCAGCAACTATCAAGCGAGTTGAAGCGCGAAGCACAGGGGCAGCAGCCAAAGTCGCAGTAGCCCCAATGGCCGCAAGCAGCGGGGGCAGCGGTTCAAGATTTCATGAGCCGCTTGTGGCGGCCGACGCTCATGATGAGGCCGATTGCGATGCCGAGTGTCGTGAGCGCGGTGCCCCCGTAACTCATGAACGGCAGCGGCACGCCGACAACGGGCAGAATCCCGCTCACCATGCCGACATTGACGAATGCGTAGGTGAAGAACGCCATCGTCAGCGAGCCGGCCAAAAGGCGTGCGAACTGCGTCGCGCCGTTGGCGGCGATAAACAGTCCGCGCGCGATCAGCGCCGTGTAGAGCACGAGCAGCACGAGCTCGCCGGCGAGCCCGAACTCTTCGGAGAACACCGCGAAGATGAAATCCGTGTGCTTTTCGGGGATGAAATCGAGATGCGCCTGCGTGCCTTTCAGCCAGCCCTTGCCGAGCGGTCCGCCGGAGCCGATCGCAATGACGGCCTGAATCGTATGGAAGCCCTTGCCGAGCGGATCGGAGGTCGGATCGAGCAGCGTGCAGATCCGGTGCTTCTGGTAGTCGTGCATGAGCGGCCATTGCACTTCCGGCTGACAGATCTTGTCCTGAAACGCGGCGATCGAGCCGGCCGCGATCACGATGGCGATGAGCACGGGCGCAATGAGCTTGAACGAAAGGCCCGCGAAGTAGATGACGAAAAGGCCGGCGGCAAAGACGAGCATGGCCGTGCCGAGATCGGGCTGCTTGGCGATGAGCCCGACCGGCAGAAGCAGCAAGGCGAAGCCGACGATGAAGTCCCACCAGCGCAGCCCCGCCTCGCGCTTCTGGTAGTACCAGGCGAGCATCATCGGCGTGGCGATCTTGAGAATTTCTGAGGGCTGAATAACGACGCCTACGTTGATCCAGCGCTTGGCCCCCTTCTTCGTGATGCCAAAGAGCGCGACGCCGACGAGCAGCGCGATGCCGAACGTGTAAATCGGCACGGCGAAGCGCATCAGCGTGGTGGGCGGCACGGTCGCGAGCCCCCACATCAGGAAGAAAGTCAGGACGATGTTGCGCATTTGGTCTTCAACGCGGCCCGGCACGTCGAGGCTCGCGCTATAGAGCGTGACGAGCCCGACGCACAGCAGCAGGAAGACGATTAGCGCAAGCGGGCGATCGAAGCCCACGAACATCTTTTTGATGCGCTCGAGCCAGACGCGCTTGTCGGAAGTCATTTCTTTTCCCGTTCCTTAGTCGCCGGCGCGCGGTGACGCCGGTGCGCCAGGCGCTTTACCCGTAGCCGCGCCCGAGGCTGCGCCGCGGGGGTCGCTTGCGGGACCGATCGCGTCGCCCGCCGTCGTGCGTGGCGACTTCGGTGCCGGAGCCCGCCGTTTCAACTTGGCGGCGAGTGCGGCCGAAAGCGACGCGCTCTCGCGGGGTGAAGGCACCGCGCCGCTTGCGGGGCCGATCGATGCGCCCATGCTGCCGGCCTTCGATGTGCCGGCAGCGCTGGCTAGGTAGCCGGTCGGATCGAGGGCCGAAGACGTTGCCTGCGGCCCGGCGGCCGAAGGCGCGAACGTCGTGGAGGCGGGCATGAGGCCCGATGCCACGACAGCTGCTTCCGCTCCTGATACGGCGGCCGGCGCCGAAGCCGGCGCTTCCGGCAACGGCAGCGCCTTGAAGCCGGCGGCGACCTTGACCGGTAGCGATTCTTCGGCGTGCCCTTCGGAGGCGCCGGTTGCGGCGGCGGCAGCGGCTGCGGCCGCGATCGCCTGAGGCGCCGCCGTCGCCGATGCCGACGCGGTGATGGCGGCCACTTCCGACGCGGCAGTCGCCGAGGCGGCCGCGGCCGCCGCAGCGACTTCGCGTGCCAACATCCCCGGCTTGCTGCGATCGACGAGGTAATAGTCCATGACGCTCTTGGCGATCGGCGCCGCGACGCTTGCGCCCCAGCCGCCGTTCTCGACGATCAGCGCGACGGCGATCTGCGGATGCTCGGCCGGCGCGAATGCAATGAAAAGCGAGTGATCGCGCAAATGCTCCGCAAGCGCGCCGCTGTGGTACTTCTGGCCTTGCAGCGAAAACACCTGTGCCGTCCCCGTCTTGCCGCCCACCGCATACGCCGCGTTTCGAAAAACTTGGTAAGCAGTGCCGGATGGGTTGCTCGTGACTTCGGTCATCGCCCGCTTCACGAGATCGAGCTCATCTTGCGTCACGAGCGGAATGCGTCCGCTTTCGTGCGGCACGGTGAGCCGCGTCTGATGCGAGATCGGATTCTCGATCTCCTTGACCAGGTGCGGCCGCATGACGACGCCGTCGTTCGCGAGCGTCGCCACCGCGTGCGCGAGCTGCAGCATCGTGAACGAGTTATACCCCTGACCGATGCCGAGACTGATCGTCTCGCCTTCATACCATCGCTGCTGCTCGGGTTTGCGATAGGCGTGCTTCTTCCAGTCCGTCGAGGGCAGAATCCCGCGCGCTTCGCCCGCGATGTCGATGCCCGTGATCTGTCCGAAACCCCACGGCTTCATGAAGCTCGCAATCGCGTTGACGCCGAGATCGTGCGCGAGCATATAGAAGTAGGTGTCGTT
>CAYPWK010000444.1:0-4942 GCA_964414365.1 uncultured Burkholderia sp.
TGATTCGTATGGGCAATTCATTGCTTGCAGGAACAACGCGCGTTGTCTGCGCCGCAGCTGCCGCCGCCGCACTTGGCGGCTGCGCCGGAACATCTCCCGATTACGTCAAGCCGACGGCGACGACGGCAACGGCCACGCACGCGCCGCAAGCAGCCCCGGCCCAGACTGCGCCGGAGACCGGTGCTCAGTAGGGCAGTCTTCGCCGGACGAGGCGTCACGGGCACTGCAACGCTCGGCCCCGAATCCGGCGGCCGAACGAGTGTTCGCTACCCGCCCCCAACGGTCGAGCCGTCTCCTATACTGGTTCCAGGCGCAGCGCCCTCCGGACCGCTCGAAGCGCACTCTGAGCGTGTAGGCGGTGTCCCGCCGCACGCCGCGCGAAGAAACAAAGGAGGAGACAGGCATGGCGCACTATTTCACGATCAGCGACTTCATCCTCGTCATTCCGATGGCGCTTGCAGGCGCGCTCTTCCTCGGCGCGCTCCCCACCTCATCAAAATTCCTGCACAACGTTTTGCGGGTGATCGGCGCGATGCTCGGGGTCGTTTTCGCTGTCGTGCTCGTGGAGGGGCTGCCCGCGCTCGTCTAGCGGCACGGGCTCCCGCCCGGTTCACCTGATCGGCTGATCGGTGGACGGCTTCTCCCAAAGGTTGATGCCGGCCTCGGTCGCATGCCGGTCGATCTCGGCCAGTTCCTCGGCCGAAAACTCGAGGCGCGACAGCGCCGCGACGTTTTCGCGCACTTGCTCCGCCCGGCTCGCGCCGATCAGCGCGGAAGTCACGCGTGCATCGCGCAACACCCATGCGAGCGCCATCTGCGCGAGGCTCTGCCCGCGGCGCTCGGCGAGCGCGTTCAGCTTGCGCACGCGCTCGATGTTCTCGGCGCTCAAATGGCTTTGCTGCAGTGACCCACCACCGGGCTTGTTGACGCGCGCATCGGCGGGCACCCCGTTCAGGTACTTCGACGTGAGCAGTCCTTGCGCGAGCGGTGTAAACGCGATGCAACCGGTTCCAGTCTCGGTGAGCGCGTCGAGAAGGCCGCCTTCGATCCAGCGATTGAGCATGTTGTACGAAGGCTGATGGATGAGGAGCGGAACTTTGTGCTCTTGTAGCAATTGCGCGATCTCGCGTGTCTTCCCGGCCGAATAGGACGAGATACCGACATAAAGCGCCTTGCCTTGCTGGACGGCGCTCGCGAGCGCGGCCGCCGTTTCCTCGAGCGGCGTCTCGGCATCGAAGCGATGGGAGTAGAAGATGTCGACGTAATCGAGCCCCATGCGCTTGAGGCTCTGATCAAGGCTTGCCAGCACATACTTGCGCGAGCCGCCGCCTTGGCCGTAAGGCCCGGGCCACATATCCCATCCCGCCTTCGTCGAAATGAGCAGTTCGTCTCGATAGGGCCGGAAGTCGTCGTTGAAGAGGCGGCCGAAATTGCTCTCTGCCGTACCATATGGGGGGCCGTAGTTGTTGGCGAGATCGAAGTGCGTGATCCCGAGGTCGAATGCCGTGCGCACGATTTCGCGTTGCGTCGAAAGCGGTGTCGTGTCGCCGAAGTTGTGCCAGAGGCCGAGCGACAACGCGGGCAGTTTCAATCCCGATTTGCCGCACGTGCGGTACTGCATCTCCGTATAGCGGTTCGAAGCGGCTTCATAGGCCATTTTGGATCCTCATCGACGATTCATCATAGGAGCCGGCGTAGTCGGGTACGCTCAATGCGCGGACTCGCCGGCAAGCGGGCTTGAAAACAAGTGGACACGCGTAACGCAAATTGTCCTGCGCCTGTGTCCCATTGACGGAAATTGCCATGACGAAAGCGGTTTCGATTGCATTGATCGTGGGCGGCCTCGTGCTGCTTTATTTTGGCGGCCAGTCGATCCACTCCTTCGCGAACGACATGTCGCGCATGTTCACGGGCGCACCGACGAATAAGACGATCTGGCTTCTTGCGGGCGGCGGCGTGGCCACGATAGCAGGGATCATCGGCCTCGCTTCGTCGACCGGCTCATCGCGCGGGCGATAGCGCGCTGGGCTGGCCGCTTTCCGCTCAGAGCACGACTTCGGGTTTCGAGGCCGAGCGCGAACCCGGCAACGGTACGTTGCTCGCGCCATGATAGGTGAACACGAGCGAGTACTTCACTTCGTCGCTGATGTTTCGGCTAGCCGAATGCAGCGTGTTGCAGTGAAAGAATACGACATCGCCCGCCTCGAGCTCCGGCGAGACCGCAGTCGCGATCAGTGCGTTGTTTTCAGGAATGTCCGAACGGAAGAACTTGGCTGCGTCGAAGCGATCGGACGTGAACGCCTCGTTGTGCGAGCCGGGCACGAACCAGAGCGCGCCGTTATCGACGAACTCGGGGCCGAGCGCGAGCCACGTCGAAACGAGGTCGTCGCGCTCGAACGACCAGTAACGCGCATCGCGATGCCAGCCCGTGAGGCTGCCGTAAGCCGGGTGCTTCGTCATGATGCAGTTGTGATGCGCTCGCGAAAGATGCGGCGTCTCGCCGAAGTACAGCTGCATCCACCCGCGCACTTCCACGGCGGTAGCCCATTCGCGCAGAAGTGGGTGCCGCGCGTAGGCATCGAGCAGGCGGCGCACCGTATGCCCGCCAGGCGCCTGTCTCGATTCCGGTGCACCCGGATAGCGAAGATCGGCCTCGTATTCTACCGGTGGCTTGGCGCTACGCAGCTCTTCGAGCGCGATCGCCTTCATCGCGGCGCACCGCTCGGGAGAGACGAGCCCTTTCACAACGACATAGCCACGCTCGCGTAGCGCGTCCACCTGTTCTTTCTTCGAGTGCTCTGACATTGACACGGTCCGTTCGCCAAGGCAGTTGTTGTTGCGCCTATTGTAAAGCGGGCGGAAACGGTGTGCCGCCGCACCAACAGGCTCCTGGCAGGCCGGCAATCCGTTCAATCACAGCACCGCAAAGATGCATGGAACATCGGACCCTGCTGCCCACCTCGGGGCGAACCCGACTTTGCACTGCCACGATGCCCATGTAGGCTCTTGGTCCATGTGGATTGCACCATCCCTCCCCCGGCGCCGCGATTGCCCCACTGTTTGGACGCCGGACTCTGCGTCGTTAGGCTCCGCCACCTCCTCTGGCACGAATGCTGCGTTGATTGCGCCGCCCCAAAGCGGCCCAGCGTTATCTGCCTGTCCCCATGGGACTTTCTCGGAGAGCCCCGAAAGGGCGACCTTCCGGCACCATTTCGAATTTGCTATCCAATGAAAAGACGACTCGCCTTTCGCCTGAAACAAGCTGCACTGAAGGCCGCGCGCCCCGCACGACGCGGCATCGTCCGCGCGCTGCGTCACCACGCCGCAAGCGCGCACAGGCAACAGGCCCGAGCGGGCATTCGCCCGCAGACCAGCGCAGGGCCGGGCGGCTTCGTGCGCGCCTGGCTCCGTACGCTCATTTCCGCGCTATGGGTCAGAAGCGCGGCGCGACCGTTCTCGCTGCGCACGTTGCTGCGCCATCGCACGCGCACGAGTTTCGCCGCGGCACGTGGCAATACCGCGCACCGCGTCGCGAACCGGCGTGTAAGGCGCCTCGCAGCCAGCGCCGGATGGTTCTCGTTTGCACCCTAAGACTGATACTCAGGCGGTCGCAGGGCGGCCGAGATAAACGCTGATCAATAGATCGGTCGCGCAGGCCAATCGGCTGCCAAGTTCACGCGGAGCGGACGGACCATGCCGGCGCCGCGCGGGCGCGAGCGCGAGCGCAGCTTGAACCGGCCTAGGGCTTCACAGCGGACTAAAATAGAGGTTTATCAAAATGCGCTCGATGCCTCCGGATATGGGTCCCAACGAAGAACGGCCGCGTAAGCGCATATCGAAACGGATGCTGAATGTGCTGACCGCACTCGTCGGCGTTGCCACGCTCGCGGCCGGCGTGGGCTGGCTCGTCTACAGCTGGGTCGTCGATCTCGAAGTGCCGTATTTCGCCATCCCGCTCGTGATGTGCATGCCTGTCATTGTGGCCGTGGCGTTTCGAAACTGCTTCGATTGAGATGTAGGGCTGAAGCCTCGCAATGCCCGGCCGAGCGGCTACCGATCAGCGCCCGCATCGGCGTACCGCCGTTTTTGGCCTGAATTCATTCGACGCATGTCGAAGCGGCCGCCTCCCGTTCGTCGTGCATTTATCGAGGCAGCGCACCGGCGCAAGCCGCGGCGGCTGCCTTTCAAATAATCCGAGGCACACGATGACTCTGAAGCTCTACGCGCATCCTTTCTCTTCTTATTGCCAAAAGGCGCTTGTCGCCCTCTATGAAAACGAGACGCCTTTCGAATGGCGGCTCCTCTCGCCGGAAAATGAGCAGATCATGCGCGAATTCGCGCAGCTTTGGCCGATCAAGCGCTTCCCGGTCCTGGTCGACGGGACTCGTGTGGTGACCGAGGCCACCGTCATCATCGAATATCTCGGCCTCCACTATCCGGGACGTGTGCCGCTGTTGCCGGCTGACGCGCGCGCCGCGCTCGAAGTGCGCAGCATGGACCGCTTCTTCGACAACTACATTTCGACGCCGCAGCAGAAGATCGTCCTCGATTGCTTACGGGCGGACGGCGAGCACGACTCCCGCGGCGTCGCCGACGCCCGCGCGATGCTCGAGACAGCCTACGCATGGCTCGACAAGACGATGGCCGGGCGCGAATGGGCTGCGGGCGATATGTTCAGCCTTGCAGACTGCGGCGCCGCGCCGTTCCTGTTTTACGCCGACTGGACGCATCGAATCGATCCGTCATTTGCCAATGTCATCGCCTATCGGCAAAGGCTGCTGGCACGCCCGTCGTTCGCGCGGGCTGTCGACGAGGCGCGTCCTTATCGGCCGTTCTTTCCGCTCGGAGCGCCTGATCGCGACTGACAGCGCCGGGACCAACTTCAACGAACCGCCCGTCCCGCGGGTATGCGCATTGCGCCGCTGTCGGATGTGATCGACAG
>CAYPWK010000445.1:0-4917 GCA_964414365.1 uncultured Burkholderia sp.
GCTTACTGGATCAAGGACAACATGAAGAAGCCCGTCGTCGGCTTCATCGCCGGTGTCACGGCGCCTCCGGGCAAGCGCATGGGTCACGCTGGCGCGCTGATCTCGGGCGGGGCCGACACAGCCGAAGCCAAGCTCGAAATCATGGAAGCCTGCGGGATCAAGGTCACGAAGAACCCGTCGGAGATGGCCCGTCTCCTGAAGTCGGTGATCTGACGCCTGCCCGTTGCGATAAACGGTGAGGCGCGGCCCGCGAGCGAGCCGCGCCATGCCGTGCCGCAGCGCAGACGACAAACCCGAAGCAAAGCGCAACACAGCGGCGACGTTTTGGTATCCTTGCGAAACCGTTTCGTAAGGTAACCGGCAGTCGACCAAAAGCGAGGAAGCACGAACGGCTTCCTCGTTTTTTTTGCGCCTTTGATTTTTCGCCTGTTGTCGCTCGCGGCGAGTGTCGCCTCGATCTTTGCTTCGATTGCCGCTGCCTGATGGGAATATCTTTTGCGCACCCATGCTCGATTCCATGCTCGACTTCTTTGCGACGCTCCATTGGGGCGCGGTCTTTCAGATCGTCATCATCGATATCCTGCTCGGCGGCGATAATGCCGTTGTGATTGCGCTCGCCTGTCGCAAGCTGCCGAGCAGCCAGCGCTTGCAAGGCGTGATCTGGGGCACCGCCGGCGCCATCGTGCTGCGCGTCGTGCTCATCGCGTTTGCCGTGGCGTTGCTCGACGTGCCGCTGCTCAAGTTCGCAGGCGGGCTGTTGCTGCTATGGATCGGCGTGAGGCTTCTCGCGCCCGCGCATGACCCGCACGAGAACATCAAGCCGGCCGACAAGCTCGTGGCGGCGATCAAGACCATCATCGTGGCCGATGCCGTCATGAGCCTCGACAACGTAATCGCGATCGCGGGCGCGGCCGAAGCTGCGGAACCCAGTCATCGCGTCGCGCTCGTGGTGTTCGGCCTCGTCGTCAGTATTCCGCTCATCGTCTGGGGCAGCACGCTCGTGCTCAAGTTGCTCGATCGCTATCCGATCATCGTGACGCTCGGCGCGGCGTTGCTTGGTTGGATCGCCGGCGGCCTCATGGTCAACGATCCGGCTGGGAACCGCTGGCCGCTGCTCGATACGCCGGCCGCCGAATACGGGGCACGGGTGGCAGGTGCCGTGTTCGTCGTTGCCGTCGGCTACGCGATCAAGCGCCAGATGCGCCGGCGCGAGGCTGAACGCGCCGCGTCGCATCGTGCGGATGCTTCACGCTCGTCCGGCCACGATTGAGCGTTTCTCCATTCCTCAGCTGACTATGCGCCGCGCCCTTCCGATGCTCGTCGACAATCTGCTTGTGGGTTGGCCGTTCGGCTGACTGTCTCCGGCCTTAGCCGCCGGCTACTCTTCAAACCACTGCCCCCTCCGATGGGGGCTTTTCTTTCGGAAGCGCCCGGCTCGGGTTCGCTCGCATCAAGCGTTACCCGGTTTTGAGCCGTTCGGTTCCGGTCTGGTTGGAGGAGACTGCCGATGTCGGTCGTTATCTTTATGTCTGCCCTCGCTTCGTTGGTGCGCGTTCGCCGCACGCGTGGCGGCGGCCCCGGGTTCACGCTGGTCGAACTGATGATCGTGCTCGCGATTGTCGGTGTCGTCGCGGCGTATGCCATTCCCGCCTATCAGGACTATCTCGCGCGCAGCCGTGTCGGCGAGGGTTTGTCGCTTGCCGCGGCGGCCCGGCTTGCCGTGGCCGAAAATGCCGCGAGCGGCAATGCGCTCGGCAGCGGATACGCATCGCCGCCACCTACGCGGAACGTCGAATCAATCGCGATCGACGACGATAGCGGCGAGATCTCGATCCGCTACACGACGCGCGTAGCACCGCCAGGCAGCGAGACGCTCGTACTCGTTCCTTCGGTACCCGACGATGCGCTTACGACTACCGCGCGGATTGCGCTTTCGAGGGGGGCGATGCAGGCGGGCTCGGTGACCTGGGAGTGCTTTGCAAGCGGTAAGAGCGACTCCTCGCTGCCTGCGCCCGGCTCCGGACCCACACCGGCGGAGGCCGCGACACTGCCCCCGAACGTCGCGCCGCCCGAATGTCGCGCGTGACGTTGCGAGGACTGGTGGCGCTGTAACGGGGCAAGGGCCCGCGCGATTGGCTATTTGACGCGCCGCACAGCGTAACGTTTTTTTTGTATAGTGCGCCGATTGCCGATCGTCCGTTCACTTCATGACTTCACCGTTTGCACGCTACTTGTCGTTTGTGCTGTTGGCCCTCGCGATGTTGCTTCCTTACGCGGTGACCAACCATACATACCCGATCCCGACTTTCTATTCCGAGTTCACCGCGCTTGCGCTCTATCTGTTCGTGGGCGCCGCGGTAGCCTGGCTTTCGTCGACCGCGCGGCCCGCACCGACGTTCGCGACACCCACCGTGGCGCTCGTGCCGCTTCTCTTCGGGCTTGTACTGGTCGTCCAGACGTTCGTCCTTCGGCTTGAGCAGCCGTCGATGAACTGGCTCGGCGCCGGGTATCTGCTCGCGGGATTCATGGCGACGCATGCGGGGTATGGGTTCGCGCGCGCGAATCTCACGAAGGAGACGTTGCTGTGGGTGGCGTGGGTGCTCGTCATCGGCGGGCTCTTCGCCGTGTTTTGCCAGCTCGTCCAGCTCTTTCACGCGGAGACGCGCTTCGCGCCGTTCGTCGTTGCCTACAACGTGACGGTCGACCGCCGGCCGTTCGGCAATATGGCGCAAGCCAATCACCTCGCGACGGTCATCGCGTTCGCGCTCGCCGCGGCGATGTACCTCGTGCAGACTCGTCGGCTCGACGGCTTGCTTTGGGCCGTCCTGTCGTCGATTTACGTCCTCGGTCAGGCGCTGACCGTCTCGCGTGGTCCGTGGCTGCAGACGGGCGTGGTCGTCGTCGCCGGATTCTGGATGGCGGCGGTCGCGGCGCGGCGCGGCCGTTCGCGCGCAGGCGGCCGTCCGCGCGCAGGCGCGCGGCCCTGGCTGATCCCTGTCGTTCTCCTAGCGCTCTTCCTCATCGTGAATGTCGCCGTTCGATGGGCGAACGTTCGGTATCACCTGAACCTCGACGTTTCCGCGGCGCATCGCTTTCAGGACAAAGGCCAGATCGCTCCGCGGCTCGCGATGTGGAGATACGGATGGACGATGTTCGAGCAGCATCGATGGCTCGGCGCTGGCTGGGGCGAATTTCCGCGCTATCAGTTCGAGCTCGTTAAGACGCTCGGCGATGTTGAAATCGCCAACAACTCGCATGACATCTTCATCGACTTGCTCGCGAAGACGGGTGTAATCGGTCTCGGCATTGTGCTGATCGGGCTACTTGCTTGGCTCGTGCGTGTGCTGCGCGCGCCGCATACGCGTTACCGTGTGTTCGGCCTTTCGCTCATCGGCGTCCTGCTGATGCACGCGCTCGTCGAGTATCCGCAGCAGTACATGTTCTTTCTGCTACCTGCGATGTTCATTTTTGGGATCCTCGAGACCAAGCCGCTCGGCTTCGTGTCGCCGCGCGCATCGCTGACGCTGCATACGCTGATCGTGCTCGCCGGGCTTGCGGCGCTGGTGCCGATTCACCGCGATTATGCGCGTGCCGAGGTGCTCTATTACGGTGCGCGCCCGGCTGAACAGTATCGGGCCGCGCCGTCGTTCCTGTTCGGTGCTTGGGGCGAATACGGGATGGCCACGCTGCTTACGATCGACAGCAATGATTTGCAGACCAAGCTTGCGATGCATGAGAAGGCGATCGCGCTGCTGCCGGGCGAGACGGTTTTACGGCGCTACGCGGTGCTGCAAGCGCTCGATGGCCGGCGAACCGATGCGCTCGATACGGTCCAGCGGCTGAAGATCTTTGCCACGGTGCTGCACGACTGGCCGGTGCAGCTTTCGGGGGTTTACCACCTCTGTGACGACGAACCGAGCCTCGCGGGCTTCAAGGCCGAGCTCGAGAAGCGATACGGCGTGCCGCCCGATTCGGGCAAGGACGATGACAGCGACGAGTGAGTGCCGCTCATCGCGCCTGCGGCAGCGTAATTGGGGTATCGGATGCGGCTATGGCGATCTAGCTCGCCGCCGTCCAATCTCCCGACTTCCCGCCGTGCTTCTCGCGCACGCCGACATCCGTAATCGTCATCCCGCGATCGACGGCCTTGCACATGTCGTAAATCGTCAACAGGCCAACCTGCACCGCCGTCAGCGCCTCCATTTCCACGCCGGTGCGCCCGAGCGTTTCCACTTGCGCCGTGCAGTGGACGCCGGGCAGGGCGTCGTCGAGCGAGAAATCGACGGCGACGCGAGTCAGCGCAAGCGGATGACAAAGTGGAATGAGATCGGCCGTGCGCTTCGCACCCTGAATCGCAGCGATGCGGGCCACGCCGAGCACGTCGCCCTTTTTCGCCGTGCCGCTGCGAATCAGCGCCAGCGTTTCCGGCAGCATGCGAATGGAGCCGCGCGCGATCGCAATGCGCTTCGTCTCGTCCTTTCCGCCGACGTCCACCATGTGCGCCTGCCCGGCCGCATCGAAATGTGTCAGTTCCGCCATGAGGGGCTCCTTCAAAGGGCGCCTATGTTAGCAGCACGCCCGTTCCTCTGATGCTGGCAAGGCGATTCGGGCGGGCGGCGCAGTCATCGACAAACCACGAGTTTATCCTTCGATTCATGCAAGGGAGCTCGGTCAGCGGATCTCGACCTGATAGGCGAATTCGCTTGCTGGCCCGCGCGATCGGCGCCATTCGAGCGGGCGGCGATCATAGCCATAGGCGACGCGCTCCACGACGACTACCGGTGTGCCCGGATCGATGCGCAAGAGCCGCGCGTGCATCACGTCGACGGTCTCGATCGTCAGCGTCTCGCGCGCGGAGGCGATCACCTGGTTGCAATGGGCCTCGTAGACGGGGTAGAGAAGGTCGCCGATCTCGCT
>CAYPWK010000446.1:0-4909 GCA_964414365.1 uncultured Burkholderia sp.
TATTGCAGTGTCACGTTGACCATTCGACATGCGATCGACTGGCACAGATTGCTATCGGTGAAGTACGCGGAGCGCCAAAGCGTCGACAGCACGTTCATCACCGCGCGCATTTCGGGGGCCTCCATGACCGGCAGGTCAAGGAGGCCCGCTATCGGGCTTTCGCCCAGCCTTGCCCATACGGCCTCGTACTCGGTCCGCGCCTCATCGTTGGTCGGGCACTCTTGCAACTCGATGTCGAACATCCGCAGGCATTCGAGTGCCGTTCGAACAGCCAGCGCGTTCTCGCCATGGACGAGCTGGAGCACCATACGAAGCCGATAAGTCTCCGCGCGATCGATCTTCGATTGCGCCTGCATCGACAGCTCGTCGACCCATCGAGTCGCTTCGAGAAAGTTGGAGTCGAGGAACTCGCATTCGGCGCGCTCGAACCACACACTGAACGCCAACTCGTAGCAGTCGTCCCACCCTCGTGCGCCAAGCATCCCTATCGCGGCAGCCAGATAGCTGCAGGCCGAACTGTACGCCGTGGACGCCTTGGCCTTCCTCGCGGCCCGCAGATTCAGCGCCGCCGCTTGCCGCTGCTCACGGCGATCGACCATGAGCGGCGCACCGAGGTTAAATTGGTTCGCGATGTCGAAGATGCGTGTCGCGACTTCGTTCTCGCTCGTGCTCGCGAGCAGCATGCGGCCCACGCTTAGATGGTGCTCGGCGCGACTTTCAGGCTCGATCAATGCGTAAGCGGCCTCCTGGACGCGATCGTGCAGGAACTTAAAGCTGCGCTCGGTCGATAGAATTGCGCCAGCCCGCACGGCGTCACCGAAATCAGCGTGCACCTCGGCTTCCGAAGTACCGCGCATTTTGGCGAGCATGCCGAAGTCGGCCTGGCTGCCGAGGCAGGCGAGCAGCTTCAGCGCGTCCTGCGCGACAGGGGATAGCCTTTGCAGCCGGCGGGCCATCAGATCCACCACGTTGTCGGTGAAACCCTTGGCGTCGATGCACGCGAGATCCCATCGCCATGAGTTGGAAACCGGCTCGAACTGGAGTAGACCTTCTTCGACCAGGTTTGTCAGGAATTGACCGGCGAAAAAAGGATTGCCCCCGGTCTTTCCGTGCACGAGTGCGGCTAGCGGCTCGGCCTGCTCGCGCGGACATCTCAGCGCATCGCAGAGCAGATGATTGAAGTCATCTATCGACAGGGGGTCTAGCACGATCTCGTGCAGAGCCGTACCCGCCCGCCGAATGGATTTCAGCGTGCTCACGAGGGGATGGTCCGGTCCGACCTCGTTGTCGCGGTAGGCACCGATCAACAGCAAGTGATGGGTATCCGGGTGCGTGATCAGATACTCGACGACGGTCAGTGTCGCGGGATCGAGCCATTGCAAATCGTCGACAAAAATCACGAGCGGATGCTCGGCTCTTGCAAATACGCCGACGAAGTTCTGAAACACCGATTGAAAACGCAGTTGGGTTTCCAACGGCGAGAGCACCGGAACAGGCGGCTGCGGTCCGATCAGGCTCACGAGTTCGGGGATGAGGTCGGTCAGCAAGCAGCCATGTTTCCCGACGGCCTCCTTGATCACATCGCGCCACCGCGCGATATCCGCCGGGGGCCCGTTGAGGATCTGCCGGATCAATCCTTGGAAAGCCTGGGCGAGTGTCGAATAAGGGATGTCTCGCAGGCGCAGATCGAACTTTCCCGAGATGAAGATGCCGCGGGGAAGCACGATGACCTTGTGCAGTTCGTTGACGACCGACGATTTGCCGATGCCCGAGTAGCCGGACACGAGAACGAGCTCCGGCTTGGCTTGCGCGAGAACCCGCTCGAACGAATCAAGCAGCGTGCGAATCTCCGCGTCGCGTCCATACAGTTTCTCGGGAATCAACAACTGTTGCGTCGTATCGTGTGTGCCGAGCGGAAACGCGTCGATACGATGGGCGCTCTCCCACTGGGTCAGGCAACGGCGCAGATCCCACAATAAGCCCTCGGCGCTTTGATAACGCTCCTCGGCCGTCTTCGACAGCAGCTTCATGACGATCGCGGACACGGCCGCAGGAACGTCCTTCGCTCGCGCAGACGGCGCCACAGGCTGCCTTGCAATGTGGCAGTGCACCCACTCCGTTGGATCGCGCCCATGGAACGGCAGGCTGCCGGTCAGCATCTCGTAGAGCGTCACGCCGAGCGAATAGAGGTCGCTACGCGAATCGATCGACCGATTCATTCGCCCAGTCTGTTCCGGCGGCATGTACGGCAGTGTGCCGGCAATGAACTCCGGCGGGTCGGGGGATTGCCGCTCGCGCGGCAATCGCGAAGCGATACCAAAGCCTGTCAGCCTGACATCGCCCGGTGCCCGAATCACGAATATATTGGTCGGCTTGATGTCCTTATGAATCAGACCACGCTGATGAGCGTTGCCGAGCGCAGTTGCGATGCCGATGGCGAGGTGCAGAAAATGTCCCGTTTCGAGCGGGGCGCCAAGCAGACAATCGAGCGGCTCGCCGCCAGGGTCCTCGAGCAGCAGGATCGCTCGCTGCCCGTCACGAATGAACTCGACAGGCCGTATGGCCCATGCGCTGTCGAGCTCCGCCTTCAGGCCGTATTCATGCTCGAGTCGGTGAAGGCTGGCTCGCCCGGGCTGCTCGGAAGCCGGAAGCAAAGCGATTACGGACGTCCGCGTGCCGTCTTCGTTTGCGCACGACGTCCGATAAAAGACGCGATCCCCATCTTTGCACAGGACCTGGCTGCCCTCGCCAAGCGCACTTAGCCAAGAAGACAGGTTCAAGCGCTTCGCCTCCTCGTTAGCCGGCGGCCGGCGGCCGGCGCTGCGATTGACGCTCGCGGGGCCTGACCGCAATCGGCAAGTCTGCCACACACGAGTGCGCAGTATAGATGGAAAAAGCCCGCAACTGGCCTCGTAAACAGGACCCAAACATCAGAGGTTTGCCCGGCTCATCTCCGTTGAGACGGCTAGACAACCAGATGCCCTTGCGTCGCGGCTACCGTCACCGTCGCTTCCATTCCGGCGGTAAACCGCAGATAGTCGGCTTCCATGCCGTCGGAAAAGATCACGCCATTTTCCGGCATCCGCGAGCGCAGCCGCAGCGGCGTCTCTTCGCTGATATAACCGAATACAAGCTCGGTGTTGGACGCCCGGCTCGGGAACGGCTCTCGCACGGCGAACATCAGTTCGCGACTGTCCCACGGCTGCGGCAGGTACTGAAATTCTCCAGCCCTTCCCTCCATCGCGCGCGCCACGCCGAGCGAACCCGTCACCACGCTCTTGAGCCAGGCGGTCGAGCCCAAGCCGGTCGAAACGATGATGCCGGACGACGACTGCGATTCACGCCGCTCGCCGAGCTCGATCTCGTAAAGCGCCGAAGAATGCGTGCGCGGTCCGATGAAAAGGTCGTTGACGGCACGCAGCACTTGCCCGTCCGAGAGCCTCGCTTCGGCCATCGTGACTACCTTCGTTGAACGGCGACCGCGGGCGACATCGGCTAGCACCGTTCCAAGATCTGGCGGCTCGAACGGCAGCAGCACGCCGTCCCACCTCGCAGGCTCCGGGTTAAGTCCGATCAGCGGCTGGCCGTCGAGGTACTTTAACGAGTTCGCGACGAGCCCGTCTTGTCCCAGCGCCACGACGATATCGTCGGGCGCGAAGATGAAATTCGGCAGGTAGCTGCGATCGAGGACCTGATATCGCCCCCAGTCCTCGAGCGTGCGCATGGTGAGTTCCATGCTCCGTGCATACGCGGCATTCTCGGCCAGGTAGTCGGAGAAATCGGCCCCGAGGTGCTCGATATAGAACTTCGCCTGCGCTAGCGTGTGATGTCGCGCAACCAGGTCTTCAAGCCGGGGGCGGCGCGTCACCAGTATCACTTTGCGAGCCTCGCCGCTCATGACGCAGCCCTCGCTTTAGTGCCTGCACTCAGGAGCCCTTGGAGCAATTCGGGCGACATGTTGAGCTGGCCGATGCGTTCCGCACGCTCTGCGATACCGCCGAAGGCCTGTGCGATCAGCTGCCCCGGCTGCATGCCGGCCGCAGCCAGCGCATTGACAATACGGGGATCGGCCTTCTCCAGCGCCTGCATCACGGCGGCCACTCGGTGCGCCTCGGCCTCCGCAAGCGTTCGGCTGTTGTGCGCCTGCCCCGCAACGAACGCCTTGCGCTTTTCCTCGAGGTGGATATCGGCCGCCATCTGCTCATCGCGCAGTTCGTTTTCCTTGCGCATCAGTGTTGCCTTGGCCTCCATCTGCGCCTCGCGAATCTGCCGCTTCTTCAGCTCGACGGCGATGTCGGTATCGAGTTCGTTCTGCCGGATCGCACGCTCGTTTTGAACTGCCGACATGCGCCGAAGATAGACAGCGTCATCGGCTGCCTTGAGGTTCGATTCTCGCGCCTCCGCTTCGAGCGCCCGTGCGATGTCCGGGGTAGGCTTCACGGCCATCACCGATACGCCCAGTATCTCAAGCCCCAGCGCCTCGATCTCGGGCTGTCTGGCGAGCTCGGTCTGCGCAGTGCGAGCAATCGACGCCGAGGCGCGCAGCGCCTCCTTCAGCTCCAACGCTTGCACGGCCTGCTGAACGATGACTTCGACCTGCATCGCGACGCGATCCCCAAGCCGCTTTGGATCTTCGGAAACATAAGAGCGGCCATCCTTGCCTAGTGAGAAATCCATCATGCCGGCCGTTCTATGCGGGTCGCCGATGCGATAGGTGACTTGGCCCTGCACGGTCACACTCTGAAAATCCGCGGTGACGAGCTCCAGAATGAACGGACGATCCTGGCTTGCCACCGGAACGGATACCAGCGTCGTGGCCGGCGCGTAGTAGAAAAACGAGAGCCCGGCGCCCTCACGCACCACCCTGCCCGCGCGGAACTGCATGAGATGAACGGTCGGCTGCGACTTG
>CAYPWK010000447.1:0-4888 GCA_964414365.1 uncultured Burkholderia sp.
TCACGTCTTGGGCAACGTGACGCCGTGCTGACCTTGATATTTGCCGCCGCGATCCGCGTACGACGTTTGACAAACCTCGTCGCTTTCGAAAAACAGCACTTGGGCAACGCCTTCGTTCGCGTAGATTTTCGCGGGCAAAGGTGTCGTGTTCGAGAATTCGAGCGTCACGTACCCTTCCCATTCGGGCTCGAACGGCGTCACATTGACGATGATTCCGCACCGCGCATAGGTCGACTTTCCGAGGCAGACCGTCAGCACGTTGCGCGGAATCCGAAAGTATTCGACCGTGCGCGCAAGCGCAAACGAATTCGGCGGAATAATGCAAACGTCGCCCTTGAAGTCGACGAATGATTTCTCGTCGAAATTCTTCGGATCGACGATCGTCGAATTGATATTGGTGAAGATCTTGAATTCGTCCGCACAGCGAATGTCGTACCCATAGCTCGACGTGCCGTAGCTCACGATCCTGCGGCCGTCCTCGGCCGTGCGCACCTGATCGGCCGTGAACGGCTCGATCATCTTGTGCTCTTCGGCCATGCGCCGAATCCACTTGTCGGATTTGATTGTCATAAGGTGCCGTTAGCCTGGGTGACTGCCTCTTGCTGCATCGCTACTTTCAACTGCCTCACTGCCTATTCTCTCGTTGCGCGCCGCCGCGCGCGCTACCGGATCGTGCCGCACGCGAGCGCCCCACCGACGCTGTGATCGGGGAACGCCGGATCGCCAGGTTCATGGTGGATCAGCACCGAGCGGCCGACCACCGAACGCACGCCGTCGAGCGCCAGATCGGGCGCGACGATGAAGCCCGCCGCGACCCCGGTGGCGTCCGCATGGATATTGCCCAGATCGCCCTCCACACGCACGCCCGCCCTGAGCCTCGAGGCCGCCGGTGCGAACACCGCGCCCGCGCTGGAGCCATCGGCCGCGTTGCAGTCGCCGCGCTCGTGGACTTGCATTGCATGATCGCTGTTGGGCGGCAAGCCGGTCAGGTTATAGGTGACCTGGACGCCGTCCGAGCGCTCGATGAACGCGACGGAGCCGCGCGCCGTGTTGCCGACGGTCGGGAGCAGCTGCGCATTGGCGCGTTTCTCGTGGGGGCCGAAAAAAGCGGTGCAACCGCCAAGCGCCATGCCCATCAACCCCAGCAGGCCGATACAGGCGAGGACGCTCAGCGCATGCACGCACCGCCCGTCGGTTCGTTCTCTCATGCGATCCTCATGCCGGCCGTGCGCCGTTCCCGTCTCACCGGGGCGACGCCGTCATGCCGGACTCAAGCGAAGGCGACATGATACCGCGACGCGCGGCGGGCGCGCGTTGCATGTCCGAACGGCAGGAGCAAAGCCCCATCAGGTGTTCTGCACGACGATGCTGGGAAACTTCGATGTCATGTCGCGCGCGCGCTCGGCGATCTGAATCGCGACCTTGCGCGCGATCTCACGGTAGATGCCCGCAACCCGCCCCTGCGGCTCTGCGACGACGGTCGGCCGTCCGCTGTCCGCCTGCTCGCGGATGGCGATGTCAAGCGGCAGACTGCCGATCAGCTCGACACCGTACTCGCGCGCCATACGCTGCGCGCCGCCCGCGCCGAAGATGTGCTCGGCATGGCCGCAGTTCGAGCAGATATGGATGCTCATATTCTCGACGAGGCCCAAAATCGGCACGCCGACCTTCTCGAACATCTTCAAGCCTTTCTTCGCATCGATGAGCGCGATGTCTTGCGGCGTCGTGACGATGACGGCGCCCGTCACGGGCACCCGCTGCGCGAGCGTCAGCTGAATGTCGCCGGTGCCGGGCGGCATGTCGACGATCAGATAGTCGAGCTCGCGCCAGTTCGTTTGCCTGAGCAGCTGCTCGAGCGCCGAGGTCACCATCGGGCCGCGCCAGACCATCGGGTTGTCCTGCTCGACGAGAAAGCCGATCGAGTTCGCCTGCAACCCGTGGCCTTCGAGCGGATTCATCGACTGGCCGTCCGGAGATTCGGGTCGGCCATGAATGCCGAGCATCGTCGGAACCGACGGCCCGTAGATGTCGGCGTCGAGCACGCCGACCGAGGCGCCTTCGCTCGCGAGCGCGAGCGCGAGGTTGACGGCCGTCGTGCTTTTGCCGACGCCGCCCTTCCCCGAAGCCACGGCGACGATGTTCTTCACGTTCGGCAACAGCTTGACGCCGCGCTGCACGGCGTGGGCGACGATCGACTGCGAGATCGCGATCTCGGCGCGCTCGACGCCAGGCACTTTGCGCAGCTCGCCCTCGATGAGTGCGCGCAGAGCGTCGTGCTGGCTTTTCGCGGGGTAGCCGAGAACGACTTCGGCGCGCACCGTCGCGCCGTCCACTACGACGTTTCTGACACCCTTCGCTGCCGAGAACGGGCGGCCCGTGTTGGGGTCCGTGACGGCCGCCAGGGCGGCGTCGACCAAGGCCCGATCAATGCTCATTGACACGACTCCGGAAAGGAAACGGCTTGCGGCAGCCGGACGGCTTGGCAGCGCGCATTGCGGCGACCAGCGCCCCGCTCGCCGGGAAGCGGAAAATTGAAAAAAAATGTTGCTCGCCATTGCCAAAAACGGGCTCGACGGGCACCTTCGCGTCGGCACGACCGTGGGGCGGCATCGGCCATACGCGCTATTGTAGTGGTTCGCGCCGTTGTCGTCGGCATACACTCGCGCAACACGGTCAAGCCCCTTCCGGCACGTGTTTCTATGAGAGGACCGAAAAAATGCATGCAAAATCACTGACCCGCCTTGCCGTGTTGGCGGTGGCCGGCACGCTCGTCGCCGGGTGCGCGACCCAGGACCAGACGAACAGCGCGTACGGCACCGGCATCGGAGCCGGCGTCGGCGCCGCCATCGGCGCGCTCGCGGGCGGCGGCAAGGGGGCCGCGATCGGCGCCGGCACGGGCGCCCTGCTCGGCGGCATTACCGGCTACAAGTGGGATGCGATTCGCAACCGCCTCTCGGGGGCCTCGAGGGGGACGGGCACGCAGGTCACAGAGCAGCCCGATGGCTCGCTCAGGCTTAATATCCCGAGCAATGTGACGTTCGCCACGAACAGCTATCAAATCAATCCGGCGCTCTACGCGACGCTGAATGAGCTGTCGACCCAAATGCAACAGCATCCCGAGCTCGTCGCTGAAGTTCGCGGATATACCGACAGCACTGGAAGCCCCCAGTACAACCAGACCCTTTCGGTGAATCGCGCGCAAAGCGTGGCGACGTACCTGACCCAGCATGGCATTTCTCCTAACCGCTTGGCCGCGCAAGGCTACGGTCAGAGCAACCCGATTGCGGACAACAACACGGATGCCGGTCGGGCTCAAAATCGCCGGGTGGAAATTTACTTGCGCGCGACGGCGCAGCCGGGCCAACAACCTCGTTATCAATGAGGCTTAGTGAGCCGTGGCAACCGGGCTGGGGAGAAAGCCGAGAGGCCGGCCGGGCGTGCTCGGAAGCCGCCCAGAATCTGCCGGTAAACGTATCGAAAAAAATTTCGAACTCCCCGCAAGATCCGCTGTCACTATAAATGGTACGTGGCTGGCGCAAGCCGCCGCGTCACCATTCTCCTCTTGTCGTTGTTGCTCCGGGGCGATTGCCCCGGTTTTTTTTGCCCCCATTTTTGCCGTCGAAGCCAGGCTGTCCACCTACCATGCCAGCATCGGCCATCGGATAGCCGCCTGCCAGGGCCACCGCGGCGCGGACCGCCCTCCCGCGCCAGGAGGTACGGTCACCGGCACCATCCTTGCGGTAGGGCGCGCCGTGCCCTGTTAAAATCGCTGCTTCCCCTTGCTCCAGCAGTCCGTCCCGAAACCCAGATGACATCGCCCTCCCAAGCTTTCGCCGCCGGCGACAACGCTAACGCCGCCGCGCCGCGCCGCCGGATTCTCGTCACGTCCGCCTTGCCTTACGCGAACGGACAGATCCATCTTGGCCACATGGTCGAGCACGTCCAGACCGATATCTGGGTGCGAGCTCTGCGAATGCACGGGCACGAGGTCTACTACGTCTGCGCCGACGACGCCCACGGCACCCCGATCATGCTGTCGGCCGAGAAAGAAGGCATCACGCCGGCCGCGCTGATCGAGCGCGTGGCCCGCGAGCACAAGCGCGATTTCGCGAGCTTCCATATCTCGTACGATAACTATTACTCGACGGAGTCTGAAGAGAACAGGGAGCTGTCCGAATCGATCTATCTGGCGCTGAATGAAGCCGGGTTCATCGATGCGCGCGAGATCGAGCAGGCGTACGACCCCGTCAAGCAGATGTTCCTGCCGGACCGTTTCATCAAGGGCGAGTGCCCCAAGTGCGGCGCCAAGGATCAATACGGCGACAGTTGCGAGGTGTGCGGCTCGACCTATCAGCCGACGGACCTGATCAACCCGTACTCGGTCGTCTCGGGCGCCACGCCCGTGCGCAGGACGTCCACGCACTATTTCTTCCGGCTCTCCGACCCGCGCTGCGAATCTTTCCTGCGCAATTGGGTAAGCGGTCTGGCCCAACCGGAGGCGACGAACAAGATGCGCGAGTGGCTCGGCGAGGCGGGCGAAGCCAAGCTCGCCGACTGGGACATCTCGCGTGACGCGCCCTACTTCGGATTCGAGATCCCGGGCGCACCGGGCAAGTACTTCTACGTCTGGCTCGACGCGCCGGTCGGCTATTACGCGAGCTTCAAGAACCTCGCCGCGCGCAATGGCCTCGACTTCGAAAGCTGGATCCGCAAAGGCTCCGATGCAGAGCAATATCATTTCATCGGCAAGGACATCCTCTATTTCCACACGCTATTTTGGCCCGCGTTGCTCGAGTTATCGGGGAACCGCACGGCGACCTACGTATTCTCGCACGGCTTCCTGACCTTGGACGTCGCTAAGATGTCAAAATCGCGCGGCACGTTCATC
>CAYPWK010000448.1:0-4883 GCA_964414365.1 uncultured Burkholderia sp.
TGATGGCCGAGGCCGCGCGCTACAACGTCGCTAACGGCGCGCAGATCATCGACATCAATATGGGCTGCCCGGCGAAAAAGGTTTGCAACGTCGCCGCGGGCTCCGCACTGTTGCAAGATGAGCCGCTCGTCGCGCGCATCGTCGAGGCGGTCGTCGGCGCCGTCGGCACTGGGCCCGACGCCGTGCCGGTCACGCTCAAGATCCGCACCGGCTGGGACCGTGCTCACAAGAACGCGCTCTCGATCGCGCGCATCGCCGAGAACGCCGGCATCTCGATGCTGACCGTGCATGGCCGCACGCGCGCCGATCTTTACCACGGCGTTGCCGAGTACGAGACGATCGCGGCCGTGAAGACGGCGGCGCGCATCCCGGTGGTCGCGAACGGCGACATCGATTCGCCGATGAAAGCGCGCGCGGTGCTCCAGGCCACCGGTGCGGACGCGATCATGATCGGCCGTGCGGCGCAGGGGCGTCCATGGCTCTTTCGCGAGATCGATCATTTCCTGCGGCACGGGGAGTTGCCGCCACCGCCTCGGATCGCCGAGATCCGCGAAGTGATGAACGCGCACCTGGAAGATCACTACGCGTTCTACGGAGAATTCACGGGCGTTCGTACTGCGCGCAAGCACATCGGCTGGTACACTCGCGGCCTTCCCGGCGCCAACGCTTTCCGGCACCGGATGAACACGCTCGATACCACACGCGAACAGCTGGCTGCCGTCAACGAATTCTTCGACGCGCAGCAAGCCTTGTCGGACCGACTCGTCTACGTGGAAGACGAGATGCTCGAGCAAAAAGAGCCGACTTGTAACGAACCCTTAGCAGCATGAGCAAGCACAATATCGAACAATGCGTCCGCGACAGCCTGGGGATGTACTTCCAGGATCTCGACGGCGCCAACCCGCACGACGTCTATGAAATGGTGATGTCGTGCGTCGAAAAACCGATGCTCGAGGTGGTGCTCGAGCAGGCAGGCGGCAACCAGTCGCTCGCCGCCGATTATCTCGGCATCAACCGCAACACATTGCGCAAGAAGCTGCAACAGCACGGTCTGCTGTAGTCGCGCGCCGCCCTCGTTTCTTTTCGGTCTTCGTTCTCATCATGATCAAGCAAGCGCTCATTTCCGTTTCCGACAAATCCGGGATCGTCGAGTTCGCCCAATCGCTCTCGGCGCTCGGCGTCAAGATCCTGTCGACGGGTGGCACGGCCAAGCTCCTCGCCGAGGCGGGGCTTCCGGTCACCGAGGTGGCCGACTACACCGGGTTTCCCGAAATGCTCGACGGCCGAGTGAAAACGCTGCATCCGAAGGTCCACGGCGGCATTCTCGCGCGCCGCGATCTGCCCGAGCACATGGCCGCGCTCGAGACGCACGGCATTCCGACGATCGACCTGCTGGTCGTCAACCTCTATCCGTTCGTCGCCACCATATCGAAGGATGAATGCACGCTCGAGGACGCGATCGAGAACATCGACATCGGCGGTCCGACGATGCTGCGCTCGGCGGCCAAGAACCATCGCGACGTCACGGTGATTGTCGATCCCGCCGACTACGCAGCCGTGCTCGACGAGATGCGCGCGAGCGGCAACAAGGTCAGCTACAAGACGAACTTCCGCCTCGCGACGAAGGTGTTCGCGCATACCGCGCAATACGACGGCGCGATTACGAACTACCTGACGAGCCTCACCGAAGCGCTGCAACACAACTCCCGCAATACCTACCCCAGCACGCTCAATCTCGCTTTCACGAAAGTGCAGGACTTGCGCTACGGCGAAAATCCGCATCAAAGCGCAGCGTTCTATCGCGACCTGTCGGCACCGGCCGGCGCGCTTGCGGCCTATCGTCAGTTGCAAGGCAAAGAGCTCTCGTACAACAACATTGCCGATGCCGATGCGGCCTGGGAATGCGTGAAGACGTTTGACGCGACGGCCTGCGTGATCATCAAGCATGCGAACCCGTGCGGCGTGGCGATCGGCGCCGATCCGCTCGAGGCTTACTCGAAGGCGTTCCAGACCGATCCCACATCGGCGTTCGGCGGCATTATTGCGTTCAACCGCGAAGTCGACGAAGCGGCGGCGGCGGCCGTCGCGAAGCAGTTCGTCGAAGTGCTGATTGCGCCGTCGTTCAGCGAAGGCGCCAAGGCGGTGTTCGGGGCGAAGCAGAATGTGCGCCTGCTCGAGATCCCGCTGGGCTCCGGTCAGAACCCGTTCGATTTCAAGCGCGTGGGCGGCGGTCTGCTTGTGCAGTCGCCCGACGCGAAGAACGTGTCGCCGCGCGAGATTCGCGTCGTGACGAAGCGGCATCCGACGCCGCAGGAGATGGACGACCTGCTTTTCGCGTGGCGTGTCGCGAAGTTCGTGAAGTCGAATGCGATCGTGTTCTGCGGTAAAGGCATGACGCTCGGTGTCGGCGCGGGGCAGATGAGCCGTGTCGACTCCGCACGCATCGCGAGCATCAAGGCGGAGAATGCGGGCCTCTCGCTGAAAGGCTCGGCCGTGGCGTCCGATGCGTTTTTCCCGTTCCGTGACGGGCTCGATGTTGTGGTCGCGGCGGGTGCGACTTGCGTGATCCACCCGGGCGGCTCGGTGCGCGATGATGAAGTCATTGCCGCCGCGGACGAGCACAACATCGCCATGGTCATGACGGGTGTGCGGCATTTCCGGCATTGAGCATCGGATGAGGGCGCCCGTGCAATGCGGGCGCTCATCCGAATCTCAGCCGCTCGGTGCGGCGTGATGCAACTGAGGCCGGTCGCCGTAGGCGGCCGTTCGTTGTAGTATCGCAAGCACTTCGTCCGCCTCCCCTCAATGTGAAAATCCTCGGCATCGACCCGGGCCTGCGCGTAACGGGCTTTGGCGTCATCGAACAGACGGGCCAGCGGCTCACCTACGTCACGAGCGGGGTAATCCGCACGCCCGACGGCGATCTCCCCTCTCGACTCGGCACGATCTTCGCCGGCATTGCGACGCTGATCCGCGAGCATTCGCCCGATCAGTCGGCCATCGAGAAAGTATTCGTCAACGTCAATCCGCAGTCGACGCTGCTGCTCGGCCAGGCGCGCGGAGCGGCGATCTGCGGGCTCGTCGCGGGCGGCGTGCCCGTCGCTGAGTACACGGCGCTGCAACTGAAACAGGCCGTCGTCGGCTATGGTCGGGCGACGAAGGAGCAAATGCAGCAGATGGTCGGTCGCCTGCTGAACCTGCCGGGACTGCCGGGGACCGATGCAGCGGATGCGCTCGGTATGGCGATCTGCCATGCGCACGGTGGAAGCACGCTCGGCACACTGGGCGGCATCGCACCCGCCATGGCTAAAAAAGGGTTGCGCGTGCGGCGTGGTCGGCTGGTTGGCTAGGCATGCTCCCGCTGCGGGAAGGCTGCGTTACTAGTCAGAAAAACTCAGATCCGACGCAAAATCCCCAAATACCACGTTACGCTACACTCCCGCTTTCCCGTTCTCTCTCGCACTCGTCATGATCGGTCGCATCGCCGGCACGCTGCTCGAAAAGAATCCCCCTCATCTGCTCGTGGACTGCAACGGCGTCGGCTACGAGGTCGACGTGCCGATGAGCACGTTCTACAACCTCCCTTCGGCGGGCGAGAGGATCGTGCTGCTCACCCAGTTGATCGTTCGCGAAGATGCGCACCTGCTCTACGGCTTTGGCACGGCGCAAGAGCGCGCGACCTTCCGCGAGCTCTTGAAGATCAGCGGCATCGGTGCCCGGATGGCGCTCGCCGTGCTCTCGGGCATGAGCGTGCAGGAGCTCGCCCAAGCCGTGACGCTGCAGGACGCCGCGCGGCTGACGCGCGTGCCCGGCATCGGCAAGAAAACGGCCGAGCGGCTGCTGCTCGAACTGAAGGGCAAGCTCGGCGCCGACCTGGGGGCGAACGCCGCGGCAGTCTCGCCGTCGGACCACGCCGCCGATATTCTCAACGCGCTGCTCGCGCTCGGCTACTCCGAAAAGGAAGCGCTCACCGCAATCAAGAACGTGCCGGCCGGCACGGGCGTGTCCGAAGGCATCAAAATTTCGCTGAAGGCGTTGTCGAAGGCGTAAGCACGTTCGCGGCGATGTGGCCCCGCACGAAGGCGGCGGCCGCTTGAGCGTCGAGCGCGCGCGGTACAATGACGCGCATGATCGAAACCGACAAGCTCGCCGCCGAGCGCATCATTTCCGCCACGCCCGCATCCTCGCACGAGGAAGCTTTCGAGCGCGCGCTTCGCCCGCGCCAGCTCGACGAGTACGTCGGACAGGAAAAGGTGCGCGGCCAGCTCGAAATCTTCATCCAGGCGGCGAGGCGCCGCGCCGAAGCACTCGACCATGTCCTGCTGTTCGGCCCGCCAGGCCTCGGCAAGACGACGCTCGCACACATCATCGCGCGCGAAATGGGCGTGAACTTGCGGCAAACGTCAGGACCCGTGCTCGAGCGCGCCGGCGATCTCGCGGCACTGCTGACGAACCTCGAGGCCAACGACGTCCTCTTCATCGACGAAATCCATCGTCTCTCGCCCGTCGTCGAGGAAATCCTGTATCCGGCGCTCGAGGACTATCAGATCGACATCATGATCGGCGAAGGCCCGGCCGCCCGCAGCGTCAAGCTCGACCTTCAGCCGTTCACGCTCGTCGGAGCGACGACGCGCGCCGGCATGCTGACGAATCCGTTGCGCGACCGATTCGGCATCGTTGCGCGCCTCGAGTTCTACAACGCCGAGGAGCTCTCGCGCATTGTCGTGCGGTCGGCATCGCTGCTCGGCGCCAGCATCCATCGCGACGGCGCCCTCGAAATCGCAAAACGCTCGCGTGGCACCCCGCGTATCGCCAACCGGCTGCTGCGGCGCGTGCGCGACTACGCCGAAGTGAAGGCCGACGGCAACATCACGGCAAGCGTC
>CAYPWK010000449.1:0-4870 GCA_964414365.1 uncultured Burkholderia sp.
CGATCGCGGCGGCCGCGTGGTCCTGCGTCGAGAAGATGTTGCACGAGGCCCAGCGGACGTCCGCGCCGAGCGCCGTGAGTGTCTCGATCAGCACGGCGGTCTGGATCGTCATGTGGAGCGAGCCGGCGATGCGCGCGCCCTTCAGCGGCTGCGCGGCCTGGTACTCGGCGCGGATCTGCATGAGACCGGGCATTTCGGTCTCGGCGATGTTCAATTCCTTGCGGCCCCAGTCGGCCAGCGAGAGATCCGCGACGACGAAATCCTGGGATTGCTTCGATTCAATGACAGCGGCGTTCATCACGCCCTCCTTTCTAAAATAAGACCTAGAAAAAATAGACGTGAGCGCCGTTCGATGGAGCCGCGAAACGCGCCGCTTGGCGCGCACCGGTCCAATTGAAGTTCCCGAGCCTGGCGGAGTAACCCGTCGCAACGCTCCTCGGAAACGGGGGAATTGTAGCAAAAACGACGGTCAGCCGAACGCGCCGCCGAACAACGTGCCGATGAGCGGCGCGATCAATACCATGACGACGCCCGCGATCATCATCGTAAGGCTCGCGATCACGCCTTCTTCGCTGCCGAGCTCGCGCGCCTTGACGGTACCGACCCCATGCGCGCCTGCGCCGAAGAGCGCACCGCGCGCCAAACGCGTACGCAGCGGCAGCAGCGCGAGCACGAGCTCGCCGACGAAGATTCCGACGATGCCGGTCGCGATAACGAAGAGCGCCGTCAGTTGCCGTGGTGCATGGATGGCATCGGAGACGGCGAGCGCGAATGGCGTCGATACGGACCGCGTCAGCAGGCTGCGCGAAGCCTCCGGTGAAATATGCAGCAGCTTGGCAAGCGCAAACGATCCGGAGACGGCGACGATGATGCCCACCGTCACGCCGGCCGTCAGCGAAAGCCAGTGACGCTTGATGAGCTCGCGATATTCGTAGATGGGCACGGCAAAGGCGACCGTGGCGGGCCCGAGCAGCCACATGAGCCAGCGCGTGTCGGCAAAGTAGACCGAGTAGGGAATATGTGCCACGAGCACGAAGAGCGCGAGCAGCGCGGGCACCACAAAAAGCGGCGTCAGCCATGGGCTCTTCGCACGCGCATAAAGGCGCTTGCCGGCCCCATAAAGAACGATCGTCAGCACGAAGCACGCGGCCGCGACCCACCGCGGATCGGCGGCGAGCGGCGACGAGTGGAACGAGGCGATCATTGACTAACCTCCGCGATTGGGCATCGAAACGAGGGCCGTCGCCGGGTCAGTGCGCGTCGCCCGCCACGAGCGCGCGCGAGACGCGCACGCGGCGCAGTGCAAGCCGGCGCTCGAGCCGAGCCGTCTGGTCGACGGTGACTGCAACGGCCACCATCACGGCCAGCGTGCCGGCGACGACGGCGAGCGCGAGGCGCCAGCCGTCGGACTTGAAGAGCCCGCCGTACTGCACGACGGCAACGGCGGCCGGCACGAAGAAGAGCAGCATGTCGGCCAGCAGCCAGTCGGCGCCTGCCTTGACCCAGCGCGGAGCAATGCTGCCGGAAAGCAGCAGCGCGAGCAGGGCCGCAAGGCCGAGCACACTGCCTGGCACGGGCAGGGCGAGATAGCGGGCGACGAAATCGGCCGCGAACCACAGCGCGCCGAGAAACGCCGTCTGTCCAGCAACGCGCACCAAGGCTTTCACCCGCTTCATCGTCGACATCGCATAACCCCCTATTGACTCCATGCCGAAATTGTAGGTATGTCGATTCCATAAATAAAATGACTTAAACTCATCGTGATCATTCCAAACTGGAACAACGGTGGCCGTCGCTCGTCTCGTCCACGAGAAGTTCGCGAGGGCGCCGGCTCGCCCGGGGGGCCGCAGGGTGCCGCGGGGGACACCAAACAATAGTGAGCGTGGAGTCAACTTATGGAATTGCGCGCGTTGCGCTACTTCGTGGAAGTCGTCCGGCAGCAGAGCTTCACGGCTGCCGCGGAGCGGCTTTTCGTCACGCAGCCGACTATCAGCAAGATGGTAAAGGCGCTCGAAGAGGAGATCGGCGCACCACTCCTTCTGCGAGAGGGCCGCCAGATGGTACTGACCGACGAAGGGCGCGTCGTGTTTCAGCGCGGACAGGAAGTGCTCGCCGCGCATGCCCAGCTGCAGGCCGAGCTCGACGATATCGGCACGCTCGGTCGCGGCGAGCTGACGATCGGCACGCCGCCGATGGGCGGCTCGCTTTTCACGCCCGCGATAGCCGAATTCAAGCGCCGCTACCCGAACATCGAACTGAAGCTCTTCGAGCAAGGCTCACGCGGCATCGAGGCGGCGCTTCTCGCGGGCGAACTCGAGCTCGGGGGCCTGCTTTTACCTGTCGATGCCGAGCTCTTCGACGTTCTGCCGATCTCACGCCATCCGCTTTGGCTCGTCGCGCGCCACGGGTCCCGCTGGGATTCCGCCCACGAAGTGCGCCTCGGCGATCTGGCGGCGGAGCCGTTCGTCTTCTACGGCGAGAGCCTGGCGCTCAACGACGTCGTCACACGGGCCTGCCGGGATGCCGGTTTTGCGCCGACGATCGTTGCGCGCAGCGGCCACTGGGACTTCATGGCGGCGCTCGTCCACGCCGGCCTTGGGATCGCGCTCTTGCCCGCGCTTTATTGCCGGCGGCTCGACACGGCGCAATTCACCTGCCGGCCCGTGACGGAGCCCGACATATCGTGGGAAGTGGCGGTCGGCTGGCGCCGCAACGGCTACCTCTCGCATGCGGCGCGCGCCTGGTTGAAAGTGGCGCGCGAGACGCTACCGGCTAGCGTCTCCGACGAGTTCGATTTCGTCCGGTCCGTGAAGGCGGGGCCGCCCCAAGGAGACTGACCGGCCCCTCGGGGCAGCGAACAGCGTGAGCGGGGGCCGTTCATCCATCAGTGCCCGCCGGGCCGCCTCAAGAGCGTCCCCTCTAAACCAACGAGCCGCGCCGAACCTATCATGCGGGAACGCCCGACGCCGACGGGCGCACGGCGATGGAGAGACGGGGCGGCAACGCGAGACGCATAAAAGTCACGTGATACCCAAACGCCGCGCGGCGCGCACGGTCAAAGACAACGAAAACGAAGCATCGCGGAGGGCAACGGGGAAACATCCGGAGACGACCGATGAAACCACAGGCCCCGCAGGCCACGCACGAAGTGACGAATCAAACCCCGCCGCTCGAGTACTACAACCTCTACTCGTCGGACGCCACGCTCGTTGCCGCCGTCGAGCGTGAAGGCGCCGGGTGGCATGGCGAAGCGCTCGCGACCGACGGCGCGCTGCTCGGCACGCCCGACATTCTTTCACTGGCGGCGCAAGCCAACCGTCACGCGCCCGAGCTTTTCACCTACAGCCCGCGCGGCGAAAGGCTGGATGCGATCGAGTTTCATCCGAGCTGGCACCGGCTCGTCGCGCTGCTGCGCGAGCAAGGGCTCCATGCACTCCCGTTCTCGGATCCGCGGCCCGGTGCGATGGCCGCGCGCTGCGCCGGCTATTTTCTGCACGGGCAGATCGAATCGGGCTCCCTCTGCCCGCTGACGATGACCTTCGCGAGCATTCCGGTGCTGCGCCGCGAACGCGAGCTATTCGCCTCGCTTGCCGACAAGCTCTACTCGCGCGAGCACGACGCCCGCGATGCACCGCTTTTCGAAAAGCGTTCGATGATGGTTGGCATGGGCATGACGGAGAAGCAGGGCGGCTCCGACGTGCGCACGAATCGAACGCGCGCCTACGCGCTCGATACAGGCGGACGCGGCAGCGCATATCGGCTGGTCGGCCATAAGTGGTTTTTTTCGGCGCCCCAGTGCGACGCTCATCTCGTCCTCGCGCGAATCGACGATGACGAAGGCATCTCTTGCTTTTACGTGCCGCGCTTCACGCCCGACGGCAAGCGCAATGCGATACAGGTGAACCGGCTCAAGGACAAGCTCGGAAACCGCTCGAACGCGAGCGGGGAGGTCGAATTCCTCAATGCCTACGGTGTGCTGATCGGCGAGCCGGGACGAGGCGTGCCGACGATCATCGAAATGGCGAACTACACGCGGCTCGACTGCGTGATCGGCAGCGCCGCGCTAATGCGGGCCGCGCTCGTCCAGGCCATCCACCATGCACGGCATCGCGTCGCATTCGGCCGCCTGCTTGCCGATCAGCCGCTCATGCGCAATGTGCTCGCCGACCTCGCGCTCGAATCTGAAGCGGCGACCGTGCTCTTTATGCGTCTGGCTCGAGCCTTCGATGCGCACCTGGCCGCCGCGGCAGGGGGCACCGAGCCCGAAAGCGACGTCGACCGCGGCTGGCGGCGCATCGTCACACCGGCCGCGAAGTTCTGGATCTGCAAGCGCACGCTTGAATTTTCAGGCGAGGCGATGGAGGTGCTCGGCGGCAACGGCTATGTCGAAGAAGCGCCGATGGCGCGATACTACCGCGAAGCGCCCGTCAACTCGATTTGGGAAGGTTCCGGCAACGTGATGTGCCTCGATGTCCTGCGCGCGCTCGAGCGCGATCCCGCTGCCGCACAGGCACTCATCGCGCATTGGCGCAGCGAGGGGCAAGGCCATCGCGCGATCGAAGCGGCGCTGGCGAACCTCGAAAGCTCGCTCGCCGCGCCGCCCGAAACCCGAGAGGCGCTCGCGCGCCGCCTCGCGCAGCAGCTCGTACTTTGCGCTCAGGCCGTGCTGATGCTGCGGCATGCTCCTGCGACCGATGCCGACGCGTTCGTCGGGACGCGTCTTCCCGGCAGGTCCGATTCGCCGCTCACTGCAGCCGCAACTACGGCCAGCGACTGCGGACGCGTCTACGGCACGCTGCCGGGGGCGTTCGACCTTGCCGCGATTGTCGAGCGCGCATTCGCCTGCTGAACCCGAAGCGGCTGCCTCGCA
>CAYPWK010000450.1:0-4867 GCA_964414365.1 uncultured Burkholderia sp.
CTACCATGTGGAAGAACGGGAAGGGCGCCACCACCGCAATCGATGCGCCAAAAACTACCACCTGCTTTCGACCAAACTTGTCAGATAACGCGCCAAAAAGTGGATTCGTCAGCAGTTCAAGCGCAGCGGCAATTAGAATCGCGACAAGCACCGTCTTCCGTGGCAGGCCAAGATGGCTCGTCATGTACGTAAGACCAAAGGTCGTAAATATGTAGTACAAAATATTGTCCGCGAACCGGAGTCCCGCAGACATCAGGATCGCCCTCGGGAACCGGCGAACCGCCTCTACGATGGGCAGTTTGACGGTTGCATCGGTGTCAAGTACCTTCTTGAAAGCGGGCGGTTCTTCGATGCGGAGTCGGATCACAAGACCGACAGCGACAAGGACAGCACTGAACAGGAACGGAATACGCCAACCCCACGCCAGAAACTCCGCTTCAGGCAGGCGACTTGCCAGTTCCATTCCGCCCACTGCCATACACAACCCTGCGGGAAGACCCATCTGGGGGAAGCTGCCATAGAGGCCACGTCGGTTCGGGTTTGCGTGCTCGACGGCGATCAGCGCGGCCCCGCCCCATTCTCCGCCTACGGCCAACCCTTGCACGATGCGCAGCAGGATCAGAAGGATCGGCGCAGCGAGTCCGATGCTGTTGTAAGACGGAACAAGACCGATGAGCGTGGTCGAAAAGCCCATTGCGAGCAGCGTCGTGACCAGCACGAACTTGCGCCCGACACGGTCGCCAAGATGGCCCGCGACGATGCCGCCGAATGGCCGGGCGATGAAACCGACCGCGAACGTACCGAACGCCAGCAGCGTCCCGGTCAATGGATCTCCACCAGGGAAATACAGCTTGCCAAAAACAAGTGCCGAGGTGATCCCGTAAAGAAAGAAGTCAAACCACTCAATGGCACTTCCAATAAAACTGGCGGTCGCAATCGTCAGCATCTTCGGTAACGAATGCCCTGCCGCAGTCGAGTGCTTGGTATCCAAACCTGTCTCCTAATGCATAGGTATGCAAAGTTTTGTGAACTTATCTACGGCCCATATCGTGGGGATGTCGATCACGCGTAAGGCGGATCGGGCAGCTGCTTGCCACCGCGGATGATGAACTTGGGAACGAATTCAAGCAGGCCGGTCTCGATGCGGTCCTCTGAAATGCCCGCGAAATCGCTGAAAATGGCGCTCACCTTTTTGACGAGAGTGAGCTTCGCTTCGTCAGATCGACCGGCGCGAATGTTACACATGATGAGCGTGTCGCCCCCCGGTTCTCCGCCTATGTAGCTGCTTTCGGCCGACAGGTCATTAAAGATTACGCTGATGATTTCGAGCGGGGATTTGATGGTCTCGTTGACGGCGATGGTGATCGCCTTCGCGATCTTCCGCTTGACATCGACATCCAGTCCTGCGCGGGTGTTGCAAACGATGATGGGCATTTCCGAGAGCTCCTGGAGAGGCGAATCAGGTTATGGGTTGGTCCGGACTGAATACGTATGCAACTTACGAAAACCGCATGGATCGGGCAGCATCAGGCTGATTTGCGGTTGCATATACATCTATGTGGATGTAAGTTGACCGCGCGACGCGGGCGGCCCCAACAAGGCGCAATGTCTCGTCTGCTACCGCCTCTGATGAGTTCACCCCTGACTGTAACGGCTTCAATCGGGGAGAGATGCATCTACAACGGATGTATATGCATCAGTCTAGTGAAAGTGGGCAGGTTTGGAACTTAGTGAGAACCCTACGGACCCTCGATGCCCCTGCCATGAAGTCTGAATGGGCGCGGAGTCCAATTTTAGATCTAACTTCCAACCGGTCACCGGTTCTACACGTTGCTGCCGAGAGGTGATACGATAGTTGCATATACACTGCGCGTCTATCTGGAGGACCGTCGATGTTCACTGAATGCTATTGCACCCAGTTCAGGCGCTCGGCGAACGCCCTGACGAGCATTTATGACGACGCTTTGCGCCCGGTGGGTCTGAAGATCACGCAGCTCACCCTGTTGCGTGGCCTCGACCGCCTCGGCTCGGCAACCTACAACGAGATTGCGACTGAGTTGTCGCTCGACAAGACGACGATCTCGCGCAACATCAAGTTGCTAATCGATGCGGGATGGGTTGAGGTATCGAGCGATGAGGATGCGCGCTATAAGCTGGCGAAGCTCAGCCGCGCCGGTGCCCGTGTATTGAAAGAGGCTGAGCCGCACTGGCGCGCGGCGCAAACCCAAGTCGAGAAGGAACTCAAGAAATATTTGAAGGGACCTGCCAAGGACGTGCTTCTGGAGGCACTGGAGACACTGCAGCAGTTTGGCGGCGAACGATAGGCAGCCGTCGCGAGACGAAGCGGAGCACGAATTGCTCCGCTTTTTTCTTTTGCCTCGGCGTTATGCCTTCCCGGCGAGGTTGTAACGCGGAGCAGGCTTGGCGTTTGCAAATTTGGGCGTCGTCGCGCGCCGATCTGCTTCCCAGCGTACCCAGTCATCGCTATCCTGCAAGGTGGGGAGTGTCACCAGTTCACCTTGGTCAAGGCCTGCGAGCGCCGCATCCACGAGGTCTTCTGGCGTCATCGTTGTCAATGCTTCCTTCTGCTTGGCATAGCCTGCCACGTCCCTAAACTCCGTAGCGGTGGCCGCTGGCAATACGGGCTGGATGCGCACGCCCTTCGGTGCGAGGTCACGTTGCCGCGCATGGCCGAAGTTCAGCGCATACGATTTCGAGGCGCTGTACACGCCGTTAAGCAGTTCCACGGCGATATCGACCACCGACCCGATGTTGATCACGGTGCCCGAGCCTTTCTCCGCAAAAACGGGAGCAATGACGTAGGTCAGGCGCGTCAGTGCCGTGACATTCAGATCGATCATCGCTTCCATTGCATCAACGTCGCTGTCGAGCATGGAGGCGACCGATCTCACGCCAGCATTGTTCACAAGCATCGAGATGCTCTTGCCATCGCGCAGAATCGCTTCGCTCTTTGCGAGAGCAGCCTTGTTACCGAGGTCATCGGAAATGCTCTTGATCGACCTGCTGGTTTGTTCAGTGAGCCGGTTCGCAAGTGTGCTGAGCCGGTCGGCGTTTCTGGCAACCAGGACCAGGTCGTAGCCGCGCTTAGCCAGTCGGTCTGCGTATAGAGAGCCAATTCCGGAGGATGCCACGGTGGTGGACGGGCGGATCTGGACGTCGGCTCGAATGACTGCCGGGGTCGACCTCGCGCTCGCCATCGTCGAGCAGGATTTTGGATTGGAGATCGCGCAGCGGGTCGCTCGAAAGCTGGCCATGTATCAACGACGGGTGGGCTGTCAGTCACAGTTCTCAGCGCTGCTGGACTTGAATGCTAAGTCCGATCGTGTTCAAACGGCGCTAACGTACGCGAAGGAAAACCTGCGCAGCGGACTGTCACTGGAAAAGCTCGCGGACGTTGCACGGTTGAGCCAGCGCCCGTTCAGCCGCGTTTTTTGTGCGGACACCGGGCAGTCACCCAGCAAGGCGATCGAACGACTACGCGTCGAAGCGGCGAGGCTCATGATGGAGACGAGCCACCATCCGATCGAGGTGATTGCCCGCGAGACCGGTTTCGGGGATCGTGAGCGCATGCGCCAGGCATTCCTTCGCGCGTTCGGACAGCCGCTACAGGCGATACAACGGACTGCTGGCGCCATTCGTCCCGCCCACGCTTAGGTCGCTCAGGTCGTGGACGACGTTCTACGTTTCGTCTTCTGATCAATCGGGGCTATAGCCGCCCAGCGTCGGATGATACATTTCGTCGCCTATGTGTTGAGTGAACTCAACATTTAGGAGATCCTCGCGTAAGCCCAGTATTTCGATACAGGCAGCGCACAGCGCCTTCGCGACCTGCATGCGCAGTTCGGGTGTTCGTCCCTTCGGAGGTCACACATCATCACGGCCGCGGGAACGGGTTCTCCGTCTACGATTCTCCAGACGCCGCCATCGCCCACTTCCCGAATGGCGATGCTGATGCGTCGTATGTCCACCTTCATCTTGTCGGCATACGTCGACGCCATTTTCTGCGCGAGCGCTTTCTTGGCCTCTACCGGTCACGTCCAACTGCAGATACGGCATGCGGAACTCCTGAAGCAAAGCGGACGGCGGCCGTAGCGCTCACTACGCCCGCCGTCTTCACACGTTCACTTTAGATAGTTGATCTGGCTACACCAGCAAAGAAACTCTCAGCGACTGCCCTGAATCTGTTGCACTGCGCTACGTAGATCGTCAGAGAGCGGGGTCGGCCGGCGCGTCATACGTTCGACGTAGGCGTGAACGAAGGTGCCATGCGCGAACGACTGATCACTGTCGTTTCTGAACAGGCTGATCTCATAGGTCACGCTGGTTGTACCCACTCTGCTTACGGACAGTCCACAGGTGACGAGGTCTGGAAAGACGACCTCGTCAAAGTACTCGCAGCTCGTGCGCACGACCAAACCGACAGCGTCACCGCGAACCGGGTCCAGGAGACCTCGTTCGACGAGCCATCCATTGACTGCAGTGTCGAACCACGTGTAGTGAACAGCGTTATTCACGTGCCCGTAGATGTCGATGTCTTTCCACTGGGTGTTGACCTGGCAGAACCAGTGAAAGTCGGTTCGCGGCCGCGGCTTGGTCCGTGTCATGAGCGTTTCCTTATCGGCAATCAGGCGGGGACGGCGGTGCCATACGGCACATCGCGATTGCCGAAGCGACGCACGCGGATGTTGGCTTGCTCGCCATGCGCGATCATGCCCTCGATGGCGCAGAGCCGCGAGCAGTACGAGCCAATCAAAGCGCTCGCTTCATCCGTCAGCACCTTCTGATACGTGCAGGTCTTGATGAACTTGCCGACCCAGAGGACGCCGGTGTAGCGCGCGGCCTTGCC
>CAYPWK010000451.1:0-4864 GCA_964414365.1 uncultured Burkholderia sp.
CGCGCGCTCGATGCCGCGCGCATCGAGCGCGGCGAAGATCGTGTCGTCGAAATGGAGACCCGCCGTCGGCGCGGCCACGGCGCCCGGGTTGCGCGCAAAGACGGTTTGATAGCGTGCTTCGTCGACCGCGTCGGGGTCGTGCTCGATATAGGGCGGCAGCGGCAGGCGGCCGAACCGCTCGATCAGATCGAGGCAGGCTGCGGGGAAGTGGAGCGTGTAGAACGGTTCGACGCGCTCGCCGACGATCACGTCGAACGCATCGGCCAGGCGCAACGTCGTGCCCGGCGCCGGGCTCTTGCTCGCACGGATCTGGGCAAGCGCGGTGCGCTCGTCAGTCAGACGCTCGATCAGCACCTCGATCTTGCCGCCGCTCGCCTTGACGCCCAAAAAACGCGCCTTGAGCACCTTAGTATCGTTGAAAACGAGCAAATCGCCCGGTGCGAGGCACGCGGGAAGCTCGGCGAAGCGCCGGTCGATGAGGCGCACGCCGTTCGGCGTTGCTTGGGCAGCGTCGCCCGAAGCCGGCGCCACGACCTCGAGCAGGCGGCTCGCGCTGCGCTGGGGCAGCGCCTCCTGAGCGATTAGCTCGGGCGGCAGATTGAAATCGAAATCGGAAAGCGTGAACATGCTGCGTTGATTGGCGGTCTGCGGCGCGGCTCGCTCAATCTCGCGAGCCGCTATCATCGCGGGACGTCCGGCCGCGTGCCGGGCGCGCGATGCTGACGACGAAACCGATATTGTACTTGCGAAGAGACTCATGCCCTTGACCCGCCGCCGGCCGCCCGAGCCAGCAAACGACGCGACGGCCGGCGCCGCGGAAGTCGCGGGCGGCCGTGCATCCGCGCGCGCTGAGCCCGCGAAGACCGCCGACAAGCTGGCGAAGCTCGGCTTGACGCGTGACATCGACCTCGTGCTGCATCTGCCGATGCGCTACGAGGACGAAACCTCGCTCACCTCAATCGGCGACCTGCTGCCGGGCGAGACGGCGCAGACCGAGGGGGTCGTCTTCGACAATGAAATCGCCTACCGGCCGCGCCGGCAGTTGGTCGTGAAGCTGCGCGACGGCCATGGCGATGAGCTCGTGCTGCGCTTTCTCAATTTCTACGGCTCGCAGGTCAAGCAGATGGCCATAGGCCAGCGCCTGCGTGTGCGTGGCGATGTGCGCGGCGGCTTCTTCGGCCTCGAGATGGTTCATCCGACCGTGCGTCCCGTTGACGAGGACACGCCGCTGCCGCAGGCGCTGACGCCCGTCTACCCGAGCACGGCGGGTGTCTCGCAGGCCTATTTGCGCAAAGCGATCGATAACGCGCTCGCGCGCACGGAGCTGCCCGAACTGCTGCCCGCACCGATCGCCGAGCGCTATTGCCGGCCGCTCGCGTTGCCGACGCTGACGGAGGCTGTGCGCACGCTCCATCACCCGAGTGCCGATGCGGACGAAGCGGCGCTCATCGATGGCACGCATCCGGCTTGGGCGCGCATCAAGTTCGACGAGCTGCTCGCGCAGCAGCTGTCGCTCAAGCGCGCGCATGAAGAGCGCCGCCGCCGCACGGCGCCCGCGATGCCGCGCCGCCCGCGCGGCGATTCGGCTTCGCTCGCGGCGCGTCTTCTCGATGCGCTGCCGTTTGCGCTGACGCACGCGCAACAGCGCGTCGTCGCTGAAATCTCGGCCGATCTCGCCGCGCCGCATCCGATGCAACGCCTGCTCCAGGGCGACGTCGGCAGCGGCAAAACCGTTGTTGCGGCGCTCGCGGCCGCGCAGGCGATCGATGCGGGCTATCAGGCCGCGATGATGGCGCCCACTGAAATCCTCGCCGAGCAGCATGCGCGCAAGCTGCGCGGCTGGCTCGAGCCGCTCGGCGTGACGGTTGCCTGGCTTGCGGGCAGTCTTAAGACAAAGGAGAAGCGCGCCGCGCTCGCGGCCGCGGCTTCGGGCGAGGCGCGACTCGTCATCGGCACCCACGCGATCATTCAGGACACGGTCGAGTTCGCGCGGCTTGGGCTCGTTATCGTCGACGAGCAGCACCGTTTCGGGGTGGCGCAGCGCCTTGCGCTACGTGCGAAGGCGCGCAGGGACAACGACGCCGGTCGCACCGACCATGACGGGGCGCGAGTCAGCGCGCGCGAGAGAGAGCCGGAGGAGGGCGCACCCGATTTCCAGCCGCATCAGCTGATGATGTCGGCGACGCCGATCCCGCGCACGCTTGCGATGACGTACTACGCGGACCTCGATGTGTCGACGATCGATGAACTGCCGCCGGGGCGCACGCCGATTGTCACAAAACTCATCGCGGATGCGCGCCGCGACGAAGTGATCGCCCGCGTGCGGGAAGCGGCGCTGACGGGGCGGCAGGTCTACTGGGTTTGTCCGCTGATCGAAGAAAGCGAAACGTTGCAGTTGCAGACGGCCGTCGAGACCTATGAAAAGCTCGCAGCCGCGCTGCCTGAGCTGCGCGTGGGGCTCGTGCACGGGCGGCTTGCGCCGGCCGAAAAAGCAACGGTCATGGACGCCTTCTCGCGCAATGAGATCCAGCTTCTGGTCGCGACGACGGTGATCGAGGTCGGCGTCGATGTGCCGAACGCCTCACTGATGGTAATCGAGCATGCCGAGCGCTTCGGGCTTGCGCAGCTGCACCAGCTGCGCGGGCGAGTCGGCCGCGGCAGCACGGCCTCGATCTGCGTGTTGCTCTACGGCGGGCCGCTCTCGCTGACGGCCCGCGCGCGCTTGAAGACGATGCGCGAGACGACGGATGGGTTCGAGATCGCCCGCCGGGACCTCGAGATACGAGGCCCCGGCGAATTCCTCGGCGCGCGGCAATCGGGCGCGGCGATGCTGCGCTTTGCGGACTTGCAGCAAGACGCGTGGCTCATCGAGCCTGCGCGCGAGGCGGCGACGCAACTTCTCGCCGAGTTTCCGGAAGTCGCTGCCCGGCACCTCGCGCGCTGGCTCGGCGCGCGCGAGCGGTATCTGAAGGCTTGACGGATCTCGAGAGCGATAGCGGGGCGACGAGGCCGCTGCCACGCGCTCGGCGCCGCCACGGGCGCGGCCTGCGCGACGATGGCGTCGTCGTGATAGGCGTCCCGGTTCAGGATTTCCTTACGATCGATTCAGCCGTTTTCCGGCTTGTGCTTTCGTGTCGATCGCCGCAAAGTCGGCACCTCAAATGAGTTCGCTTCGCGGCGCCGTAGTCGCGAATTTTTCTGTCCGACGCCACGTCCTCGTGGCGATGCGCTTTTGGCGGACTGGCACGATGCTATCGAATGAGGCCCCTTCCATTCTTGCCGCGTCTCGCGACAACGTGGACGACGCGAAGTTGCTCGGGCGTGTCGGCGCGGGCGACAGGGCCGCACTCGAGGCGCTTTACCGCGCCTATCACAAGCGGCTCGTCCGCTTTTTCAGCCGGTTCACGCGGCGCGACGACGTCCTCGAAGAGGTCCTCAACGATACGTTCTTCGTTGCATGGCGGAAGGCGTCATCCTTTCGCGGCGAAGTGCGCGTATCGATCTGGCTCATGGGCATTGCCTATCGTGTGACGATCAGATCGTTGCGCGACGGCGATCTTCCTCATGAGCCCCTGTCCGATCGCGACGACAGTCCTCGTACGGCCGAGCCTTCCGCCAATCACGAGTTGATCGACTGGATGAGGAAGGGTCTCTCGCGGCTGTCGGCCGAGCAGCGGCTTGTCATGGAGCTGGCCTATGTCATGGGCCACTCCCTAGACGAAATCGCCGAGATCACCGAGTTGCCCGTCGCAACGGTGAAGGCACGGATGTTTCACGCGCGCGTGAAGCTGCGCAATGTGACGCCGGCACTGACCGGCTGGAATGAGGATGTTTAATGAACATGATCGCCATTGACGAGGAGCGCGAGCATTTGCTCGTCTGGGACCTTCTGCCTTGGATCGTCAATGGAACGGTATCGACGGTCGACCGGGCGCAGGCCGAGAGCCATATGCGCGAGTGCATTCGCTGCCGCGCGGAGCTCGCGAACCAGCGTACGCTGCTCGCGGGAATGGACCCGGGCGAGCGCACCGGTCCCTCCGTCGATCGGGGGTTTGCCGCGCTCGCGCGGCGAATCGACGAGGCGCAGAGAGTGCCTCGGGAAAGGCGGTCCTACCCTCGCGTGATTCGTATGAGCGGCGCTCGAACGGGCATGCTTGTCTATGGGCTCGTTGCACTCCTTCTGCTCGAGACGGGCGCGCTGACGATCATGGGCCTTCGCTCGGGCGGCGAGAGCGAGCCGGCGTACCAGACGCTCTCCGAAGCGACGCCCCCCGCGCATGCCGCGATCAGGCTCGTTGTCGACGATACGATGACGGCGGGCCGCTTGCGCGAGCTGCTCGCATCTTTGAAGCTGCAGATCGTCGGAGGTCCCGGCGAAAACGGCGTGTATTCGCTTGCGGCGCGCGGCGGCGCGGGTGATGTGGATAAAGCGCTCGATGTCTTGCAAGCAACGTCAGGGGTGCGTTTCGCGGAATCGGCCACACAGTGAGCAAGGAAGCAGGGGCAGGTCCCATTGGCGAACCACAGTGTTCGGGTGTATAAGATAAACCTATCGACACCAAAGCTCTGATTGGTCCCCCAATGACGCTTACCGAACTCAAATACATCGTGGCGGTCGCCCGCGAGCGCCATTTCGGCCGGGCGGCCGAAGCTTGCTTCGTCAGCCAGCCGACGCTCTCGGTCGCGATCAAAAAGCTCGAGGACGAACTCAATGTGCAGATCTTCGAGCGCGGAACGAGCGAAGTCAGCGTGACGCCGATCGGCGAGCAGATCGTCACCCAGGCGCAGCGCGTGCTCGAGCAGACGCTCGCGATCAAGGAAATCGCGAAGCAGGGCAAGGATCCGCTCGTCGGGCCGCTGCGCC
>CAYPWK010000452.1:0-4851 GCA_964414365.1 uncultured Burkholderia sp.
GCCTCGCAATGGCCGGACGATATGCCGATATGCCGCTGCGAGGAGATCGACACCGGCACGTTGCGCCGCTGCATCCGCGGCGGCGAAGCCGGCGAAATCAACCGGCTGAAGGCACTCACGCGCGTAGGCATGGGCCGCTG
Organism: uncultured Burkholderia sp.; assembly: GCA_964414365.1. Lineage (GTDB taxonomy): Bacteria > Pseudomonadota > Gammaproteobacteria > Burkholderiales > Burkholderiaceae > Trinickia. Next base: position 141 of record CAYPWK010000452.1, read on the forward strand.
CCAGGGCCGCATGTGCGGCGAGGCCACGATCGCGCTCTTTTGCGCGGAAACCGGGCAGCGCCCGGAGGCCGTCGGTCGGCTGCGCGGCCAGGCGCCCATCAAGCCGATCCCGATCTCGCCTCTGCTCTATGACGAGAATGTCGCGGCGATTCCCGAGGACGCGCGCGATGAGTGATGCGATGCACTACGACGTCGCGATTATCGGCGGCGGACTGGTTGGCTCTTCGGCCGCACTCGCTCTTGCCAAGCGCGGCTTGCGTGTCGGCCTCTTCGAGCGACGCTTTTGCGGCGCGCAGGCGAGCGGGGTGAACTACGGCGGCGTGCGCTGTCAGGGACGTCCGGCCGAACAACTCCGGCTCGCGATCCGCGCGCGGCGCGTATGGGACCGGCTGCCCGAGCTGATCGGCACCGACGGCGAGCTCGTGGTGTCCGGGCATCTGCGCATTGCACGCAGCGACGAAGATTTGGCCGCACTCGAGCGCTGGGCCGCGATGGCGCAGGAATACGGACTCGCAACGCAACTGCTGAGCGGCCCCGACTTTCGCCGCCGCTATCCGTGGCTCGGCGAAGCAGCGATCGGCGGTTCGTTGTGCATGACGGACGGCCACGCGAATCCGCGCCTCGTATCGCCGGCCTTTGCGCGCGCGGCCCGCCAGGCAGGCGCGGACGTGTGCGAGCAGGTCGAAGTCGTTGGACTGCTGCACGACGGCGAGCGCTTCCGGATGCGCATCGGCGATCAGCCCGTGAGCGCCGATTGGCTCATCAACTCGGCGGGCGCGTGGGCGAACCAGATCGCCGGCGCATTTGGCGAGACGGTGCCGATGAAGCCCATCTACCCGAACATGTGGGTCACCGAGCCGCTGCCGCAGTTTGTCACGCACAACCTCGGCGTCTACGGCGGCGGCCTCTACGCGCGTCAAGTCGCGCGTGGCAACTGCGTGATCGGTGGCGGGCGCGGACGCGGCGACGGCGAGTACGCGCAGCCGTCGACGGAGACAACGCGCGCGGTCATGCGCGACGCATGCGCGCTGCTGCCGGGGCTGCGCAATGCGCTGCTGATCCGCACGTGGAGCGGCGTCGAAGGCGAAACGCCCGACGGCAATCCCGTCATCGGCGCGAGCCGCAGCACGCCGCGCCTGCTGCACGCGTTCGGCTTTTCCGGCGGCGGCTTTCTGCTCGCGCCCGGCGTCGGGGAGGTCCTCGCGGAACTCGTCGACAAGGGCGCCTCCACGACGCCGCTCGATGCGTTTTCGATCGCACGCTTCGCCGCCGTGTCCACGCCTACCCCCACCGCCATTTAGAACTTGTCAAGGAGGCCCATGATGAAGCTGTCAAACAAGGTTGCGGCACTGGCCGCGGTGTTCACGCTCTGTGCCGCCGCGCCCGCGTGGTCACAAAGCAAGACGATTTACGTCGGCATGAACGGCGGCCCGATGGAGAAGGCCTACACGAGCGAGGTGTTCCCCGACTTCGAGAAGGCCAACAACGTGAAGGTGGTCGTCGTGCCAGGCACGTCGTCGGACGTGCTCGCGAAGCTGCTCGCGAATCGCAACAATCCGCAGATTCATGTCGCGTTCCTCGACGACGGTGTGATGGCGCGCGCCGTGAGCATGGGCGTCTGCCAAAAGCTCGAAGACTCGCCCGTGCTGAAGGAGCTGTACCCGTTCGCGCGGATGAAAGACGACATCGGCGCGGGTGTGCAGCTCGGCATGACCGGCATCGGCTACAACACCAAACTGTTCGCCGAAAAAGGCTGGGCCGCGCCGACTTCGTGGATGGACTTCGCCAATCCGAAGTACAAGGGGAAGGTAGTTTTCCAGTCGGCGTCGAGCAGCACATTCGGCCTGCACGGATTCCTCGCGATCAATCGGCTGCTCGGCGGCACCGATAAGAACGTGGAACCCGGCTTCAGCAAGTGGGCGACGACTGTCGGGCCAAACGTCGTCGAGTACATTCCGAACTCGGCGAAACTCTCCGAGATGGTGCAGACCGGCCAAGCGGGTCTCTTTCCGCTCACGCCGACGGGCGTTGGCGATCTGCAGGACAAGGGCATTCCCGTCGCTTATGCGAACCCGAAGGAAGGCGCGGTGCTGCTGCTCGTCGATTTGTGCGTCGTCAAAAACAGCCCCGATCCCGAGCTTGCGCAAAAGCTCGCCCAGTATCTGCTGTCCGCGCCCGCGCAAACGAAAGCGGCGTTCGCCGGCAGGCAGATTCCGACGAATCAGCATGCGTCGATGCCGCCCGCGATGCAAAAGAGTCTCGGCAACCTCGAGGACCTGGTGCGCAAGGTGACGGTCGTCGACTGGGATTCGATCAACGCGCATCGCGCGCAGTGGGATCAGCGCTGGAATCAGCAGATCGAGCAGTAGGCGATACGCGTGGCCCATGTGGGCGGGGCGATTGCGTCGCGCGCATCGCCTCGCGGCAAATATAACGAGGTCATTGGCAGGAAGTAGGGCAGAAAGCCACCCAAGAGCGCCGGCTATTGCCTGTCCTCGGCCGAGGCATGTGCCTTGGAGGCGCTCTTCGGAGAGATGGTGCCGAACAGCCCATTGACCTCCTTGTTAGGGCCTGCCGAAAAGTACAAGGTGTCCGGGCTCGAGTTGCGGCCACCGCCGAGCGTCAGAGTCCACAAGCCGTCGATAGCCAGTGGGTTGCCGTACGCATCCTCCAACTGATCGACGAACGTGCCGTCATTATTGAACACATTGATTCGCCCGTCGCCAAAGTTGCCAATCAGAATTTTTCCGCTGAAGCGGCCGAACGCGAACGATGCGCGCGTGATTCCCCAGGGTGAATTGAGCAGCCCTCGGCTCGCGAAGCGGCGAAGCAGGTGGCCGTCCGTATCGAATGCGTCGACGAATCCATTACCGTTGCCTGCAACGTCGTCGTGTTTCTCTTCGTTTTGCTTCGCATAGGTGACGAACAGGTCGCCATCGATGTTGGCGATGCCGAATGGCGCGTATCCGGCCGGAATATGCGGGTCGGTAAAGCCTCCGTCCGTCGTCGCGGGCATGAACATGCCCTTCGTACCGCCGCTCGGCCCGAATACATCGATCCGCCCCGAGCGGAAGTTCGTCGCGAACAGGAATACGCCTTTCGCATTGACACCGACGACGAGACCCTTGTACACGGCCCCATTGGCGGCGGTGGGAGAGGACGAGTTATCGACCGCGATGACGGCGTGGTCCGGCGGGTTCAACCCACCGGCCCAAGCGGAGATCGTGCCATCCTCGGTCGCGAAGATGAATGCAGCCGGGATCGCGGTACCAGGCACGAGAAACGCCGGTGAGGGATTCCACACTATTCCCGTCGGCGCCGCTGGCGCGGGAGTCTGCGGATTGTTGGCCGAGGAGGGACGACAGGCGCTGGTCGGTATGACATTGCCTGGCAGCGGGATGGCGACTTGCAGCGCTAACTTTGTTCCCTTGCCGTCATACAGCGTAGAACAGCCAGTGGCATTGTCGTTGACCCAGAACGGGCTTGCCGCCGGACTAAAGGCAATACCCCACGCGTTCTGTAATACCGCGTCCACTTTCGGGGCAGCGCCCGCCACGTTGGACACGAGCGGTGTGACGACGTAAGCATCATCCTCAGCGGCATGCCCGATTGCAAAACCGGCGGCGAAGACAATCGCGGCCGCTGCTTTGAGACTCCAAGAGACCTGAGACATGGCTACCCTCCTCGTCTGACTGGGCGGGAAATCGCTCGGCGATAGTGCCCAAGACAGGTAAACGAGCGCTCTGATTCAAAAATTCCCGCGGTCGACAAATGGAGTAGCAGTAGCCGACTTCGGTTGGTTTGCCCCTGCCGCCCACAGGGCCTCTCTTTCGCCGCGAGCGGCAGCGCCGGGGGTTTGGCACAATACTTTCTTTCGTGCTCTTCGTCGCTTGCGAAAATCGCTCCATCGCTGGTCAGATGCGTGGAGCGGCCGTGATGCGCGCCACAACGATGATCCCGTTCTCGGTACTCGACCTCTCACCGGTGCCTGTCGGCAAAACCCCCGCCGACGCCTTCCGCCACTCTCTCGATCTCGCCCAGCACGTCGAGCGTTGGGGCTACCGACGCTTCTGGCTTGCCGAGCATCACAATATGCCAGGCATCGCAAGCGCGGCGACCGCGGTCGTGATCGGCCACGTGGCGAACGGCACCAAGACGATCCGGGTCGGCTCGGGCGGCATTATGCTGCCGAATCACGCGCCGCTCGTCATCGCCGAACAGTTCGGCACCCTCGCCTCGCTTTATCCGGACCGTATCGATCTCGGGCTCGGCCGCGCGCCAGGCACGGACCAGACAACCGCTCACGCGCTTCGCCGCGATCTGCATGGCAGCGCCGAGCGGTTTCCTGACGACGTCGTCGAGCTGCAGCGGTATTTCGCCGAGCCCGTCGCCGGACAGCGCGTACGCGCAGTGCCCGGTGCGGGGCTCAATGTGCCGATCTGGCTGCTCGGATCATCGCTGTTTTCCGCGCAGCTCGCGGCCGCGCTCGGCCTGCCGTTTGCGTTTGCATCGCACTTCGCGCCGGACTATCTCCTGACCGCGCTCGAGGTCTACCGCTCGCAGTTTCGTCCGTCGGCCGCGCTTGCGAAGCCCTATGCGATGGTCGGCGTGAACCTGTTCGCCGCCGATACCGACGCAGAGGCGGCACGTCTCTTTACCTCGTTGCAGCAGCAATTCCTCGCCCTGCGACGCGGCACGCCCGGACAATTGC
>CAYPWK010000453.1:0-3488 GCA_964414365.1 uncultured Burkholderia sp.
CGAACGTCCCGATATGCTCCGCGATACGATTGCGCGACGCTGTAGCCTGCGCGGCTGGGCACGCTGGATCGAGCCGTTGACCGGATGGATACAGCGGCTTCTGCGCGAGCCGCTGCATGTGCCGGCGCCCGATGGCAAGCCCATGTCGCCCGTGACCTTGTCCGCATTGAACTCGTACCTGCCCGAGATGGAGTTTTGGGTGGCCGCGCGCGCGGTCGACGCGCAGGTGCTCGACCGCATGGTCTCCGAGATGACGCTCGGCGGCGCGACGCGCCCGGCCCTCGAGCCGGCGCGGCTCAACGGCATGCTCAAGGGCTTTATCGATCTTGTGTTCGAGCATGAAGGGCGTTACTACGTTGCCGACTATAAATCGAACTGGCTCGGCCCCGACGATGCCGCTTACACGCCTGCGAGGATGCGCGCGCAGATTCTGCATTCGCGCTACGAGCTGCAGTACGTGCTGTACCTCTTTGCCCTCCATCGACTGCTGAAGACGCGGCTGCCGGATTATGACTATGACCGTCACATCGGCGGCGCGGTGTACCTGTTCCTGCGCGGCAGCCACGCGCCAAGCCAGGGTCTTCATGTGGAGCGTCCGCCGCGGGCACTCATAGAGCGACTCGATGCGCTCTTCGCGCATCGCGTGGATGCTGAAGAGTTGGCCGGGGGTATCGCATGACGACTCGTGTTACAGATTCCATCGAAGCAGTCGCCGGCGCCTCGATGCGCTGCGCGAACGAGAGCAAGCGCGTGGAGGCTGACGCCGACACGCGGCAAATGCTCGGCGTGCTCGACGATTGGGTCGAGCGGGGCTGGCTGCGCGCGCTCGATGCCGCGTTCGCCCGCTTTCTGTCGCGCGAAATCTCGGACGCTGGGCCGCTGCTCGTTCTCGCCGCGGCGCTCGCGAGCCATCAGCTTGGCCGCGGACATGCCTGTCTCGATCTTCGGGCGACGCTCGACGACCCGACATTCGCTTTGTCACTGCCGCCCGACGAGCCGCCGGAATGGGCCGACGAAAGGCCGGCGTGCGCGCCCGCTGACCTGCTGGCGGGCGTCAGCATGGGGCAATGGATGGCGGCGCTCGACCATCCCGGCCTGGTGAGCTCGGGTGCGGGCAACACGCCGCTCGTTCTTGTCGGCACGCGCTTGTACCTGCGTCGCTATTGGCAATACGAGCAGGACGTGCGCGCCGGGATCGAACGACGACTGCATGCATCACGAGAGCAGGCGGCGCTGCTGGACACCGATGCCGTGCGCGCTGCGCTCGACGCGCTGTTCCCTCGGACGCGCGCGAACAGACGCAGCGCGGATTGGCAGAAGCTCGCCTGCGCGCTCGCAGCGCGCAGCGCGTTCAGCATCATCACGGGCGGCCCGGGCACGGGCAAAACGACCACGGTCGTTCGGCTGCTCGCGTTGCTGCAAGCCATTGCGTTGACGAGCGGCGCTGAGGGAACGCGGCGCACGAGACCGTTGCGAATCAAGCTGGCCGCGCCAACCGGCAAGGCGGCGGCGCGGCTCAACGAATCGATCGCGAGTGCGGTGGCAGGCTTGCCGCTCGACGCCTTCGCCGATGGCGCGGCCGTGCGCGAGGCGATTCCGACCGCGGTGAGCACACTGCACCGGGTGCTCGGCACCCGTCCGGATAGCCGGCGCTTCCGTCACGACGCAGCCAATCCGTTGCCGGTCGATGTGCTAGTGATCGACGAAGCATCGATGGTCGACCTCGAGATGATGGCGGCGGTGCTCGATGCGTTGCCGGAATCGGCGCGGCTGGTGCTGCTCGGGGACAAGGATCAGCTCGCATCCGTGGAAGCGGGCGCCGTGCTCGGCGAGCTTTGCGAGCGTGCCGCTCGCGGTTACTACACGGCCGAGACGCGGGATTGGCTCGAGGCGGCAACGGGCGAGCGAATCGACGAATCGATGCTCGACCTGTACGGGACGGCGCTGGACCAGGCGATCGCGATGCTGCGCGAAAGCCACCGATTTTCGGCGAATAGCGGCATCGGCGAGTTGGCTCTGCGCATCAACGAGGGGGACGCGGCAGGCGTTGCGCGAGTGCTGAGGGCAAACCGAACCGACATCGCATTGCTGACCTGCTCAGCGACCAGCGACGCTTCATTCAGCGCGCTTGTGATCGATGGGCATGGGGGTGGCGAGCCTGCGTCTCGCAGCATGGCGACAGCAGTGCGACACGGCTACCGCCACTATCTGGAGACGATGGCGAATCGGGAGCCGGCTCGAGGAGCCGGACCGGAGGCGTTCGCTGAATGGGCGATGCAAGTGCTGAAAGCGCATGGCGCGTTTCAATTGCTCTGCGCGGTACGCCGCGGCCCGTGGGGTGTCGAGGGACTCAACAAGCGGATCGCGCGGCTTTTGCACGAAGAGGGATTGATTGACGCGCGCAGCGAATGGTATCCGGGACGGCCGGTGCTCGTCACGCACAACGACTACGAGCTAGGGCTGATGAACGGCGACATCGGCATCGCGCTCGCGGTGCCTGGCGGCAAGGATGGGGGGCGGACATTGCGTGTCGCATTCCCTTCCGCCGACAGTCCCGGCGGCATCAAATGGGTGCTGCCTAGCCGGCTGCAAGCGGTGGACACGGTGTTTGCATTGACGGTGCACAAGTCGCAGGGCTCCGAGTTCAAGCATGCGGCACTGGTGCTGCCGGATACCTTCAGCCCGATTCTGACGCGCGAGCTCGTTTATACGGGCGTGACGCGGGCGCGAGAGTTCCTGACTTTGGCGATACCCGAAGGCAAGGCGGTTCTCGAGCAGGCCGTGACCGCTAAGGTGAAGCGCGCGAGCGGGCTTCTCGCGGGGTTTGGCGAGGGAGCCCCATAAGAGAGAAAGGCCGCTCGAGAGCGGCCTTTGAACCCGATGCCGCCTCACTGCCGAATTTCGGCCTCCACCAACAGCTTGAGCAATGCGAGCGATTCCTGCCAGCCGAGATAGCAGGCTTCCGCGGGGATCGCTTCCGGTATCCCTTCCTGCACGATGTCGAGCTCCGTTCCAAAAATAACAGGCCGCAGCGACACCGTCGTCTGCATCGTCCCCGGCATATTCGGATCGTCGAACTTGCCCGTATACCGAAGCCGCTCGTGCGGCACGAGCTCGAGATACTCCCCGCCGAACGAATGACTGTCGCCCGTCGTGAAGTTCGTAAACGACATCCGATAGCCGCCTCCCACCTTGGCATCGAGTTCATGAACTTTGCCCGTGAATCCGTTCGGCGGAAGCCACTTCGACATGGCGCTGGCGTCGAGAAACGCGCGATAGACGCGCTCGGGCGCGGCACGGATGACGCGGTGAAGCCGGATGGTATGCGTTGACATGGTTGACTCCCGAAGTAGACGGAGGAACGGCCCTCCGATCCTACGCGACGAACGGGGCGAGCAGAAATCGACATGCGGCATGCATGCTAGCATCCCCTCACTTCACGCCTACGCAATATGGACGAGCCCCGATGAACGCAATGGCAAACGACG
>CAYPWK010000453.1:3588-4844 GCA_964414365.1 uncultured Burkholderia sp.
AATCCCGGCAGCGCGACACCGAACGTTTGTAATACGAGCAGGATGTTGAGTGCGACGATGAGCGCGGTCGCGCCGACAGCAGCGACCTTTACTGTGCCGTTGTTGGCGAATGGCCCCATGATGTCGCGCCGATTCGTCAGGACGACGAGCGCGATCATCGGAATGGGCAGCGCAAAGCTGAGCACGATCTGGCTGTAGACGAGGGCGTCGGTCGCATTCGCGCCGAGCGCCACCACGGCGATGGCCGGCACCATCGTGATGAGCCGGCGCAGGCCGACGGGAATTCGAAAGCCGACGAACCCTTGCATGATCATCTGGCCGGCCATCGTCCCGACGACGGAGCTCGACACGCCCGACGCGATCAACGCGATCAGGAACACGGCCGCGGCACCGGCGCCGAACAACGGCACGAGGCTGTGATACGCGGTTTCGATCTGCGCCACATCGGCGTGTCCGTCGTGGAACGCCCCCGACGCCATGACAATCATCGCCATGTTGACGAGGCCCGCGACCGAGAGCGCGATAACGACTTCCCAATTCGAAAACCGCAGCAGCTTCAGACGCCCGACGTTGTTGCGCGCGGGCGCGCGGTTCTGCGTCAGCCCCGAGTGCAGGTAGATCGCATGCGGCATGACGGTCGCGCCGAGCATCGCGGCGGCAACCGACAACGCGCCGGCACCGGGCAACTGCGGCACGATAGCGCCGCGCGCGGCTTCATGCCAGTCGACGTCGACGATCGAAAGCTCGATGACATACGAGAGCGCGACGGCGGCGATGAGCCCGCCGATGATGAGCTCCATCGGCCGGAATCCGCGCTTCTCGGCCGTGAGAATTCCATACGTGACGATGCCCGTCACGATCATCCCGGCCCACAACGGCAAATGAAACAGCAATGAGAGGCCGATGGCGCCACCGATAAATTCGGCGAGATCGGTCGCCATCGCGGCAACCTCGCTCACGCCCCACATCGCGTAGACGACGGGCCGCGGAAAATGCTCGCGGCTCATTTCGGCCAGATTGCGCCCCGTGACGATGCCGAGCTTGGCCGACAGCGCCTGAAACAGCATGGCGATCATGTTGGCGGCAACGACGACCCAGAGAAGGGAGTAGCCGTACTGTGAACCGGCTTGGATATTGGCCGCGAAGTTGCCCGGATCCATGTAGGCGATGGATGCGATGACAGCCGGGCCGGCGAAGAGCAGCGCCGAACGAAGGCTCGTGCCGCGCGCGGCGAGCGCAGCGCCGATCGCCTGCGT
>CAYPWK010000454.1:0-4826 GCA_964414365.1 uncultured Burkholderia sp.
TTCCACCTCGATGCGCCGGCCGTTGTGTGAATAGTGGTACCAATAAAGCAGCATCGAGCCGAGCGAGGCCATCAGGCGATCCGCGATGTCGCGTGCACCGGCGATCGAGTGGTCGTCCTTCTCGGGCAGCACCGTGCCGAGCACGGACACGCCCGTGCGCATGACGTCCATCGGATGGGCGCTGGCCGGCACCCATTCGAGCGCGGCCTTCACGTTCGCGGGCAGCCCGCGCAGCGCTCTGAGCTTCGTCTTGTAGGCGGTCAGCTCGGCGGCCGTCGGCAGCTTCTCGTGCACGAGCAGATAGGCGATCTCCTCGAACTCGCAGGTGGTGGCGACATCGAGGATGTCGTAGCCGCGATAGTGCAGATCGTTGCCCGTGCGCCCGACCGTGCAAAGCGCCGTGTTGCCGGCCGTCACGCCGGAAAGCGCGACCGATTTTTTCGGCTTGAAGCCTGAAGGGCTTGGTGTTGTGTTATCGGCTTCGCTCATGGTCTCTTCCTTTCTCCTCCGCTGCCGACTAGTCCGTGGCGAAAAGTGGTGCGCTTTCCGGCGCCAGCGCCTTGCCTGTTGCGTGCGCCCGGCGCAGCACGGACCAGTAATAGCGATAGCTTGCGCGATCGTGCAGCGTGTCGCCGTGCCGTATCGGCCCCCACTGCGCGCGTTGAGCGGCGAGCAGGATCTCGGTGGCCGTTGCGATGGCCTCGTCGCGCGGGGCGAGCGCGGCGACGATGACGGGCACTTGCGCCGGGTGGATGCTCCACATCCTCGTATAGCCGAATTCGTCACGCGCCCGGGCGGCATCGCTTGCGACGACATCCATGTCCCGCACCTCCGTGCTGACGTTGTGCGACGGCACGCGGCCGTGCGCATGGCAGGCCGCCGCGATCTCGAGCTTGGCGCGCCGCACGAGCGGATGGTCGAACTGGCCAGGTGAGCGCATCGCCGCGTCGGGAATGGCGCCGCCGTGAGCCGACACGAAATCCATGAGTCCGAACGAAAGCGACTCGACAGTTGGCAGCGCCGCGAGCCGGAACACGTCGGCGAGTGCGCCGTGAGTCTCGATCAGCAGCTGGACCGGAACCGGGTTCGCGATACCGAGCTCGCGCCGCGTCGCTTCGATGAACGCGCACATTTCGGCGGCATCGGCCGTGCCGCGGACCTTCGGCAATGTGATGTAGGCAGGGGCGCGCTTTGAGGCGCGCAGAATGAGGCGGACGTCGTCGCGCCAATGCGGATGATCGAAGCCGTGGATGCGCACGCCGACGCGACCGAATGCGTCATGCTCGCCGCCGATCAGCGAGGCGACGAGCTCTGCATGCTCTTGCTCGTGGCCAACTTGCGCACCGTCTTCGCAATCGAGCGTGACGTCGAAGACGGGCCCGAGCTGCGCCTGCAGCCCGAGTGACTTCAGCATCAGCTTCTCGCTGCCGGCGTAGTGGTCGCAAACAGGCAGAACGGCAGGCGGGGCTTCGCCGTCAAAGAGGACTTCCGCGGGCGTGAGGGGGCGCATGTTCGGCGTCAACGGGCATGCGGGCCTCTGCGCCGCTCTATCGGATTGCGACGGAGGCCCGCCTACGATGCTTCAGCCGAGCAGGTGCTGCACGCCGTCACGCTCTTCAAGCAACTCTTGCAGCGTGAAGTCCATCTTCTCGCGCGAGAAGGCGTCGATCTCGAGGCCCGTCACGCGCTTGTATTCGCCGTTCTCGCAGGTCACCGGCACGCCATAGACGATGTCCTCGGGAATGCCATATGAGCCGTCCGACGGCACGCCCATCGTGACCCACTTGCCGTTCGTGCCGAGCACCCAGTCGCGCACGTGATCGATTGCCGCGTTGGCCGCCGAAGCCGCCGACGAGAGGCCGCGTGCCTCGATGATTGCCGCGCCGCGCTTGCCGACCGTCGGAATGAAGACGTTGCGGTTCCACTCGTCGTCGTTGATGAGCTTCGTGAGCGACTCGCCTTCGGCCGTGGCGAAGCGGAAGTCCGGGTACATCGTCGGCGAGTGGTTGCCCCAGACCGCGAGCTTCTCGATCGATGCGACCGGCTTGCCCGACTTTGCCGCGAGCTGAGAAAGCGCGCGGTTGTGGTCGAGACGCAGCATTGCCGTGAAGTTTTTCTTCGGCAGGTCGGGTGCCGACTTCATCGCGATGTATGCGTTCGTGTTGGCGGGGTTGCCGACGACGAGCACCTTCACGTCGCGGCTCGCCACTTCGTTGAGCGCACGGCCTTGCACCGTGAAGATTTCGGCATTGGCCGAGAGCAGATCCTTGCGCTCCATGCCCTTCGAGCGCGGGCGGGCGCCCACGAGGAGAGCGAAGTCGGCATCCTTGAAGGCGACTTTCGGATCGTCGGTGACGACCACACCCGAAAGAAGCGGGAATGCGCAGTCTTCCAGCTCCATCACGACGCCCTTGACGGCGGCTTGCGCCTGCGGCAGATCGAGCAACTGCAGGATGACGGGTTGGTCCTTGCCGAGCAGATCGCCGTTGGCGATGCGAAAGAGCAGCGAGTAACCGATTTGACCTGCGGCGCCGGTGACGGCAACGCGCTTTGCGGGCTTAGCCATTGAGATCTCTCCAGGACGATGCGTTGATGCGTTTGGTGCGTCTTACGCTAGGGGAAACGCCATTTTATGCGCGTTACGCGAAGCGTGGGGCCGAGCGGGACGTGCCGATTTCGCCGGCCGAAGCTGCCGCGTGGGCCCGGCCATCGAGCCTCGAGAGGCCTGCATAAACCGTGCGAAACGCGTACGCTTAGCTGGGGCGAGGGGTAGCCCGAAATCCGGCCCGAAACCGCTGCTCGCGACGGAGTGTAGGATTGCGTCCCTTCAAAGTCAACCGTATCTTATGTCTTATATAAGACACAGGAATCGGCCTCGAAAATCTGGACGTGCGAGCCGCGTTTGTGTTGAAATGCGCGCCATGAATGCGAACCAGGCGAGCAACGCGAATCCGAGCGGCGCGACCGGCGACGGCACGGCCGGCAGCGCGCCTTCGCCGACGTTCAGCCCGCTCTACCAGCAGATCAAGGGGCTTATTACGCAAAGCCTCGTGTCGGGCGAGTGGAAGCCCGGCGAGATCATACCAAGCGAGCTCGAGCTGGCCGCCCGCTACAAAGTCAGCCAGGGTACAGTCAGGAAGGCCATCGACGAGCTGGCCGCCGAGAACCTGCTTGTGCGCCGCCAGGGTAAAGGCACGTTTGTTGCGACGCACAACGAGGACCGTGCCCAGTTTCGCTTCTTGAGATTGCTGGCTGATGACGGTATCGAGCATCCGCACGTCAGCAAGCTGCTCGAATGCAGGCGGCTGCGTGCGCCGGCCGAGATCGCGCGCCAGCTCGAGCTGAAGCCGGCGGACCCGGTCGTGCAGATCAAGCGGCTCTTGCAGTTCGACGGCGTCACGACCGTGTTCGACGAGATTTGGTTGCCGGGCGCGGTGTTCCGCGGCCTCACGTTCGAGCGGCTGTCGGAGTACAAGGGGCCGATGTATGCCATGTTCGAAGCGGAGTTCGGCACGCGCATGATTCGCGCGTCCGAAAAGATCCGCGCGGTGGCGGCCGAGCCGGCGGTCGCGAAGCTGCTCGGCGTGGCGGAAGGGTTCCCGTTGCTGTCAGTGGACCGCGTGTCGTTCACCTACGGTGATCGGCCCGTCGAAGTGCGGCGCGGTTGGTATGTCACAACCGGGTACTACTATCAGAACGATTTGAGTTGAAACCTCGGTGCGCAGGCCTTCGCAAGGGCCGCGCCCGACTATGACAGAAGCGTTTTTTTTGCCGCCGGCGCAACGGTCTTTGCACCGCATTCGCTGCGCTGCGGTATGAAATGGCGCTAAAATCGCGGGTTAGTTGACTACACAGTAGGGGTCTAGCATGGCAGAAGCCGTAAGAAAGCCGAGGCCGGAGTTCCGGAACATCGGCATCGGTCAGATCGTGACGTATCGTCTTCCTCTAGCGGGGCGCGTCTCGATCCTGCATCGCGTAAGCGGTGCACTACTATTCGTCTTCCTTCCGTTCCTGCTCTACCTCTTCGACCGAAGCCTCACTTCCGAATTGAGCTTCGAAGTCTTCAAAGCGTTCCTTTCCAACATCGTCGTCAAGCTCATCACGCTCGTGCTCGCGTGGGCCTTCCTCTTTCACTTCTGCGCCGGCGTCCGCCACCTCCTGATGGACATGCATCACTCGGTCAGCAAGGAAGGCGGCCGGCAAACCTCGCTCGTCGTCTTCGTCGTGTCGTCGGTGTTGACGATTGCCTTTGCGCTCAAACTGTTCGGAGCTTTCTGAAGACATGGCAGCCAACAACCGAATCGGCCCGAAGCGCCTCGTCGTCGGCGCACATTATGGCTTGCGCGACTGGCTCGCGCAGCGCATCACCGCCACGATCATGGCGGTCTACACCGTCATCCTGCTCGCCTGGTTCTTCGGCGCGCATGATTTCTCCTATGAGGGCTGGGCGTCGATCTTCGCCACGCAATGGATGAAGCTCGCGACGTTCGTCACGCTACTGGCGCTCTTCTATCACGCGTGGGTGGGTGTGCGCGACATCTGGATGGACTACGTAAAGCCCGTCGGTGTGCGCCTCTTCCTGCAAGCGCTGACGATCGTCTGGCTGCTCGCGTGTGCGGGCTACGCCGCGCAGATTCTCGGGAGAGTGTAAAAGAATGGTTGCAATCAAGAATTCTCTGCCGCGTCGTCGCTTCGACGTGGTCATCGTCGGCGCCGGCGGCTCGGGAATGCGCGCTTCGCTGCAGCTGGCACGGGCGGGACTGTCGGTCTGCGTGCTCTCGAAAGTGTTCCCGACCCGCTCGCACACGGTCGCGGCGCAAGGCGGG
>CAYPWK010000455.1:0-3620 GCA_964414365.1 uncultured Burkholderia sp.
GTGCAGGTGAGCCGCGTCGATCTCGACGCGCGGAAGATCGATTTTCGCCTGGTACGCGATACGCCGATCAAGTCGGTGTCCGCGACACGTCCGGCGCTCGTTGACCGTTCCCTCAGCGAGGCCGACGGCGGCCCTCGTGTGCGTCAGTTGACGAACGAGGGAACCGTGCAGCGCAAGAAGGCCGCGCCAGGCAAATCGGCGGCAGTGAATGAAGCGCGCGCGGCACGCGCGCAAGCCGCGAAAAAACGCGGCGTCGCGCCCAGGCCGGCGGCCAAGGCGCGCGCGCGCAAGAAAAACTGAATATGACACGTCTCAAGGTTCTGTACGGCTTTCACGCGGTGACGGCGCGCCTGCGTCACGATCCTTCCACGGTCGAGGAAGTCCTTTACGATCCGACGCGTCGCGATCGTCGCATGCAGGACTTCCTCCATGCGGCGAAAGAGGCGGGCGTCCGCTTGATCGCCGCCGATGAGACAAGGCTTTGGGGGCTCGCTCATACGGAGCGCCATCAAGGCGTCGTGGCGCGCGCCGCCGATCTTCCGCTTGCACAGAATCTGGCGGAACTGCTCGACGGCATCGAGGGGTCTCCGCTTTTGCTCGTGCTCGACGGCGTAACGGATCCGCACAATCTGGGTGCGTGTCTGCGCGTGGCCGACGGCGCGGGTGCCCATGCGGTCATCGCGCCGCGCGATCGCGCCGTGGGGCTCAACGCGACGGCGGCCAAGGTGGCGAGCGGCGCCGCCGATACGGTGCCCTACATCACGGTGACGAATCTTGCGCGCGCCTTGCGCGAACTCAAGGACGCGGGTGTGTGGGTTGTCGGAACCGCGGGTGATGCGCCCGTGAGTCTCTATGAGACGAAGCTCGAGGGCCCCGTTGCACTCGTCATGGGTGCCGAAGGCGAGGGTATGCGGCGGTTGACGCGCGAGACTTGCGATGAGGTCATGCACATCCCGATGGTCGGGACGGTCGAAAGCCTGAACGTCTCGGTGGCCAGCGGCATCTGTCTCTTTGAAGCCGTCCGCCAGAGGGCAACCAAGCAGCGCGCTTGATCGTCGACGCGCACGTTAAACTTATCCAATCCGTCCGCACTATTGCTCTTCCATGAACCAAGACGAACTGAAGCGGCTCGTCGGCCAGGCGGCCGCCGACTATGTCAACGCTCATGTGCCGCAAGGCGCCGTCATCGGCGTCGGCACGGGTTCGACGGCAAACTGTTTCATCGATGCGCTTGCTGCGCACAAGCATCGATATCGCGGCGCGGTGTCGAGCTCCGTCGCGACGACGGCAAGGCTCGAGCAGCACGGCATCCGTGTTTTCGATCTCAACGACGTTGAATCGCTGCCCATCTATGTGGACGGCGCCGACGAAATCGATGCGAGCGGTGCGATGATCAAGGGCGGGGGCGGCGCGCTCACGCGTGAAAAGATTGTCGCATCGGTCTCCGATGTCTTCGTCTGCATTGCCGACGCATCGAAGCGTGTCGACACGCTCGGTCGGTTTCCTCTGCCTATCGAAGTCGTGCCGATGGCGCGTACGGCGATCGGGCGCTGCGTCCTCGCCTTAGGCGGCGTGCCGGTGCTGCGCGTGCGCCAGGACGGCACGCCTTACATCACCGATAACGGCAACGAAATCATCGACGTGAAAGAACTGCGAATCGAGAATCCGCGCGAGCTCGAAGCCACGATCAACGGTTGGCCGGGCGTCGTGACCGTAGGGCTTTTCGCCGCGCGCGGCGCCGATCTTTGCTTGCTCGGTTCGGACCAACGTGTCGAGACGATTGCCTATCGCTAGTCGATAGCGGTCCGATCCGCGCGTGATACCTGCAGAACCTGCGTTCCTATTCAGGCCACCGTGTTGGTCTGACGCAGGCTCGGCAGCAGCCGGTCGAACTCACGCTTGACGAGACCGTAGCATTCGCATGCGCGGCTTTCGAGCCCTTTTCGATCAAGGACCTTGATATGGCCGCGGCTGTGATAGATGAGCCCTTCCTCGTGGAGCTTGCCGGCCGCCTCCGTAATACCCTCGCGGCGCACGCCAAGCATGTCGGCGATCATCTGCTGCGTCACGGCGAGTTCGTTCGTCGCGGCACGGTCGATTTCGATCAAGAGCCAACGGCAAAGCTGCTTGCTTAACGAATGGTGGCGGTTGCATGCCGCCGTTTGAGCGACCTGCGTGAGAAGTGCTTGCATATAAAGCAACATGAGCCGTCGCAGCAGATCGGACCGTGCAATCTCTTGCTTCAGTTGTTGTGCGCTCATGCGGTAGGCGAATCCGGCACATTGAACTTGCACGCGGCTTGGCATGGTCTCTCCGCCCGTGAGCACTTGCACGCCCGCCATGCCTTCACGTCCCACTGCCGCAAGCTCGACGGAGCCACCGTCCTCCATCATCGACAGGATCGAAATGATCGCCGTCGTCGGAAAATAGACGTGGTGGATCTTGTGGCCGCAGTCGCACAGCAGTTGCTCCGTGCGAAGGTGGACCAGCTCGAGATGCGGGGTCAGCGCCTGCCATTCGTGCGGCGGCAGGGCGCCGAGGAGGTGGTTGCCGTGAAGATCGGATTGTAGTGTCAACATGATCGGTCCTCGATTCAATGCCACGTCATGCGCGGTGCGCACGTGCTCTTGCGGCTCATCGTTGCTCGGGCCGGTAACGGTTCACGGTTCGTACTGCGAAGCTTTTTGCGAAGGAGTTGGGAACCAGCTTCGCGACGTACACCGTTCCGGCATTCTTGGCCTCTCCCTGGCCGTTGCCGCCGCGTCGTCTGTGCGGCAGCACTCAGTTGCGGGCGAGGTTCAGCGAGGATCGTGCCAAGCCCCTGCGTGACGGCGTCGCGGACGGGTATGTCTATGCTGCGTCGCGGTCGAGCGCGATTCCGCCGCTTTTTGTTTCAAATCTGCACAATGCGCAAGGGGGCCGTCGCTCCTGAGAAACCGCTTAGCTTCGATGCGGTAAACGCTTGACGACATTGGCATTTGCGCGGGCCACCGGGGCTTGCCCGAGTCACAGCCAACCAGTCGACGCGCGGTATGAGGGAGGACGGCGGCGTTCCGAATTTGATTCAGTTATGTTGCATGGGACACATAGGATGTTGCGCCGCTACCTATGCTCTGACGTTCGAGAGCCGCTTCCAGCAAGGGCGCGGGGCTCACCGGCGCATTCAAATGCGACGTATCGCGGCGTATGAGTGAATCCATGCGGACGCCACTCGATGGCGCACGTTGTAGGCCCGCGCGTAAAAAATGGTCCTCGGCGCGAGTGCATCATTGTTGAGACGTGCCCCAGGTTCTGAGGTGAATGGTGTTTTCCGCATGTGTCGGCTCGCCAGCAACAATCGGTGCGATTGCGAACGGAAACGCTCTTGTCTGAGACGTACCGTGCAACATGACGATTCGTCTTACATGGGCCTGCGGCTCGTCGCCGTGCGAACACGCGATGACTGTATGGGGCGTTCTAGGGCAGCGCTCGTCGTCGGATTGGGAACCGCATTGCATAGTACTGCGAAGTAATTGTACGGGGTATCGAAGTTGCTGCCGCGAATGCACAGCCCACAACGATACGGTCAGAGGGATAACCCTTTCAGGTGATCCCCAATAGCGTATCGAATTTGGTCGAAG
>CAYPWK010000455.1:3720-4800 GCA_964414365.1 uncultured Burkholderia sp.
TCAGAGGGATAACCCTTTCAGGTGATCCCCAATAGCGTATCGAATTTGGTCGAAGCACCGTACTCATGTACCCGAAAAGCGCTATGCGAGGGTTTTGAAACGAAACAGCAAGGACAGGCGTCGGTGGGCGCATCGGGGGGTGTCATGGAGCAGGGCAAGGACCGTTCACTGGTCAGCAAGGTAATGGACGGGCTCGTCTCAGGTATCGTCGAAGAAAAATATGGGGCGATTCTTCCGCCGCAAGACGTGCTTTCGAAGGAATTCGACGTCAGCAGGACCGTCATGCGGGAAGCGTTGTCGATGCTGCTCGCCCGACACATGCTCGACGTACGTCCGAAGGTCGGCACGCGAATTCGTTCGATGCGCGACTGGCGAATGATCGACGAGGATGTCGTCAACTGGCGGTTCCGCGCCAAGCCTGATCCGGTTTTCATGCGCGACGTGATCGAGTTTCGGATGCTGATCGAGCCGCGTGCGGCGGCACAGGCGGCCGCCCGTGCGAGCGTCGCCGACGTCGCGGCGATCCGCGAGGCGTTCGACGCGTTCAAGGGGTTGGCCCCCGGCGACACCGGGTACGCAGTCGCGAACGAACTGTTGCATACGCGAATCGTCCACGCGAGCGGCAATCAATTCTTTCAGCAAATGGCAGCTATCATCCGCGGAGCCTTGCAAGCCACGCAACCTATGCTTGCGGAGAAGGCCGGCGCATGGGAGATCTCGGTTCAGACGCACGAGCGCCTCGTGTCCGCGATAGAGCGGCGCGATCCCAAGGATGCCGAAGCCGCCGCGCTCGCGCTCATCGAATTGGCGGCTGACGAGGTGAGCCGCGAGTTCTCGGTCGAGGTTCCTGGCAGGCATTAGCGAACGCCGCCGGCCGCTGGCTGGCCGGTACAGGCACGCGCCTCGCGGCCGGGCGAGCGCGCGTGCCGCGCTTTGCAAGCCTCAAATTAGTGACGCGTCGGCAATGCGAGGCGCCGCTCATACCAATGCTGGGCCCACTCGAGGACCTGACAGAGGACCCAGTAGACCGCCGCCGCCGCGAGATAGAGAGGCAACGGTTGATAGGTCGTCGCAATGATC
>CAYPWK010000456.1:0-4798 GCA_964414365.1 uncultured Burkholderia sp.
TGCACAGGCCGAGGTAGGTGCGATAGCCGTCCGACATTTCCTGGCGCCCGAGCACAGGCAGATCCGTACGATTGCAGATGAGCGCCGTGGATGCCCGATGCTCTAGTCCGCCATAGCCGTCGCTGACGGCCAGCGTCATGAAAACGTAGCGGTCGACGGGCGCCTTCTTCGACTTCGGCTCGAAAAGCTCGATTTGCGCCTCGCAGATACGCTTAAGGTCCGCCGCGAGCCGCTCCATGTCGACGGAAATCGTTCGCCCCGCGATGACGATGTCATGCGGCACGCCGTGTGCCTTGAACGTGGCGAGCTCGAATCGGCCAAGCGTCACCGGGTGATCGATGAGTTCGTCATAGTTCCCGGCCTTGTACTCGCCGAACCCATAGCGCTTTGTCCCGCGCGCCTCGGGAAGCGCCGTGGCCACCCGCCAGTCGCGCCAGTCGCGCGAGGCAGGACCGGCGGGCTTGCGGATGTCGACGATGCAAGGCGCGTCCTCGCGACCGATCGGCGCAAGGAAGACGCTCGTGCCGTTGAAAAAGCCGATCGTGTCGTCGAGATGCGCTGTGCGCACGGACATGTCCCACGCATAGACTTCGTAGCGCAGCGTGAGCGCCCCATCCTTCACCGGCGCCGCCTGCCAGGTTTGCTTGTCCGTCTTCGCGATGCGCACCTTGCGGCCCGCCTCGTTGAAAGCCTGCAGCGTGACGATGTTGCGCGCGAACTCGCGCACCATGTAGCTGCCTGGTATCCAGGTGGGCAAAGTAAAGCGCTGGCCCGCCGGGTCGGGGTCGGCGAGCGTCAGCGTGACTTCGAAGAGGTGAGCGGCGGGATTTTTCGGAGTGATGGCGTAGCGAATCGGCTTCATCGGCGACGTTAGGCGTTATTGTTTCAATCGACTGAGAAGCGAGCTCAATGTGCAGCCGCGCTCGCCCGCGTGAGCGCCTTGTCGAGCGTGTCGGCCGAGACGGCGCCCGGCAGCCGCCGGCCGTCGGTGAGAATGATCGTCGGCGTTCCCGTGACGTTCATCGTGTGGCCGAGCGCGAGGTTCTTGTCGATGACGCTCGTATCGCAAATCGCGGCGGCCGTCGGGGCGCGGCGATCGAGCATCCACGCCTCCCAGCTCTTCGCGCGGTCGGCCGAGCACCAGATGGACTTGGCCTTGGTCGTCGAGTCGTCGGAGAGAACGGGGAAGAGAAACGTGTAGACGGTCACGTTGTCGATCGATTTCAACGACGATTCGAGCTGCCGGCAGTAGGGGCAGTTGGGATCGGAAAAGACGGCCATCTTGCGGCTTCCGTTGCCCTTTACGACTTTGATCGCATCGCCGAGCGGCAGGCTTGCGAAATCGACCTTGTTGAGCTCGGCAAGCCGCGCCTCGGTCAGGTTCGCATGCGTCTTGGTGTCGACGAGCGCGCCGGCGATCACATAATTGCCGGTCGCGTCGCTATAAATGATCTGCGAGCCGAGGTTCACTTCGTAAAGCCCCGCGACGGGCGCTTTGTCGATGCTCTTGATCTCGACATCGGGCAACCGCGCCTGCAGCGTCGCCTTTAGCTTGTCGGTAGTCTGGTCGGCATGCGCCGAAGCGCCGAGCGCCAGTGCGGCGGCGAAGGCCGCGACGGAGGCGGCGTGGCGCGAAATGATGGACATGTCGAGTCCTTCCCTGAATGTTGTGCCGCACGCCTTTGCGTGCGTCCTGTTGAAACGAATCGGTGGCGGCCCCTCGGCCGCCGCCCGTGCATGTCAGCCGAGCGCCGCCGAGACGAGCCAGCGCTTGACGAGCGGCTGCGCGCCGACAAGCGCCATCCCGACGTTGCGCACCGTCCGCGCCAGCATACCGGGGACGGCAAAGAGCCGCTCGAGGCCGTCCGTTGCAAGCGTCAGCGCGCCGATATCCTCGCGGCGCGAGCGCTCGTAGCGCCGCAGCAGGACCAGGTCGCCGAGATCGCGGAACGGTTCTTTTCCGGCGAGCACGTCGACGAGTGACGCCACGTCCCTGAGGCCCAGGTTCATCCCCTGGCCCGCTAGCGGATGAATCAGGTGCGCGGCATCGCCGATGAGTGCGATGCGCGGCGCGATGAGGCTATCGACGCGTTGCAGCGCCAGCGGAAAGCCATGCGCGGGGCCGACGCATTCTAGAGCGCCGAGCCGGGAGAGGGTAGCCTCTTCGACGGCTGCTTCCAACTTGGCGCGATCCAGCGCGATGAGCTCTCGCGCGTGCTCGGTCCTCGCCGACCAAACGAGCGAAACATGCCCATCAGGCAGCGGCAGCAAGGCGATGACCTCTCCTCCCCTGAACCATTGATAGGCCGTCTCGCCGTGCGGCTCTTCCGCCTTGAAGTTTGCCACGACGCCGGTCTGCCGGTAGTCGCGCCGCATGACGTTCACGCCCATCTGGGCGCGAACCCACGAGTGGGCGCCGTCGGCGCCCACGATCAAATCCGCTTCGAGTACCTGGCCGCTCGCCAGTGCAAGCGTCGCGGCATCGGCCCTCACGTCCAACCCCTGGGCGCGCGAATCGAACCATGCGACGTTGGGCTGGAAGCGCAGCGCCGCGTCGAGCGCATATTCGATCAGCGACGACTCCGCAATCCACGCAAGCTGCGGGACGGCGGCCTGGAAGGCCGAGAAGTGCAGTTCGGCCAGCGCGTCGCCATAGACGCGCATGTCATAGACAGGCGCGAGCCGCTCGTGATCGAGCGCCTGCCAGATCCGCAAGCGCTCGAGCAGCGCCTGCGAGCTTGCCGAAAGCGCGTAGATGCGGGCGTCGAACGGCTGATTGGCGATGCGCGGCGCGGCGGGCTGGGCGATCAGCGCAACACGCAGGCCCGCTTGCCCGAGCGCGAGCGCGGCGCTTTTGCCGACGAGGCCGCCGCCGACGACGACGATATGGAACGACTGATGGTGGGCGGTCATGGTCGGCATTATAGCGGCGGCACTTGGCGCGGCCGTGCGGCCGCCCACGTGCGCGACAGGCCGCCTTTAGGCATGGCGGGGATATCCGCCGGGAATAATCGGTCGCGACGACCAGGTCAGCGTTAGGCGCCGTAACCAGGTCGCTCGAGACTTACTCGGTGTGACGGGTGGATTCTCGGCCGCTCTCGGCTTTCGCCTGATCGACCTCGCGCTTAACCTTCGAGCGCTCCCCAAGCGTTGCGTTCGCTTTGTCGGCGAGGGCCAGATAAGCCTCAGCGATGCGGCGCAAGTCTTCTTCGGAGACGCACTCGATTCCGATCAGCTGGTTGTTCGCGCCCCGCGTCGCGGCCATTAACTCGTTCAATTTCAGATGAATGGCGACGCTATCCTTGTTCTGACTTTGCTGAATGAGGAAGACCATCAGGAACGTGACAACGGTGGTGCCGGTGTTGATGATCAATTGCCACGCGTCTGAAAAACCGAAAATCGGTCCGGTGACGAGCCAACCGACGATGACCACGACCGCAATTCCGAACGCCATCGGCGAGCCGGCCCAGCGTGTGACGGCGCTCGCGAAGGCGTCGAATGCGCGCGCGATAGGATGACGGCTGGGATAAGCGGGAAGCGACGAGGCGGGTATCGTCTCGACTTTTTCATTTTCGGTCGCCTGCTCTGTTGAGGAGTCCATCTGCGTTTCCTCCAATGGTTGCCGCCGCCCCGGGGATCGATCGTCCCCTCATGGCTGTCATGGCATCCGCGAGAAAAGCAATGCCCATTCCCGGAGCTCAGCAAAAGCGCCCTACCCCTCGGGATCGAAGCGTCCGAAAGCGTTACAATTGCCGCTTTTAGAGAACAAAACCCGTACGAAAACGCGCGTCGAACGCCCGCTTTCGCACCGTTTGTCTCGTCCCCGATTTCACCCTGCGGCTGCACCGTCCGCGTCCTCGCCGAACGCGTCGCGACACATCAATCAGCCGCAAGCCCTTGATAACCAAAGGTCTTTCAATGAGCCTCAAATGCGGCATCGTTGGCTTGCCCAATGTCGGCAAGTCCACCCTCTTCAACGCGTTGACGAAGGCGGGCATTTCCGCCGAAAACTATCCGTTTTGCACGATCGAGCCGAACGTCGGCGTCGTCGAAGTTCCCGATGCGCGCCTGAAGGCACTGGCCGATATCGTGAAGCCTGAGCGCGTCGTGCCGGCCGTGGTCGAGTTCGTTGACATCGCGGGGCTCGTCGCGGGCGCAAGCAAAGGCGAAGGCCTCGGCAACCAATTCCTCGCCAATATCCGCGAAACGGATGCCATCACGCATGTCGTGCGCTGCTTCGAGGACGAGAACGTCATTCACGTCGCGGGCAAGATCGATCCGCTCTCCGATATCGAGGTCATCAATACCGAGCTCGCGCTCGCCGACCTCGCCACCGTCGAGAAGTCGCTCACGCGCTATATGAAGGCCGCGAAGTCGGGCAACGACAAAGAAGCGGCCAAGCTCGTCGCCGTGCTCGAAAAGGTGCGTGCGCAACTCGACATGGCCAAGCCGGTCCGCGCGCTCGATTTCACGGATGAAGAAGCGGCGCTTTTGAAGCCCCTCTGCCTGATCACGGCGAAGCCGACGATGTACGTCGCCAACGTGAAGGAGGACGGGTTCGAGAACAACCCTCATCTCGATGCCGTGCGCAAATATGCGGAAGGCGAGAAGTCGCCCGTCGTTGCCGTCTGCGCGGCCATCGAGGCCGAAATTGCCGACCTCGACGATGAGGACAAAACCGTCTTCCTGGCCGACATGGGCATGGAAGAGCCGGGGCTCAACCGCGTCATCCGCGCCGGCTTCAAGCTGCTCGGCCTGCAGACCTACTTCACGGCCGGCGTGAAGGAAGTGCGCGCCT
>CAYPWK010000457.1:0-4784 GCA_964414365.1 uncultured Burkholderia sp.
CGGGCTATGTCGCCGGCGAGTTCGGCTATGCGTCGGTCTTCTTCGTCGCGGCCCTAGCCGCCGCCGCCGCGGCAGTACTGGCGATCAGCCTCTATCTGCGCGCGTCGCGCGGAGACTCGACGGCTGCTGCGATGTGACACACTTTCAACACGACGATAACCGACCTTTGCTGAAACGCCGCGTAGCGGCAACGCTCGCCGCGCCTCACCCAGGGCGCGGCGAGTGTATTCGCTCCCCGGTTACGAGAAATGCATAAGATTCGACGCTACTGAGGTCACGCGTCGCGCCGCAAGCCGTGCCTTTCCTTCGCGGCTTCAATCGTGGCAATTACGCTCGTAATGCAGTCGTCCCGGTAGCGTTCCAGCGCCTTGATCGAATGCCCATCGAGTTGCTGCGAAGTACCCTCCACGACACGATCGATGAGCGCTTCCGTCAACGACGGCGCGACGAGCTTCGTCCATGGCAATTCGAGCGCCGGGCCGAATTGCTGCATGAAGTGCCGCATGCCGGCGTCGCCACCGGCAAGCGTATAGGTCAGAAAGCTTCCCATGAACGACCAGCGAATACCTGCCCCAAAGCGAATCGCATCGTCGATTTCACCAGTGGTAGCGACACCGTCATTCACTAGGTGAAGCGCCTCGCGCCACAGCGCTTCGAGCAACCGGTCGGCGATGAAGCCCGGCACTTCCTTTCGCACGTGGAGAGGCCGCATGCCAAGAGACGAATAAACCGTCATCGCCGCCTCGATCGCATCCGGCGAGGTCGAGCCTCCCCCCACCACTTCAACGAGCGGAAGTAGATAGACAGGATTGAACGGATGCCCCACGACGCAGCGCTCGGGATGTGCCGCATTCGCGTAAAAATCGCTCGGCAGAAGGCCGGACGTCGACGAGCTGATAATCGCCTCCGGCTTAGCAGCGCGACTGATCCGAGCATGCAGTTCGAGCTTCAGCGATTCGCGCTCGGGCGCGCTCTCTTGAATGAAATCCGCGTCGCCCACGCATTCCTCGATGGTGGACACGAAGCGCAGCCGCTCCGGCGATGCGCCGGGCTTGAGCCCCGTGCGCTCCAAAGCCGTCCATGCGTTTGCGACGTTATCGCGCAATTGTTTCTCCGCACCGGGCGCCGGGTCCCACGCGATGACGTCGAGCCCGTTCGCCAGCGCACGCGAGACCCAGCCGCTGCCGATCACGCCGGCACCGATCGCCGCAAACTTTTTCACATCGACAACGAATGCCATGAATGCCAACTCCCTCTATACGTCGAATTAGTGCGCTGTCCAGCTTTTAAAGCACTTGCGCTGCGGCGCGTCGTTCCAGCAGGCGTTCTCCGCGCGCCGGCAGGCCGAGCTTTTTTCGCCCTTCGGCGGGGCTCAGGGCTCTTCCGCCCAAACGTTCGATGATCTCTATCGCCCGCTCGGTCAGCGAGCCGTTGCTCGCATGCACGCCTTTGTCGAGCCAAATGTTGTCTTCCAACCCTACGCGGACATGACCACCCAACAACATCGCTTGCGCGACCATCGGCATCTGCATGCGACCAATGCCAAAGCCCGCCCAATGCGCTCCTGTCGGTAGGTTGTCGACCATGGCCTTCATGGACGTCGTGTCTGCCGGTGCGCCCCAAGGAATGCCGAGACACAACTGGAACAAGGGCGGTGCATCGAGCAGCCCTTCCTTGAGCAACTGCTTTGCGAACCAAAGATGGCCCGTATCAAAAATCTCCAGCTCGGGCTTTACACCCAGTTCCTGAATGCGTTTTGCGCCTGCGCGTAACTGCGCGGGCGTCGATACGTAAATGTAATCGCCATCGCCGAAATTGAGCGTGCCGCAATCGAGTGTGCAGATTTCCGGCAGCAGTTCCTCGACGTGCGCTAGCCGCGTCAGTCCGCCAACGAGATCCGTGTTGGCGCCGAAGCGCATGGGATCTTCGCCCGGGCCCACTTCCAAATCGCCGCCCATGCCCGCGGTCAAATTGATGATCACGTCGGTATTGGCCGAGCGAATCCGATCGACCACCTCTCGGTACAGATTGGGATCGCGGCTGCCCCGCCCCGTGTTCGGATCCCGAACGTGGCAGTGCGCAACGGTCGCCCCCGCGCGCGCGGCCTCGATGGCGGCATCCGCGATCTGTTTCGGCGTGACCGGAATCGCCGGGTGCTTGCCAACCGTATCGCCCGACCCAGTGACCGCACAGGTCACAATCACTTCGTAATTCATGTGTTTTTCTTCCCTGACGTTAGCTGCATTCGTGATCTGATATCCAGACTGAACCGGCGACGCAGATCCTCCGACGCTCAGAGACCGAGATAGGCCTTGACGGCCGGCAACCCATCTTTGCCGTCGATGGTTTTGACGCCGGAGAGCCAGCTATCCAGTACCTTCGGGTTCTTTTTCAGGAATTGCTTCGCGGCGTCGGATGGCTGCTCGCGATTCATCACCGCCTGCATTACCTGATCTTCCAACTGGGTCGTAAAGCGCAGGTTGCTGATCAGCTTGTACGCGTTAGGGCAACGCGTCGTGAAATCCGGCGCGACCAACGTGTAGACGCGCGCTTCGCCGTAATTGGGGCCAAACGTTTCTTCCCCGCCGGACAGGTAGCTCATCTTCATCTCGATGTTCATCGGATGCGGCTCCCACCCTAGGAACAACACCCACTTCTTGTCGTGGATCGCGCGCTGAACGGATACGAGCATGCCGGCCTCGCTCGATTCGATCAACTTGAAGCCGCCGAGCCCGTGCTCGTTCTTTTCGATCATCTTCTGGATCTTCGCGTTGACGCTGCTGCCAGGCTCGATCCCGTAGATTTTCCCCTCGAGCTGCTGACGGTACTTCGCAATGTCGTCGAAAGTCTTTAGGCCCGCTTCATATTCGTAAGTCGGCACCGCGAGCGTCAGTTTTGCGCCTGACAGATTAGGCGGCTGTAGGACATCGATCGATTTCTCCTGCACAAAAGGCTTGATTGCGGCTTCTTGAATAGGCCACCAGTAGCCAAGCGACACATCGAGCTGCTTGCCTTTTAGTCCGGCAAACGAAATCGGCACGGACACCCGCGTCGTGGTCGGCTCGTAGCCGAGACCCTTGAGTACCGTTTGCGCGAGTGCGGTCGTTGACGTGATGTCAGTCCAACCGATGTCAGCGAAACGGACAGTGCGGCATGCAGCCACATCTTGCGCGTTCGACGACGCAGCGTAAGACGTGCATGCCATCAATAAAGTCACGACGAGCGCGGCCAGTTTCCTCGATTTCATGAGCGGTCTCCAAGGTGGGCGGCTAGCGCCCGGCTGTTCGGTAACGTGGTTTTGCCTTCAGCGTTGTAGTGACTTTATCGAGCCGTATTCTCGTCCAATCGCCTGCGAGCGACCCTTTCTGTACCGCATGCGACGATTAGGGAAGCCACGAAGTGCGACTCATCCCCCATGAAATGCGCGTTTTCCCGAGCAGTCGCGCGCAGGCCAGTGGGGGTCGCTATGGGGCGATATCGGTGAAATTTGAATTCGTACTGTGCCCCCGACGTCTTGCGCATCGCGCAAGGCATCTGGCGCCGCTGCAGTCGGCGCGCGTCGCCTTTGCACAACCCCGCTTGTTCGTTCGGGGTCTTACGTTTCACTCAATACGCAAGAGAGATCGACGATGAAAAAAACCCATTCGGCAGCGCTGCGCGCAATCGCACTCGCGCTCGCCGCCGCACCGGTTGCTGGCTACGCGCAAAGCAGCGTCACACTGTACGGGATCATCGATGCGGGCATCACCTACGTCAGTAACACGGGCGGCGCACACGTGATCAAGTTCGACGACGGAATTTCGTACGGCAATCGTTGGGGTCTTAAGGGCACCGAAGATCTAGACGGAGGGCTTGCGGCCGTGTTCACCTTGGAAAACGGCTTTCACTTGGGCAACGGACGGTTCGCCTTTGGTGGAACGGAGTTTGGACGACAGGCATACGTCGGCTTGAAGAATCAATGGGGCACACTGTCGTTCGGAAATCAGCTCGATATGACCGATGAGATGGTGTATTTGTACAACGTGTCAGCGTGGGGCAGCGGCTATGCGATTCATCAGGGCGACTTCGATCGTTTCAACGGCGACCGCTTGCCAAACTCAGTGAAGTTTTTGTCGAACGAGTTTTCCGGATTCAAGTTCGGCGCCATGTACTCTTTCGGCGGCGTAGCCGGCAACTTCCATCAGAATAGCGCATACAGTGTCGGAGCTCACTATGCAAACGGACCGTTCACAATGGGCGCTGCGTATACGCAACTGAACAATCCGTTCGGAATTTATGCGTTCGATCCGTACGCGATGATCGGGACGAGTACCTTCCGCGGCCAACCGACGATCAGCGTCAATCCGCAGACCGGCGCGATCACCGATCTCTATGCGAACGCTTCGTTTCCTGTCGACAAGCAAGGCACGTTCGGTGTCGGCGCAAGCTACAACATCGGCTCAGTCACATTGAACGGCAACTACAGCTACACCACCATCAAGGCGCTTGGTGCATCGTCGCACATGCAAGTTGGGGAAGGCGGAGTGTATTGGCAGGCGACGCCAACGATATTCCTAGCCGGCGGCTACCAGTACACGACGTTCGAAGGACACCACTGGAATCAAGGCGCGCTGGGGCTTCATTACCTGTTGTCCAAACGAACCGACGTCTACATCTCGGGCGACTATTTGAAAGCTTCGAGCGGCGTCAACGCGGTAATCGGCTACAGCTTCGCCCCGTCGACGACTAGCACTCAAGCCGATCTGCGGATCGGCATGCGTCACTCGTTCTGACCGAACGCACGC
>CAYPWK010000458.1:0-4772 GCA_964414365.1 uncultured Burkholderia sp.
GCTTTCCAGACGAACATCCTCGCGCTGAACGCGGCCGTCGAGGCGGCGCGTGCGGGCGAGCAGGGCCGCGGCTTCGCCGTGGTGGCGGGCGAAGTGCGCGGCCTCGCGCAGCGCAGCGCGGCAGCGGCGAAGGAAATCAAGGCACTCATCGGCGACTCCGCCGACAAGGTGGCGAGCGGATCGGAGCTCGTCGGCCGCGCGGGCTCGACGATGGACGAAATCGTTCAAGCCGTGCGCCGCGTGACGGACATCATGGGCGAGATCAGCGCGGCATCGGAGGAGCAGTCGACGGGCATCGAGGGCGTCAACCGCGCGCTCGCGCAGATGGACGACGTGACGCAACAAAACGCGGCGCTCGTCGAGCAGGCGGCGGCGGCCGCGGCTTCGCTCGAAGAGCAGACCCGGCAGCTAAAGGCCGAGGTGAGCCACTGGCGCGTGAATGCAAATGCATCGGTGAACGCACGCGCGTCGACAGCTTATGCAACGCCGGCATCTCATGCGGCGCCGGTGCCGGCAACGGCATCGCGCAAGCCGGCGCAGCCGGCCATGAAGCCACGAAGCGCTGCGCCGCGCGTTGCTTCGGCCACCCCGTCGCGAGCATCGAATGCGACCGCATCGGCATCCAGCGCATCGCGAGAATCGACGGCGGCCACGCCCGGCATGACGCAAGCAATGACGCAAACGATGCCGCAAGCCGCGGCCCCGCATCACGAAACCGAGGCCGCGCCGGCGAGCGCGGCGTCAAAGGCCCAGCGGCCATTGCCGACGAAGCCGGCCAAGCCGAGCGTCGCACAACCCGCGAAGCCCGCTCCGGCGTCGGCCGCTGCGTTGTCGACGAGCAAGTCCTCCGACGACGACTGGGAAACCTTCTAACGACGAAGACGACGGCCCGGCCGCGCGGACGAAGACACGAAGCGACGAAGTGACGGAACGAGAGTAGGACAATGACGATAGCGCGCGCATCCGAGCGGCCCGAGGCCGCCGATCCAGGCGGCCCCGGTTTTCCCGAGCGCGCCGCCTTTGGCGATCGCGATTTCGAGTTCACGGCGGCGGATTTCGCGCGCATTCGCGAACTCATCTATCGGCGCGCAGGGATCTCGCTTTCCGATCACAAGCGCGATATGGCGTACAGCCGTCTTGCGCGGCGCTTGCGCGCGCGCGGGCTCGATAGCTTTCGCCGCTATCTCGACTTGCTCGAATCCGAGCAGGACGCGGCAGAGTGGGAAGCGTTCACGAACGCGCTGACGACAAATCTGACCGCGTTTTTTCGCGAGGCGCATCACTTCCCGATCCTGGCCGATTTCGTCAAGCGCCGCGCCCAGCCGGTCTCGATCTGGTGCTCGGCGGCCTCGACGGGCGAGGAGCCCTATTCGATCGCGATGACGCTCATCGAAGCGCTCGGCGATTCGGCCGCGCGCCAAGCCACGATCCTCGCCACCGATCTCGACACGCAGGTGCTCGCGAAGGGCGAGGCCGGCGTCTACTCGCTCGATCAGGTGAAGCCGCTTTCGACCGAGCGCCTGAAGCGTTTTTTCCTGAAGGGCACGGGTCAGCACGCGGGCCTGGTCAAGGTGCGACCCGAGCTGCGCGCGATGATCCGCTTTCAGCAATTGAACTTGACCGATGCCGACTATGGATTGCGCACGCAATTCGACGCGATCTTCTGCCGCAACGTCATGATCTACTTCGACAAGCCCACGCAATCGCAGGTGCTCGCGCGCTTCGAGCCGCTCGTGAAGCCGGGCGGGCTGCTCTTTGCCGGCCATTCGGAGAACTTCACCTATGTGACGCAGGCGTTCCGGCTTCGCGGACAGACGGTCTACGAGCTCACGCGCGACGCGGGAGCGGGCGCTCGCGCGCAGGCGGCCGGGCGCGCGGCGGCGAGCGGCAGCTTCGCGAGGCGCGGGCAGGAGGCGGAGGTATGACGGGCCTGCCAATCGCGACCAACCATTACTTCGACAACCACTTCAATCGCCGCGGCGTGAAGCTGTTGCCGAACGAGTTCTATACGACGGGCGACGACATGGTGCTCGTGACGGTGCTCGGCTCGTGCGTGGCCGCCTGCATCCATGACCGCACGGCTGGCATCGGCGGCATGAATCACTTCATGCTGCCGGACGACGGCGAGCCGACTCAGGCCGCATCCGAATCGATGCGTTACGGCGCTTACGCGATGGAAGTGCTGATCAACGAGCTCATCAAGATGGGCGGCCGGCGCGAGCGCTTCGAAGCGAAAGTGTTCGGCGGTGCCGCCGTGTTGGCCGGAATGACGACGATCAACATCGGCGATCGCAACGCCGAATTCGCGCGCCGCTATCTTGCGCTCGAGAAGATTCGCATCGTCGCCGAAGACTTGCAGGGCGTGCATCCGCGCAAGGTCGCGTTCATGCCGGCGACGGGCCAGGCGATGGTGAAAAAGCTGCGGTTGCAGCAGGATCCGAGCGTGGCCGAGCGCGAAGCGGCGCTCGCGAAACAGGTGGCCGAGGCGCGTGCGGCGCGCCACGCGCGCACACGCCTGAAAGAACATGCCGAGCTCTTCACGTCGCCCAGCGCCGCGGGCGCCACGAAAGCGCGTGCCGACCTCGCGGGGGCGGCGGCGCGGCCGCGCATCGAGCTTTTTGGCGCGGTGGGTGCGCACGCGGGCGGCGGCAACAGCAACCGCAAGAACGACAGCCCTAAGACGGTAGAGGAGGCCTGAGCGCTGTGCAGAAAATCAAGGTTTTGTGTGTCGACGATTCGGCGCTGATCCGCAGTCTCATGACGGAGATCATCAACGGTCAGCCCGACATGACGGTCGTCGCCACGGCGCCGGACCCGCTCGTCGCACGCGAGCTCATCAAGCAGCACAACCCCGATGTGCTGACGCTCGACGTCGAAATGCCGCGCATGGACGGCCTCGACTTTCTCGAGAAGCTGATG
Organism: uncultured Burkholderia sp.; assembly: GCA_964414365.1. Lineage (GTDB taxonomy): Bacteria > Pseudomonadota > Gammaproteobacteria > Burkholderiales > Burkholderiaceae > Trinickia. The sequence goes on from CAYPWK010000458.1 coordinate 2,920, forward strand.
CGCTTGCGGCCGATGCCCGTCGTCATGGTGTCGTCGCTGACGGAGCGCGGCTCCGAGATCACGCTGCGCGCGCTCGAACTCGGCGCCGTCGATTTCGTGACGAAGCCGAAGGTCGGCATTCGCGACGGCATGCTCGACTATTCTGAGAAGCTCGCGGACAAGATCCGCGCCGCAGCGCGCGCACGCGTGCGCCATGCCCAGCCGGCCCGCGCACCGGGTGCAGCGCCGGCTGGACACGCGCCGATGTTGAACAACCCGCTCGTCAGTACCGAGAAGCTTGTTATCGTCGGCGCCTCGACCGGGGGCACGGAGGCGATCCGCGAACTGCTCGAGCCGCTGCCGCCCGACGCACCCGCGGTCATGATCGCGCAGCACATGCCGCCCGGCTTCACCAAATCGTTCGCGCAGCGGCTGAACGGCTTGTGTCGCATCACGGTGAAGGAAGCGGAGCACGGCGAGCGTGTATTGCCGGGCCATGCCTATATCGCGCCGGGGCACGCGCACCTCTTGCTCACGAGGAGCGGGGCCAACTATATCGCGCACCTGTCGGACGATCCGCCTGTGAACCGGCATCGACCGTCCGTCGACGTGCTGTTCCGGTCCGCTGCGCAGCACGCGGGCAAGAACGCGGTGGGCGTGATCCTGACGGGCATGGGGCGCGACGGCGCGGCGGGAATGTTAGACATGCGAAATGCGGGCGCATACACTCTCGCGCAGGATGAAGCGAGCTGCATCGTCTTCGGCATGCCGCGCGAGGCGATCGCGCTGGGGGCTGCCGACGAGGTTGCGCCTTTGTCGGAAATGAGCCGACGCGTGATGGCGCGTTTGGCGATGATGGGCGATCGGGTACAGCGCGTATAGCTTCGGCAGCGGTCTCGCACATTGCCGACGGGACAGGTGCGAGGCTCGACGCGGCAGCTTTGGTGCGGCGAAATTGGGAACTAAGGGAACGCAGATGGACAAGAGCATGAAAATCCTGGTGGTGGACGACTTTCCGACGATGCGCCGGATCGTCCGCAACCTTTTGAAGGAGCTCGGCTATTCGAATGTCGATGAAGCCGAAGATGGCGCTGCAGGCCTTTCGCGCTTGCGCGGCGGCGGCTATGACTTCGTGATTTCGGACTGGAATATGCCGAATCTCGACGGCCTCGCGATGCTGAAGGAGATCCGCGCCGACGCTTCGCTGCAACACTTGCCCGTGCTGATGGTGACGGCCGAGTCTAAGAAGGAGAACATCATCGCGGCGGCGCAGGCCGGCGCGAGCGGCTACGTGGTGAAGCCTTTCACGGCCGCCACGCTCGACGAGAAGCTCACGAAGATTCTCGAAAAGATGGGCAAGACCGGGAGCTGACGTGGACCAGCCGACGAACCTCCTCAGCGACAGCGCCGACGGCGCGGGCTTGACGACCGATCGCATTCTCGCGCGCATTGGGCAGCTGACGCGCACGCTGCGCGATTCGATTCTCGAGCTCGGGCTCGACAAGCAGGTCGAGCATGCGGCGCAAACGGTGACGGACGCGCGCCAGCGTCTGAACTACGTGGCCAACATGACCGAGCAGGCTGCTCATCGTGTGCTCGCCGCGATCGAAGTCACCAAGCCGATGCAGGAGCAGTTGCAAAACGACGCAAAGTCGCTCGAGAGCCGCTGGGAGCAGTGGTACGACGCGCCGATCGAACGCGAGGAGGTGCGTGCGCTGCTCACCGAGACGCGGGCGTTCTTCGGGGGGGTGTCTGAGGTGACGAGCGCGACGAATGCGCAGCTGCTCGAAATCATGATGGCGCAGGATTTTCAGGACCTGACGGGTCAGGTCATCAAGAAGATCATGGACGTCGTCTATTCGATCGAGCAGCAG
>CAYPWK010000459.1:0-4767 GCA_964414365.1 uncultured Burkholderia sp.
ATGCGCTTCGCTGCGAACCGGCGCGCGCCGCGCCGCTGGCGCAGCTGGTGCATGACAAGACCGTCGGCAATCCGTTCTTCGTGATTCAGTTTCTGCACGCGCTCGACGAAGAGGGCTTGCTGCGCTTCGATCATGACGCGGCGTGCTGGTCCTGGGATCTCGATCGCATCCATGCCAAGGGTTACACCGACAATGTCGTTGACCTCATGGCCGGGAAGCTCACGCGCCTGCCGGCCGAAACGCAGCTTGCGTTGCAGCTTCTCGCCTGCCTGGGCAACGTTGCCGAGACCACGACGCTTTCGATCGCCCTTGAAACCACGGAAGAGCAGGCACACGGGGCACTGTGGCCGGCGCTCCGTCAGGAATTGCTCGAGCGCCTGGACGGCTCCTACAAATTCATGCACGACCGCGTGCAGGAGGCCGCCTATTCGCTCATCCCGGAAGCGTCGCGCGCCGAGGCCCATCTCCGGATCGGTCGCCTGCTTGCGACGCAGACGCCGCCGGAGGAGCGGGAAGAGGCGATCTTCGAGATCGTCAACCAGCTCAACCGCGGCGCCGTGCTGATCACCGAACAGGAGGAAAGGGACGAACTCGCCGAGCTCAACCTGATCGCGGGCAAGCGCGCCAAGGGGTCCACTGCCTACGCCTCGGCACTCACCTATCTCAACGCCGGCGCGGCGCTGTTGGCGGGGGATAGCTGGGAGCGCCGGCGCGAGCTGATCTTTGCGCTGGAGCTGAACCGGGCTGAGTGCGAATTTTTGACCGGCCAATTGTCGGTCGCAGACGAGCGATTGGCGGTGCTGTCAAATCGCGCGACGACAACGGTCGAACAGGCAATCGTCGCGTGCTTGCACATTGATGTCTGCACGGCCCTCGATCAGGCCGGCCGCGCGGTCGCCGTTTGTCTCGACTACCTCCGGCATGTCGGTATCGAGTGGTCACCCCATCCGAACGACGAGGAGGTGCGACGCGAATACGAGCGCATCTGGTCATTGCTTGGGGCCCGGACCATCGATGATCTCATCGATTTGCCGCCGATGCAGGACCCGGCATCCTTTGCGACGGTCGATGTTCTGAGTAAGGTCTTGACGCCAGCACTGCATACCGACGCAAACTTCGCTTCCTTGACGATCTGCAAGGCGGTCAGTCTCAGCATCGAGCGCGGCAACTGCGACGCTTCGTGTCTCACCTATGTGTGGCTCGCCAGGATCGCTGGACCGCGTTTCGGCGACTATCAGGCCGGATTTCGATTCGGCCAGCTCGGCTACGACCTCGTCGAACGACGTGGGCTAAGACGCTTTGAGGCGAGCACGTATCTTTGCTTCGCGATTTTTGTCGTGCGCTGGATGAAACACGTGCGAGCCTGCCGTGATCTGATGCGCCGCGCGTTCGAGGCGGCGAACCGGATCGTAGATCTCATGTATGCTGCCTACACGCGCAACAATCTAAACTCAAACCTTCTCTTCGCCGGCGAGAAGCTGCCCGAGGTGCAGGGCGAAGCCGAATACGGTTTAGCCTTCGCCGAGAAGGCGGGGTTCGGCCATGTCATTGATATCATCGCAACCCAACTCGCGCTGATAAGGATGCTCCGCGGCTTGACGCCGAGTTTCGGTTGTTTTGACGACGGGCGGTTCAATGAGCTTCGTATGGAACGCCATTTGTCCGACAACCCGCTCTTGGCGATCGCTGCGTGTTGGTATTGGATCCGGAAATTGCAGGCGCGCTATCTTGCCGGCGACTATGCAACGGCCGTGGACGCCGCAGCGAAGGCGCAACCTCTGCTCTGGACCTCGTGCTCGTTCTTTGAGGAAGCCGAATATCACTTTTACGGCGCGCTCGCCAAAGCCACCTATGTCGACTCCGCACCGGCCGGCGAGCGGCAACAGCACCTCGACGCTGTCGCTGCAGATCACAGGCAACTGCAGGTCTGGGCGGAGAATTGCCCGGAGAATTTCGAGAACCGCGCCTCGCTGGTGGGTGCCGAGCTTGCTCGTATCGAGGGCCGCGATGGTGACGCGATGCGCCTCTATGAACAGGCGATCCGTTCGGCGCGCGACAATGGCTTCGTCCATAATGAGGCAATCGCCTACGAGCGCGCTTCCGACTTCTACCGGGGGCGCGGCTGCCACCAGATCGCTGATCTCTATCTACGCAACGCCCGCCACGGCTACCTGCGTTGGGGCGCCGACGGGAAGGTGCGGCAACTCGAGGAGATGTATCCGCACCTGAGGATGGACGAGGCCGTGCCCGGCCCGACCCGCACGATCGCGACGCCGCTCGAGCATCTCGATCTGGCGACCGTGATCAAGGTGTCGCAGGCTATCTCGGGCGAGATGGTACTGGAGAAACTGATCGACACGCTCATGCGCACCGCGATAGCGCAGGCGGGCGCCGAGCGCGGACTGTTAATCTTATCACGAGGAGCCGAGCCGCGGATTGAGGCGGAAGCGACTACCAGCGGCGACACGGTGCTCGTACGCCTGCGCGACCTGCCGTCGATCGCGGATGCGCTGCCACAGACGGTCTTGCGTTATGTCGTGCACACCAATGAGAGCGTCATTCTCGACGATGCCGCGACCGAGCCCTCGTTTGCCTCGGACCCTTACATTCGTCATTACCACGCGCGTTCCATTCTCTGCCTGCCGTTGATCAATCAGGCGACGCTCACCGGAGTCCTCTATCTCGAAAACAACCTCACCGCGCGGGCCTTCGCACCGGCCCGGATCGCGGTGCTGAAGCTCCTCGCCTCGCAGGCGGCGATCTCGCTCGAAAATACCCGTTTGTACCTTGATCTTGCAGAACGCGAAGCGAAGATCCGGCGGCTGGTCAACGCGAACATCATCGGGATCGGCACCTGGCAGCTCGAAGACGCCAATCCTGAGACGAGTGACGCGGTCTTCGTCGAGGCCAATGACGCGTTTCTCCGGATCTTGGGATACGAGCGCGAGGATCTCGTCTCAGGTCGCATAAGCCGAGCGGGCCTGACGCCCACGGAATGGCGCGAACGCACTGCGCAAGCCCAAGCCGAGCTAACGATCGCCGGAACCTTCCAGCCATACGAGAAGGAATACTTCCGGAAGGATGGCAGTCGCGTGCCCGTGCTGGTCGGCGCGGCGAGCTTCGACGAAACCGGCAGACAAGGCGTCGCCTTCCTGCTCGATCTGACCGAGCGCAAGCGAGCGGAAGAGACGTTACGAGAGAGCGAGGAGCGCTTTCGCACGCTCGTGCAATTCTCCTTCGACGTGTACTGGGAGAGCGACGCGCAGCATCGCTTCATCCGCCAGGCGTTCGCCGAAGGGCTTGGCGATGCGCCGGCGCCGGACTCCGAGATCGGTAAGACGCGCTGGGAAGTGCCCTACCTTGAACCTGACGAAGAGGCTTGGCGCAAGCACCGGGAGACGCTCGATGCCCACCTGCCGTTCCGTGATTTCGAGCTCGCGCGGCCTGCGCCCGACGGCGGCAAGCGCTACGTGTCCGTCTCAGGCCTGCCGATGTTTGACGCGGCGGGGCGCTTCATCGGCTACCGCGGCGTCGGGCGGCACATCACCGAGCGGAAGCAGGCGGAAGAGGCGCTCCGCGAGAGCGAACGGCGATACCGCGAGATGCAGATGGAGCTGGCGCACGCGAACCGCCTCGCAACGATGGGGCAACTCACGGCGTCGATCGCCCATGAAGTGAACCAGCCGATCGCCGCGGCAGCACCAACGCCAATGCCGCTCTGCGCTGGCTGAGCGCGCCGGAACCGGATCTCGAGGAGGCGCGGCAGGCGCTCGCGCGCATCGTCAGGGACGGCCATCGCGCGGGCGAGGTCATCGCCCGGATTCGCGCTCTTATCCAAAGGGCACCGTCCCCGAAGGATCGCCTGAGCATCAACGAAGCGATTCGGGAAGTGGTTGAACTCAGCCATAGCGAAGCGGTCAAGACCGGCGTTTCGATGCGAACCGAACTTGCAGACGGTTTGCCGCTCATCCGCGGCGATCGGGTGCAACTGCAACAAGTGGTTCTCAACTTGATCCTAAATGCTCTTGAGGCGATGAGCGGCGTCACCAAGGAGGTGCGAGACCTGCTAATCAGCACCGCGGAGGCAGAGGCGGGCGGCGTGCTTGTCGCGGTGCGGGATACCGGTCCAGGCCTGGACCCGACGCCTGCGGACCGCGCGTTCGAGGCCTTTTACACGACAAAGCCCGGTGGGTTGGGTATGGGCCTGGCGATCTGCCGGTCGATCATTGAGGCGCACGGGGGACGGCTATGGGCCAGCACGAATGAACCGCGGGGGGCGGTCTTTCAGTTCATCCTGCCTGCCGCACGGGACGAGATCTGATCGGCCTCGCGTTGGAGAGACTTTCGGTCCCGTTTCATACGAAACTTTGTCGGCGCCGGGTGCTGCACGGGTGAACGGCAACTGGATGGTGTTACTGCCCCAGCAACCGGTCCAGAACCCGCCCCTCGATCGCCGCCGCGGCAGGATCGCCACGCCGGCGCGGACGAGGTAGGTCCACCGTCACGTCTATGGCCACCCGGCCCACGTCCAGCAGCAGGATGCGATCGGCCAGAGCCACCGCCTCGGTCACGTCGTGGGTCACCACGATCGCGGTGAAGCCCTTGTCCTGCCAGACCTGCTCGATCAGCGCCTGCATCTCGATCCTGGTCAGCGCGTCGAGCGCGCCGAGTGGTTCGTCGAACGCCAGGACGCGGGGATGGCTGACCAACGCCCGCGCCAGGGCAACGCGCTGCTTCTGGCCGCCGGACAGCACCGAAGGCCATGCC
>CAYPWK010000460.1:0-4759 GCA_964414365.1 uncultured Burkholderia sp.
ACTGTTCCCATGGATGACGGTCGAACAGAACATTGCATTCGGCCTCGAGATGAAGCAAGTGCCCGCATCGCAACGGCCCGAGATCGTACGCCGCCAGATCGAGCTCGTTGGCCTCAGGGGCTTCGAGAAGCGTTATCCGCATCAGCTTTCGGGTGGGATGAAGCAACGCGTCTCGATAGCGCGCGCGCTCGCTGTCGAGCCGAACGTGCTGCTGATGGATGAGCCGTTTGCCGCGCTCGATGCGCAAAACCGCGCGGCGATGCAGGAGGAATTGGGCCGCTTGATCGCATCGAGCGACTTGCGCGCGCGCAAGACCATGATTCTCGTCACCCACAGCATAGAAGAATCGATCATCCTTTCTGACCGCATCCTCGTGCTGAGCCGTCGCCCTGGCAGGCTGAAAGCGAACATCGAAGTGAAGCTGCCCCGGCCGCGCAGCGAGGCAGATCCGAATTTCATCGAGCTGAAGATGGAATTGCGCGATCTCATTCACGCAGAGCTCGAACTGGAGCATTGAATGGACGATGCGTTAGTTGTCTTGACGAATTCGGCGCCTAGCGTTGTCGCGAATGGGCGTGACGGATGCCGTCTCGACTTGCCGGCGAGCTTGCGGTGGATAGTGCAATGACGACGCTCCTGGTCAGCGCGCTCCTCGTCTCTGTGGTGGGCGGCCTGATACGTGGCATGACGGGATTCGGTGGATCGCTCGTCATGACGCCGATTCTCACCATGCTGTTCAGCCCGAGGCAGGTAGTTCCGGCCGTGCTACTGCTCGAAGCGTTTGCCGCGGCGCCGATGTTGGCCAAGGCCGCCGCTCTTGCGCGGTATCGCACCCTCGCGCCGATCTGCCTCGCCTCGTTCGCGACGCTTCCGCTTGGCGCCTACGTGCTCATGCATGCGGAGCCTCACGCCCTTCGGCGCGGCATTGCAGTAATGGTGATTGTGTTTTCGGCGCTGCTCCTCTGCGGTGTGCGCTATCGCGGCCCAAGGCCCGTGGCCGTCTCGGCAGCGTTGGGTGGCGTCTGTGGCGTTCTACTCGGTGCAACCGGCATCGGTGCGCCGCCCGTGATTCTTTATTTGTTATCGGGCCCCGACTCGCTTGCCGTTACCCGCGCGAATCTCACGCTTTATGTCGCGGCGATATCAGTCGCCGCACTCATCGTCCTGTGGGCGCAAGGCGCATTCATGATCGGTGGGGCCTTGCCGCCTTTGGCGATGGCGCCATGCTTTTACGGCGGTATCGTCATCGGCAGCCACTTGTTTAGCAGGACGAAAGAAACGGCATTACGCCAGTTTGCGCTGGCATTGCTGATGACCGTGTGTACCGTTGCCTTATTCCGGTGAGCGTGCACCGTCGATCGACTGACGAAAGGTTTGGAGAAAACATGCAACTCACGGGAAAGAGTGTGCTCGTGACGGGCGCCGGCAGCGGCATCGGTGCCGAGATCGCGCGAGCGTTTGCACGGGCCGGCGCCAAGGTGTGCGTGGCCGACATCGATCTGCAGAGCGCGACCCGTGTGGTAGATGAACTCGGCCTCGAACCTTCTTCGGCCATGGCAGTGCGTATCGACGTGACCTCCGAAAATGAAGTGGAGCGCGGCGTCGATGCGGTGGCCCAAGCGTTCGGCGGTGTTGACGTACTGGTCAGCAATGCAGGCTTGCAACACCTCGACGAAATCGCCGATGTCTCGTTTGCAGACTGGAAGCGCATTCTGGCCGTACACCTTGACGGGGGCTTTCTGACAACGCGCGCCTGCCTCCGCCATATGCGGGTGCAACAGCGCGGGGGGACCATTTTGCTGATGGGTTCCGTCCATTCGAAGGAGGCATCCGCGCAAAAGGGTCCGTATGTCGCGGCCAAGCACGGACTGCTGGGCCTTTGCCGGACCGTCGCTAAAGAAGGAGCCGCATATGGTGTGCGCTCGAATCTCATTTGCCCCGGATTCGTTCGTACCCCGCTCGTCGAACGGCAGATCCCGCAGATGGCGCGCGAGCGAGGCATCAGCGAAGACGCCGTGATACGCGACGTGATGCTTGCCAACACGGTAGACGGCGAGTTCACCGTACCGGCCGACATCGCGCGCGTTGCGGTCTTCCTCGCGGCGTTTCCGACCAATGCGCTGACGGGGCAGTCGATTGTCGTTAGCCACGGCTGGCACATGGCTTGATCCAGGGAGAAATGATGGTATCCATTCCAAGCAATCACGTTGCTCAACGCGCTGCGATCGATGAGCTTCTCGAGCGAGCGAGAGAAGCACAGCGGACCTATGAGGAATGCTCCCAGGAGCAAGTCGATGAAGTCGTCACCGCAGTCGGCTGGGCAATCGTCCACCCCGAGCACAACAAGGAACTGGCCGAACTTTCGGTGCAGGATACCGGCCTGGGCAATGTCGCCGACAAGATCACCAAAAATCGACGCAAGACAATCGGTCTGTTGCGCGATTTGCGCGGTGCGAAGTCAGTGGGCGTCATCGCCGAATTGCCTGATAAAGGACTGATAGAAATTGCACGGCCCGTCGGTGTGGTCGCCGCCATTACGCCTTCCACCAATCCGGCGGCCACGCCGGCCAACAAGATCATCAATGCCTTGAAGGGACGCAACGCAATCATTGTGTCGCCTTCTCCGAAGGGGTACCGCACCTGCACGCGGCTCATCGAACTTATTCATGCGGAACTCGATCGCGTCGGCGCGCCACGTGATCTCGTGCAACAACTTCCGGCCCCCGTCTCGAAGGCGGCTACGGTGGAACTCATGTCGCGAGCGGATCTGGTAGTCGCTACCGGTTCCCAAAACAATGTTCGCAGCGCCTATACGAGTGGCACGCCCGCAATCGGGGTGGGCGCGGGCAATGTTGCCACGATCGTGGATGAAACCGCCAATCTCGCCGACGCCGCACTGAAGATCAGATTGTCCAAAACGTTTGATAAAGCTACGAGCTGTTCTTCGGAAAACAGTGCATTGATCGTCGGAACGGTCTATGACGCGATGCTCGATCAATTGAAGCAGCAAGGGGGTGTGCTGCTGACGCCTGAAGAAAAAGAACGCTTGCAGCGCACCATGTGGCCGGACGGCAAACTGTCGCCTCGGGTGACCGCGAAGCCGGCCCGCGAGATTGCCTCGCTTGCGGGCCTGGGGGGCCAGGCGTTCGAGCGGTGCTCTTTTTTGCTGGTTGAGGAAACTGGCGTGGGAGAAATACACCCCTTTTCGGGCGAGAAGCTCTCTCCAGTTCTGACGGTCTATCGTGTGCATGACATTGACGATGCCATGGAACGCATTCGAGAGATCTATCGGTATCAAGGCGCAGGCCATTCCATCGGCATTCACACGGCCGATGATGGGAGACCGCTTCGTCTTGGACTTTCCATGCCAGCGTGCCGGATCATCGTGAACCAGGCGCATTGCTTTGCGACCGGTGGCAGCTTCGATAATGGTTTGCCGTTTTCGCTGTCGATGGGATGCGGAACATGGGGAAGGAATAGCATTTCAGATAACCTCAATTACCGGCATTATCTCAATATTACTCGCGTCTCCCGGCCGATTTCCCCGCAGGAGCCGACCGAAGAGGATCTATTCGGCGCGTACCTGAGAAGATACGGCATCCAGCTTGGATCGGACGTGTAAGGCGGGAGGCGTGGCTCATGAGTCTCGATCGATTGTTAGCGCAAAACAGGGCTTGGTCGGAGCGGATGCAAATGCACGATCCCGATTTCTTTAGCCGCCTCGAGAAACAGCAAACACCCGAGTACCTCTGGATCGGTTGTTCAGACAGCCGCGTGCCGGCCAATCAGATACTCGACCTAGCGCCCGGCGAGGTCTTCGTACATCGAAATATCGCCAATATCGTAGCGTCCAGCGACTTGAATTGCCTATCCGTTCTCCAATTTGCAGTGGACGTGCTCCGGGTGCGCCACATCATGGTAGTCGGCCACTACGGGTGCGGCGGCATTCGTGCAGCGCTCGAGGAGCAGCGTCTCGGCCTCGTTGATCACTGGATCAAGCAAATCCGCGACGTCCGCAATAAACATGTCGTGGCGCTCGCCAGCTGCTTGGAGCAAATGCAGGCCGATCGGCTTTGCGAGCTTAACGTCGCGGAACAGTTCGCCAGTATCTGCGCGACGACCATCGTGCAGGACGCGTGGAAACGTGGTCAAAAGGTCACTGTCCATGGATTGGTATATGGCTTGAGCGACGGACTCCTGCGCGAGCTTGGATTGTCGGCTGCCGATCAGCAGTCGGCGCAGACGGCCTATGCGACGCGCATTCGGGAGTACGAAGCTGGGATCACGCTTGCAGCGGATCAGCGCGCGGGTGTCCGGGATGAGTAACGAGACTGATCTCAGCCGTCGCAGCATACGCGCTGTCTGGCACCCGTGTACGCAAATGCAACACCTCGATCGCGTGCCCCCGCTCGCCATCGCGCGCGGCAAGGGGGCATGGCTGGCGGATGTAGAGGGTCGCCGATACTTTGATGCCATCAGCTCATGGTGGGTCAATCTGTTCGGCCACGCCAACGACTTCATTGGGGATGCGCTGAAACATCAACTCGATACACTCGAGCATGCAATGCTCGCCGGCTGCACCCATGAGCCGGCTGTGAAGTTGGCGGAGCGGCTTTCCACGCTGACCGCCGACACTCTGGGGCATGCATTCTTTGCTTCCGATGGCGCGTCAGCTGTAGAGATCGCGTTGAAAATGAGCTTCCATTTTTGGCGCAATCAGGGGCGGACACAAAAGAAGCGTTTCGTCTGTCTGCGCCAT
>CAYPWK010000461.1:0-4756 GCA_964414365.1 uncultured Burkholderia sp.
CAGCGTTTCTACATCGCGGCGGGGGTCGCGTGGTATAGCTTGCTCGACAAGTTGAACTGAGCGAACCGTGATCGTCGATAACAGCACACCTACTGCTGCAAGAGTGGGGTGACGATGCGTTGCAGGCGCTCAGGCGTCCAAACGGGAGCCTTGTCGTCCCACCCGTTATCGATCAGGAGGCCCGCCCGGTCGATCGTAAAACTCACCGGAATGCGCCAAATCCGTCCGTAGTCGCCGGCCCACGCGCTCTCGAGAAGCCCAACCGGAAAACTCAGGTGAGCGGCGACTTGGCGTACTGAGGGCAAGTTGTCCGCTCCGTCCAGGCTGAAACCCAGTATTTGTAATCCCTGGTCGGCATGGCGCATGGCGTAGTCGGACAACAGCGGCAGCTCGTCACGACACGGTTCGCACCAGCTAGCCCAGAACGTGAGGATTACCACTTTGCCGCGCAGTTCGGCGGTGCTGATACTGCGTCCATCCAAGGTGTGCAGAACAAGAGGCGGAGCGGGTTGACCAACGGCCAGCGTGCGTGCGCGGGTCGCTATAGACCAGCCGGCCATGCCTACGCCCAAAGAAGCTGCCAGGACGGCACGCAACCAAGCGCGGCGCGCCGCGAATGCTGAGCCGGCTAGATCGGCGAGAGTCTGTGACGGCGGTGGGAGGCTAGAACGCATAGCTCGCTCCCACGGTGCCGGTCCAGCGCGGAAACAGTTGAAAACCGACGAGCTTGCTATAGACCGCGCGTTGCACAAAGCCATAGATCTGGACGTTTTTCCACACGCTCACGGTCACGCCAGGGCTGATGTAAATGACCGTACCAGCAGTATTCGCGGTGTCGGCAAGCGCGCCTTGATCGAGGCTCTTGTGATAGATGTTGACCTGCAATTGCGGTGCCACCTTTGGATTGGCCTCATAGCGCAGACCCAGGCTCACCGTGGCCATGTTACCCGGACGATAATCCGCGCCAGGCTGATTGAGATTCTCCACAACGGCTGACTGGAATTGGCCGTTGATGAAGGCGTCGAAGTTCTGGCTGATCGGTTGATAGTAGTACGCTCCGACGATCAGGTCGGTCGTGCCAGTGCCAGGCTGCAGGCTGGTGTCCAGCGCTTGGCCTGCGCTCGCATTGGGGCCGCTCGAAAAGAACGATGGACTGCGTCCCACCGCCGCGCCGGTGAGAACGTTCTGACCGCCATAATGCCCCGTGGGCAACTTGACACCCAGTTGCACCCCGAGATTATGGGTGGGCAGAAACCCCTGGTAGCTGCCGATCAGTTTGATGTCGCCCAGTCCTTTACTGGTCGCGCCACTCAGATTGTCGGGGGTGAGCTGGTCCGTAGTCGCGTTGCCATAGGTCGTGTGGCTGCGATCGATGTAAGGAATAATGGCACCAAAATTCCAGCTGGCGTTCGGGCTGTAGCTGATGCCGAGGTTGAAGTAACGATTGATCGTCTCGTGCTCGACCTCCTGACTGCCGCCTGCATTATTGATCGCGGCGGCCTGGAGATTCGAAACTGCGCTAGTGCCGTTGCGCAACTGGTTCTGGTTGATGAAGGAGTATTCCAAACTGATTCGCCAGCCCGGGGCTGCGGAGTAGCCCATAGCGGCATCGGTGCTCAGCGAGCAACCGCAAGTGGCGCAAGCGTAAGCGGCAGCCGGCAAGAGCATGCTCACGGCCCATGGCAGCGCGTAGCGCAGCACACGGTTCTGGTTGATCGAAATGGCTTCCTCTTTTCCGCCCTGCTTGAGAGTGGTTCGCATGTTAAGGGTCCTGGTCCAGTTATGGTTAGGCCGCCGCAGCAGACACGCAGCAGCAACGCGACTTCGTTCGCCGAAATCGCGAAATACCGTCGATGAAGATCAGGACATGGAAGGCGGAGCGCGCTGTTGAGCCGGCGTCGTTACCGTGTAGGGACGAAAAGCGGCAACACCGGTCGGCGGGGGAAACCACGTGGGTTGCGGAGTGGCGCGGAAAGACGCGACCAAGCCCGTCAAGACGGGCGTATGCGCGATCAATCCGCAATACGGACACGCGTCGCAAAACGACGAATCGGAACCATGATGGTGTGCGGCAGAGCCAGCGTGGGCTTCATGGGCAATGCCGGCTGCATGATGTGAGTGATGCGAGTGATGCGCGACATCGGTGTACTCGCTGCGCAGCGCCTGAGATATGGTCGGCGCCATCACACTCAGCAGGCTTGCAAGCATCGCGAGCAAAGCGCCGATCTTCTGAGCGTGGCGGCTGAGCATGGCGGACCGGCGTTTTCACTTGCGTGTGTAGCTGACCGCGTTGCATTGAGCCGTGCCGGCTCTATCCACAGTCATCGGAACCGATATCGGCGGCGCCGACGCGGGGCGCGGGAATTCGTCCCAGAGTGTGACCGATCCCCCATGACTCTTACTGTCCGGAATCGCCACGACTGCCGCGACGGTGATCGCGCCGGCCTGGCCGCCACGTTGACGCGCGAGGACACTATCGTCGATACCGTCGAGCGCGCCAGCCGCAGGAAAGAACTGCATATCTGCCGCAGGCGTGTCTACGGCTTCTTCCACACTGGCCGCGCACGGCATGCCGACCGACGCCAGCCCTGCTTCCAGTGCGATCGCGAGCGCCATTCCGAGCGCGCGCTTCGTCAAGCCGATGCGGGGGGGCAATAGCATGGCGATGTCTCCGGTGTGCGCCGCTAAAAAGCGAAACACGTGCCATCGCCATGAAAACATGGTGCAGATTGGGTCGCGGTTGCATCCACTGCAAACCGCGCGCGAATGTGGCTGAAAATCGTTTCAGCACTGAAACGAGCCGGAAAAAATGCGATTAACAGTCGCTTGGCGGAAGCAAAACAATGCGGAGCTCACAGCAGCCGTCGGATAATCCGGACCCGGGCCTCGCGTTCGTTTTTGAGCGCCCCTCCTACCCGAACAGTAGGACCTTGCCCCATGCCGGTCGTGCGAAAGCATTCGCACAATATCAACCAGGGCGAAGGAGTCTGAGCATCGCCGCGAGGACGTCAGCGCGTCTCTCCGGAGGTCGTTCTCTCTCATCGCCGTGAGACGCAACGGCACGACGCAAAATCGATTCGTGCCCGCAATCGATCGAGCGCACCTCGGCGTAGGGGATGGTCATGAGAACGGCTTCTGTCAGCGCTTGCGCTTTTCGTCGCATTCGCCGCTTCATCGCGCTGGCCGCATTCACGGCACTTGGCCTGCTTCAGGCGCTTCCCGCGCATGCGTTGCCGATCTTCGCCCGCCAGACCGGGCAAAACTGCCTTGCCTGTCACGCGGGCGGACAGTTTCCCGAACTCACGCCCTACGGCCGCATGTTCAAACTCACCGGGTATACGGCGGGCGAGCGCACGATCCCGTTCGCCTTCATGGGAACAGCGGACTTCACGAAGACGCGCAACAACAAAGACGTCAACGGGAATCCGATCTCGCCGAAGGACGGGAACTTCGTCTGGGATGCCGCCAGTATCTTTCTCGGCGGCAAGATCACGGACAAGATCGGCGCATTCGCGCAGTACACCTACACGAACTACGACCACCAGGACGGCAACGGAAAATGGGTCGGCCATTGGGGATCGGACAACACCGATCTGCGTTTTGCCGACCGGTTCATCGGTCCGGCGAACGATGTCATTCTCGGCCTGACCGTGCATAACAATCCGACCGTGCAAGATGTCTTCAATACCGCGCCGGCGTGGAGCTACCCCTATCTCTCGTCGCCGGTGAGCACCGTCGCTTCTCCGCAGTTCCTGACGTTGATCGAGGGAGGGCTCGCGCAGCAGGTGGTCGGAACGGGCGCCTATCTCTACTGGAACAAACTGCTTTATGCGGAGTTGACGGCCTACAGTACCGCCGACGGCATCTGGTCCTTCCTGAGCAAAGGCAACAAGCCCGGCGATCCGAATCACCCGCAGACGTACCTGCGCGGCTACAACCCGTACTGGCGACTCGCATTGACGCACGAATGGGGGCCGCACAACTTCATGCTCGGCACCTTCGGGATGGTGGCGAATGTCTATCCGAACAACTCGGACGCTATTCCGATTTTTGCCCAAGGCGTCACGCGCTATCACGATTACGGCGTCGACGCGCAGTACCAGTACCTGCTGGAGCCGCATACGATCACCGCACAGGCGCGCTACATCAAGGAAAACATCGGCGACGCGCAGAACTTCGTGATTGGCGACAGCCAGTCGGCCACGCTGGGCTCGCTACGTCTCAAGGCCTCTTACATCTACCAGTCGAAGTACGGCGTGAGCCTCTCCTTCTTCAACGTCACGGGCAGCGCCGACAGCGTGGCATACGCAAGCAGTGCGAACTTCCATCCGAACACGCAGGGGTGGATGCCGGAAATATTCTGGATGCCAATTCAATACGTCCGGCTCGGCGTGCAGTACACGCATTTTACGAAATACCTGGGGTCCAAGAACAATTACGACGGCACGGGCCGCAATGCCTCGGCTAACGACACGCTGTTCATCTACTTATGGGCCGCTATCTGGTGATGCGCTCGGGGACGAAATCTACAGGGCAATGTCGTTAGGCCTGTCCCAATTGGGAAGCGGCGACGCCATTTCCTTCGCAACCCAAAGAAGGCGCGTCGATTCGATCTGCGACGCAATGCCGTCGAGGAGCAGTTGAAATGAAAACGTGGGCGCAAATCATCTCGCTGGCGATGTTGATAGCCGGATCGGCTTGTCAGGACCTGGAGCGCTCGCGCGACGTCGGCGATTCGTCCGTCCCGGGCAAGACC
>CAYPWK010000462.1:0-4755 GCA_964414365.1 uncultured Burkholderia sp.
GACGAGGAAATCGCGCGGCTGCGTCACATGTTCGACAGCTTCCGCGACGCGACGCCCGCCGAGCATATCGAGGAGTACTCGGATGCGAACATCGCGTTTCATCAGGCGATCGTCGAGCTCTCCAAGTCGCGGATCATCCTCGACACGATCAAGAACATCTTCGTGCACGTGCGTGCGATTCGCCGCATGACGATCTCGCAGAGCGATCGCGCCTCGCGCTCGATCGTCGACCATCTGCGCATTATCGAAGCGCTCGAAGCGCGCGATACGGAGCTTGCCGAGCGGCTCGTTCGCCAGCACTCGCTCGATCTCGCCGAATACGTCGAAGCAAACTGCGATTTCCTGGACTGAGGCAATCGCAACAGGAGGGGCGCGTTCGGGCCCGCGAGAGCGGGGCGAGGCGCCCCCGCCGGCGCGTGCGAGAGAGCCTCAGACGCGCTTGGCCGTCAACGCGTTGACTCGCGTGATCTGCTCGATTTGCGCCGCTCCTTCGTCGATGAGGAACCGCTTGAACGCATCCGCGACAGGCGGCAACCGCTTGTTCTTGCGGTGCACGACATACCAGTTGAGCATGACGGGAAAGCCTTCGACATCGAGCACGACCAGATGGCCGACCTGCAGCTCGAGACTGATCGTATGCGCCGATAGAAATGCGATGCCCATGCCCGCGATGACGGCCTGCTTGATCGTCTCCGTGCTCTTGATCTCCATCGCGATCTTCGGGTTCTCGAGCTTACCGGCCAACCCTTCCTGCATCGAATTCCACGTATCGGAGCCGCGCTCGCGAACCACGAACGGCTCCTCGGCCAGTTGCGCCATCGTGATGAATCGTTTGTTCGCGAGTGGATGGCTGGGCGACGCGACGATCACGTAAGGGTGCGGTGCAAACGGCTCGGTCGTCACATCGAGGCCGATCGGCGGACGCACCATCACGGCAAGATCGGTCTGGTTGGTGGAGAGCTGCTGGAGCAGCTCCTCGCGATTGTGAACGGAGAGATTCAGCGTGACGCCTGAGTAACGGCGCGTGAATTCGGCGAGCAGCCGCGGAAAGAAATAGTCCCCCGCGCTGATGACGGCCACGTTGAGCTTGCCGCCGGAAATCCCCTTGAGCTGGCTCATCGCTTCATCTTCCTGCTGAAACTGCTGCAGAATGTTGCGACTGAACTGGAGCATTTCCGCGCCTGCCGGCGTCAGATAGATCTTCTTGCCAAGCTGCTCGAAGAGCGGCAAGCCCGCGTGTTCCTCGAGCTGCGCCACCTGCGTCGAGACGGCTGGCTGCGTCAAGTGCAGCTCCTCGGCGGCGCGCGAGAAACTGAGCAGCCTTGCCACGGTTTCGAATACCTTGAGCTGCCGCAGCGTGGCGTTTCTGATCGTCATGGGGGCCTGATACATAAGGGAAAGGCTATCGGCATCCTAACAAACTTCAGGAATTCTTAAGCTAGCGAAGACCCTAGTTGCACGCGAGCGGACTACGGTCGCGGTCACGGCGCGCCTCAGAAGCGACGGTGCATTGCGCCGCGTATAAGCAAACCCTAATCAAGACGGTAACAAACTTTGATTATCACCAATTGATCGCAGCCCCTAGCATGCAGTTAATGCGATCAAGCGGATCCCGACATGCCGGCCCAGGTCCAGCCGCCAGCCATCGCACCTCTCGCTTTCAAAAATTAGATTGATGGAGACAACGCACATGGACGGATCCGTTCAGCATGCCCCTGTTTTTTGGAAAAGCAGATGGTGTCAGCTCGTCATCGGCATGCTATGCATGGCGCTCGTCGCGAATCTGCAATACGCATGGACGCTGTTCGTTGGGCCCATGCATGCCCGGCATCATTGGGACCAAGCCTCGATTCAAGTGGCGTTTTCGATTTTCCTGATTACGGAAACCTGGCTCGTGCCGATCGAAGGATGGCTCGTCGACCGATTCGGGCCGCGGCTCGTGGTGGCGATCGGTGCCGTCTTCGCCGGGCTTGCGTGGATCATGGACTCCTTTGCCACGACGTTGCCCGAACTCTATGTCGCTTCGGTCATTGCGGGCATCGGAGCCGGATGTGTCTATGGAACGTGCGTCGGCAATGCGCTGAAGTGGTTCCCCGATCGCCGAGGCCTGGCTGCGGGGCTGACGGCAGCCGGCTTCGGAGCGGGCGCCGCCGTGACCGTCATTCCGATCGCGAACATGATCACGCGCTCGGGCTACGAGCAGGCTTTCCTGTTCTTCGGTGCCTTCCAGGGCATCGCCATCTTCCTGTTGGCGATGCTGCTGATCAAACCCGTTGCGCGAGCAGGCCTCGCACCAGCCCGCAAGTTCGCCGTCACGAAGGTTGACTACACGCCCGGACAGATGGCACGCACGCCGGTGTTCTGGCTCATCTACATTTCGTTCGTCGCGGTCGCCGCGGGCGGTGTCATGGCCACGGCGCAAATCGGGCCCATCGCGAAGGACCTCGGGCTCGCTCGCATCCCGATGTCGCTCTTCGGCATGACGCTGCCGTTGCTGACGATGACGCTCTCCATCGACAACATTTGCAACGGCTTCACGCGTCCGCTCTGCGGCTTCCTCTCCGACAAGATCGGCCGTGAAAACACGATGTTCATCGTCTTCATCGGGGAGGGTCTGGCGCTGCTCGGGCTCATGCAATACGGCACAAACCCGTATGCGTTCATGACGTTCGCGGCGCTCATCTTCCTCTGCTGGGGCGAAATCTTCTCAATCTTCCCGGCGATCTGCGCGGATACCTTCGGCAGCAAGAACGCCGCAGGGAATGCCGGATTGCTTTATACGGCGAAGGGCACGGCTTCGCTGCTTGTTCCGCTTGCATCGGTCCTTGCCGAAATGGGTGGCTGGAACGCCGTATTCCTCGTCGCGGCGGCGATCACGATTACGGCCGGCGTCGCCGCCAAGTTTGTGCTCGCGCCGATCCGCTCGCGCTGGATTCAAGCGCAGAACGAAGGCGAGGCTTTCGTCACTACGCATCAATCGTCTTCGCCGCTTTCGCACTGACCGGGCGATCGAAGCAGGCGCCTTGTTCCGTTCGGCGGAGCAAGGCGCTTTTTGGTTTGAGGTGGGGCTTAGGGCGGATGGCAGTGGGTTTCCAGAGATAGGCGCAGCAAATTCGTGCGCGGGAATCAACGAATGCCCAATGAGGCGGGAAGGCGATGCATGCGAAGTGGTGCGCACTTTCCAGCTTAAAAAAACCAAGCAGCAAAGAACGAAGCGGTAACGCGTGAAGCGGTAAGGGACGAAGCGGTATCGGATGAGCGGCAAGGCATGAAGCGGCAATGCATGAAGCGGCAAGCGATCAAGACGCAACGGATGAACCAGCAAACGAAAACGCCGCATGACTTGATCATGCGGCGTCGGTCTTTGAGGCGGGATGCTGCGGCGTCAGGCGCCAGCGAGCATCGGCAGGCCGAAGTCGTCGGAGAAGTCGTCGCTGAACCGGCCCGAGACACGCTGCTGGCGCGCGCGAACCTGCAGCGCCGAGGGGCGCTTGGTTTCAGCGGCGATCGCGGCGCACGCTTCGAGCGCTTCCGGTCGCAGCGCCTGCTTTTTCTCGAGGATTGCCTGGCTCAGGAACTCGGCGCTATAGGCGGTCAGCAAATGGGGATGGTGCGCTTCGATGTACGCGACGATGCGAGCGGCTTCGCCGTCGATCGAGGCCAGCGACGCGAGCGTACGCGTATCCCAGCGAAAGCGCAGCCCAAGTTCGGCGAACGCCATGTTGTACGCGCAAAGGTGCGCCTTGAGGTCGCGGTCTTCTTCGAGGCCGCGCTCGTCGAATGCTGCAGCGGTCATGTGCTCCTCCTTCCATCGCCAATCGATGAGTTGGTAGAAGCATAGAGGCCGGCCTCAATACAGGATAGTTAAAGTTTTGTTTGGAGAGGATAACCAAATGCTTATCGACCGGTGGCATGCCGGGCAAGCTGACCGGAGCGATGCAGCGCTGCAGCCGGGTCGGTCGTCCGCCGAAGTCCGTTGGCAATAGCAGATATCTGATATACAGTATAAAACATATAGAAACGAGAGGGGACGTATGTCAACGGACACTCAAACTGACTCCGAGCCAACGCAATTGTCGCTGTCGCTTGCGCCGCTCGGAGCTTCCCTGTCGTTGCGAGACAGGGCATATGCGAGCCTCAGGCAGGCTATCGCCGAAACCGACATCTACGAGTCGCGCGAGGACATCCGCCTCGACGAAAAGGAATTGGCGGAGGCGCTCGGCGTCAGTCGCACGCCGGTGCGCGAGGCGATGACGCTGCTCGAGCAGGAGGGGTTTCTTCGGACGGTGCCGAGGCGCGGCGTCTACATCCAACGCAAGACGAAGCGCGAGATCGTCGAAATGATCTACATGTGGGCCGCGCTCGAGAGCATGGCGGCACGGCTTGCCACAGTGCGTGCGTCCGACGACGACATAGCGCGCCTGCGCCGCATCTTCGCCGGCTTCGGCGAGGCGACGCCCGCTCAGCACCTGGACGAATACTCCGACGCGAACATCGCATTCCATCAGGCGGTCTTCGAGCTGTCACGGTCGCCGGTGCTCGTCGAAACAAGCAAGAACATCTTCATGCATGTGCGAGCGATTCGCCGAATGACGATAGGAGAGAGCGATCGGGCCGCGCGTTCGATCGGCGATCACATGCAGATCATCGAAGCGTTGGAGGCGCGCGACACCGAGCGAGCCGAGCAGCTCGTGCGTCAGCACTCGCTCGACCTCGCGGCGTTCGTGCAAACACACTGCGACTTTCTCGACTGAG
>CAYPWK010000463.1:0-4755 GCA_964414365.1 uncultured Burkholderia sp.
CCTGCTCGATACGCAGTGTCATGCGCTGGCTATCGACGTCGGTGACCCGCTTGCTCGACGTCTGGGAAGCGATGACACCGTGGAGCGACTCAAAGGCAGGACTGACATCGCTACGCAACGTGTTCGTTGTTGCAACGCTGACCAATGCGTCGATGGCGGGAATGATCGGCCTGGTCAAACGGGAAATGCTGCCGTTCGACGCGATCCTCACTGGAGAACTGGTGCACGCGTTCAAGCCTGATCAGCGTGTGTACCGACTCGCCTCTGAGTACCTCGGCTTTGCGCCGGGCGAGATCATGCTCGTGTCTGCTCACACGTGGGACCTGAAGGCGGCCAAGCGCAGCGGCCTGCTCACAGCATTCGTTCCGCGTCCCTTTGAGAACGGTCCCCTCACCGAGGTCGACACCTTGCCGGAGTCATACATCGACGTTATCGCCTCCGGGTTACCGCAACTCGCGTCGCTCCTCGGTCGCGGGTGAAACAGATCAGCCGGTAAAGATCGCGAGCCTGATAGGCCGGTCATACGGCGCACGGACGTCCGCTGTCGGTCGCGTTGCGGACATCGGCCGAGGTTGGGCAGATGTCCGGAATGGGTCGTTAGCGACCATCGCCGGTTATCGTTTGGGCCGCGCAGGCGATCTGTGACGCGGCGCCGGCGCGGTGACGCGCTTCTCGGTCGTCAGCGGCGTGCCGCAACCGCCGCCACTCCGCATCAGACCACGGCTGACTGACGAACTGGCCGAGGCGGGATCGCGCCTACAGGAGTGCCTGCGGCGTACCAAAACCGAAGTGGCTCTCACGCGGCGGCTTCTCGACGGGCTGACACAGCCCCCACCCATCCGCAGTGCGACGCGCGCTAAGGGCTGAGCCGGCTTAGCGTACGATTTTTTCCGAATTCTGAAGCCACCCCTACTGGACCTTGTGTCCGTGTTGGACGGCGTGGTAAGCCACAGCCTTCGCAACGTGCGATTTCCCGGTGCCAGGTTTACCGATGATCAGCGCGTTCTTGCCCTCGGCGATGAACTTCAGGGCGTGCAGCTGGAAGCAGGCTTGGCGCGGCACTTTCGGATTGAAGGACCAGTCGAACTCGGCCAGCGTCAGCTTCTCTTCAAGGCCGGACTGCTGGTAGCGGCGCTCGATGAGTCGCGACTGCCGGCGATCGAGTTCATCCTGCAGGATCAGCGCGAAGGTTTCGAGAAACGGCTGCTGGGTACCCTGAGCCTGCAGCACCCGTGTCTCGAGCGTGTCACGCACGCCAGACAGGCGCAGCAGCCTGAGGGCCCGTTCGATGTCCGGTAGCATTGTCGTCATACAGTTTCTCCGTCGTTGGAAGTGAAGGTTTCGGCGCTACGCGCAGCGCCGGCGTTGAACAGTTCGCCGTATTCGGCGGCGGGCCGGATCAGTGGGTGCTCTTGAGTCAGCGGCAAGGCGAGTTGCGGCGCGCGGTCCAGTCGCTCAAGGGCCTGCTGGAACAGGCGCTCGACGACTGCGCGCACCTGCCGGTACCGGAAGATGTGGTGGCGCAGCGCGTGATCGCAGGCCTGTTCGACGAGCCACGGGGGATACTTCTTCGCCAGCGCGACGATGCCCCACATGCCGCGATGGCCGACGCGACCTTCAGCATCGAACAGGTGCTGGCACAACGCCTTCGCCTGAGGTCCGATGTCGCCGGCGCTGGCAAGTGCCAGGCTCGTCTGACGTGACGGGTTGAACGGGCGCTCGCTCTCGGGAAGTTCGAGCGAGCCGGGCTCGGAGGCGCGCGCATGCGTGCGCAGCAGTTCCTGCGTGCGGCGGTCGCGGATCTCGATCGTGGTGTCGTAAATGCGCACGCACACGAGGCTGCCGATTGCTGCGGGCCGCGCGGCATAATGGCTGCGATCAACGCTGACGGTCGTGTCATCCCAGACGGTGCGCACGACCTCGGTGAAGTAGCGGAAGCCGGTGGCAGGCAGAGGCCGCAAGTGTGGCTTCTCTTCCTGGAACATCGCCTCGACCTGCCGTCGTGCGCTGCCGTGGATGCGTTTATCGTGCTTTGCAGATGCTGCTTCAAGACGTTCAACTCCCCATCCCCTTCTTCTTGTTCGAAGGGGATAAAAATAAACGTCCTGCTTCTCCTCTTCCGACGACCGTTCAGACGCGTCGCCGGTGATCGTCACGTGGGGGAATTTGAAGTGACCATACCTGGGGGAATTTGACCGACCGCCGGGGATTAGCAAGCTGATGGAAAGGCATGGTCTCACGTTGGCTGACCTCCAATCGCACCTTGGTGGCAGCAGACGTGGTCGCAACGCAACAAAGGATAAGGCTTTCGGTAGGTCATCCGGCACAGCGAAATATCTTGATCCAAAGACCGGGGTGACTTGGACCGGTCTTGTCCTCGTCGGAAAGCGTATTGCCGCCTGGGTAACGAGTAAGCAACGAAGGCAACACCTCGGCATAAACAGCGCGATTGGGTTGCCACGGCTTGCGCCCGGCGGCGATCTCGATGATAGCGTCGTGTGCCGCAGCACTCCACCGTCCTGCAAAAGTTGACCAGTCCTGAAGCCGCGGCGCGGCTGCAGGGAGGCGGGCCAGTTCATGCATCATCGGATCATAGAAGTTGAACACGGTGCCTTGCATATCGAAGACGAGCGCCTTGGGCCGAACGGTGTGATCTGGAGGATTCATCGCGGTGCCTGACGGTGAGGGTGACAGCGACAGCGTGTGACCAAGTGCGGCGGCGGAAACGAACGGCAGCGATGCCAGAAGCTGCACGAAACTCCGTCGTCCGGGTTGCAGAACATGTGGCTTCGAGAGGTTCATGATGTTTTGTGGTTGCTTGATTCGTTGACGTCGAGTGGGGCGCTGACGTTCAGCACCGTCCCAGCGCGTCTCGGGCAGGCGCGGCAGCCGGACGGTCCGACCATCGATACATCGCGACAACCACGAGTCCCACCACTGCCAGAGCCACGCCGACGTACACCGTCGTGAGGATGTTGACGCCTGCCAGCGTTAGTCCGCCGAGGAAGGAGCCGCCAGAGATGCCGAGGTTGAACGTGGCGACGTTGAGCCCCGCCGCCGTACCGACCGCCTCTGGCGCCACGCGTCGAGCTACGAGCACGACAGTCGCCTGCATGATGGGAGGAACGGCGAAGGCGAACGCGCCCCACACAAACAGGTTGACCAACACCAGCACAGGATGCTGTGCGGTAAGCCAGAGCGCGGCGACCGACGCGGCGATGCCGGCTAGCGCGATGTTCATGCTGAGCTTCGGGCCATATCGGTCGGAGAGGCGCCCGCCGCCGCTTGTCCCCACCACCGAGCCGAGTCCGAACACCATCAGCCCGAGAGTGACGCCCTTACTTCCGAACCCCGTGGTATGGACCAATAGCGGCGACAGGTAGGTAAAGACGGCGAATGTCGCGCCCATGCCCAGCGCGGTGATCGCATACAGCGGCATCAACGTATGGTCCTTCAGCAAAGCGAGCTGCGAGAGAATGGTGCCGGCACTGCGCTGAGCGGCAAGCGCGGGCAAAAATCGCCAGAGGCCGATAGTCGCCAACGCGCCCATGGCAGCCACTACGAGAAACGGCAGCCGCCAGCTCATCAGATCGCCGAGCCACGTTCCGCCGGGGACGCCAGTTACCATCGCGACCGTCAGACCGCTTACCATGATCGCCACGGCCCTTCCTGACTTCTCCGTGGGCACGAGCGCCATGGCAACGGTTGTTCCAAGGCCGAAGAACACGCCGTGTGCGACTGCCATGACGATCCGGATTGCGAGCAGCACCGGAAAGGATGACGAAAGTCCCGCCGCCAGATTGCACAGCGTGAACAACGTCATTAGCGCGAGCAGCAATGCGCGGCGCGGCAGGCGCGCGGTCAACGCTGACACTACAGGCGTGCCGACCGTAATGGCAAGCGCGTAGAAACTCACCAGCAGACCGGCCGTCGACACGGAGATGCCGAAAGCTCTTGCAATGTCGGGCAACAAGCCGACGATGACGAATACAGATCGACCTGGATCTGCGAATAGTCCTTCAGAAATCCCGACAGGAAGGCATAAAACGCTTCCTGTTCCAGCATCACCGGACCGGAGATGCGTAGCACGCCCTCCGGCTTCTTCTGTGTTTGAGTGATGACGCGTTCCGCGTCGTACAGATGGCTCAGCGGCTCGCTGCACTGATCGAAGTAGGCGCGCCCCTGCGCCGTCAGATTGAGCTTGCGTGTCGTTCGTTGCAACAGCGTCACGCCGAGCCGTTCTTCGAGCGCGGACACCTTGCGGCTGACGGTCGAGACAGGCATGCCAAGTGCACGCGCGGCCCGGCTGAAGCTCTCGAACTGCGCTACACGCACAAAGACGGCGATGTCGTTCAGGTCGGCGAGTTCGGTCATGCCAGGTCAATGGCGATTTTTGCGCAGGTGGAAAAGACATTCCAGATATTCCAGTCTAATCAAAAATGCTCGTCGGGACGAGACTTCTCTTCACGCAGTTCAACTTCCTGGAGAGAAATCATGGCAAACAAAGTCGTCGTCATTACAGGTGCATCGAGCGGAATCGGGGAAGCCACCGCCAAACTGCTTGCCTCCAAAGGCGCCACTGTGGCTCTGGCCGCTCGCCGCCTGGACAAGCTTCAACGCGTTGCCGCGGAGATCGTGGCGAAAGGCGGGCAAGTGTCGGTTCATCAAGTCGATGTGACGGATCAGGAGCAGGTCAACCGCCTGATCAATGACGTCGTATCGCAACATGGCCGCCTCGACGTCATGGTGAACAAC
>CAYPWK010000464.1:0-680 GCA_964414365.1 uncultured Burkholderia sp.
GTTCGACCAGTATAAGCGCGACATTCCCTATTCAACGCTGGTGCAGGCGTTTCAAAGCCTGGTGCGGCCGCTGCTCGGCAAGCGCGACGCCGAGCTGGCAAGCTGGCGCGACGCGTTGCTGGAAGCGCTAGCGCCTAATGCGCGGCTCATGACCGATCTCATCCCCGAACTAAAGCTCATCATCGGGGACCCGCCGCCGGTCCCGGAGCTTGAGCCGCAGCAGGCACAACGCCGTTTCCAGCTCGTGTTCCGGCGCTTCATCGGCGTCTTTGCCCGCCCGGACCATCCGCTGGCGCTCTTTCTCGATGATTTGCAGTGGCTCGATGCGGCCACGCTCGACCTGCTCGAGGACCTGCTGAGCCAGTCGAATGTGCAACACCTAATGTTGATCGGCGCTTACCGCGACAATGAAGTCGATGCAACGCATCCGCTGGTCGGCAAGCTTCAGGCCATCAGGAAGACGGGCGCCAGGGTAGATGAAATCACGCTTGCCCCACTCGCCCGTGAGCACCTGGAGCAGTTGATTGCGGAAGCGCTTCATTGCGAGTTGGCACGCGCCGCACCGCTCGCGCAGCTCGTGCAGGAGAAGACCGCCGGCAACCCGTTCTTCGTGATTCAGTTTCTGTGCGCACTCGCAGACGAGGAGTTGCTGACGTTCGATCATGATGCGGCGTGCTGGT
>CAYPWK010000464.1:690-4735 GCA_964414365.1 uncultured Burkholderia sp.
CGAGCGCATCCGTGCGCGGGGTTACACCGATAATGTCGTCGATCTGATGGTCGGCAAGGTGAACCGCCTGCCGGCCGAAACACAGCGGGCATTGCAGCAGCTTGCCTGCCTCGGCAACGTTGTCGCTCTCGCGATGCTTTCGATTGTTCTCGGTACCTCGGGGAAGCAGGCGCACGCGGCGCTATGGCCGGCAGTCCGCCACGGACTGATCGAGCGCCTGGCAACCTCCTATAGATTTGTGCACGACCGGATACAGGAGGCCGCCTACTCGCTGATCCCCGAAGCGTCGCGCGCTGAGGTTCATCTGCGCCTCGGCCGGCTACTCGCCACGCAGACGCCCCCGGAAAAGCGGGAAGAGGCGATCTTCGAGATCGTGGGTCAGCTCGACCGCGGCGCGGCCTTGCTCACGTCTCGCGGCGAGCGAGAGCAGCTGGCCGAGTTCAACCTGCTCGCCGGCCAGCGCGCCAAGGCGTCCATTGCCTATGCCTCGGCACTCATCTATTTCACCACCGGTGCGGAACTATTGAGCCATGATTGTTGGGAGCGCCGACATGAGTTGATGTTTGCGCTGGAGCTGGGCCGGGCTGAATGCGAATTCTTGACCGGCCAGTTATCGGTCGCAGAGAAGCGATTGGCGGCGCTATCAAAGCACACCACAACAACGGTCGAACAAGCAAGCGTCGCGTGCTTGCGCACCGATGTCTGCACAACCCTCGATCAAAGCGGCCGCGCGGTCGCTGTGTGTCTCGACTACCTCCGGAATGTCGGTATCGACTGGTCACCCCATCCGACAGACGAAGATGTCCGACGCGAATACGAGCGCATCGGGTCGCTGCTTTCGGGCAGGGCCATCGAGGGCCTCATCGATTTGCCGCTGATGGAGGACGCGGCATCGCTTGCGACGCTCGCGGTTCTTTGCAAGCTATTGCCGCCGGCCGCGTTCACGGATGCGAACCTGGCCTCGTTGGCAACCTGCAAGGCGGTCACTCTAAGCCTCGAGCGCGGCAACTGTGATGCCTCTTGCTTTGCCTACACCCTGCTGGCCAGGATCGCTGGACCGCGCTTCGGCGACTACCGGGCGGGTTTCCGATTCGGCCAACTCGGCTACGAACTGGTCGAGCAGCGCGGGCTAAATCGGTTCAAGGCGAGCACCTATCTGTGCTACTCGATTTCTGTCGTGCCTTGCATGAAACACGTGCAGGCTGCCCGTGATCTGCTGCGCCGCGCGTTTGAAGCGGCGAACCGGAACGGAGACCTCACGCATGCTGCCTACGCGTGCAGCAATCTCAACGCGGACTTTCTCTTCGCCGGCGAGCCGCTACCCGGGGCGCAAGGCGAAGCCGAACAGGGTCTTGCGTTCGTCAAGAAGGCGCGATTCGGCCTTGTCATTGACTTCATCACCGCGCAACTCGCGCTGATCCGGATGCTCCGCGGCTCGACGTGGAAATTTGGTTGCTTTGACGATGGGCAGTTCAATGAGCTTCGTACCGAAGACCATTTGTCCGGCAATCCGGCCTTGGCGATCGCGGCGTGTTTGTACTGGATCCGGAAATTGCAGGCACGCTACATAGCCGGCGACTATGCGACGGCCATGAACGCCGCATCGAAGGCGCAACAGCTGCTGTGGACCGGGTCGTCGCTGATTGAGGAAGCCGAATATCACTTTTACGGCGCGCTCGTCCGAGCCGCCTGGTGTGACTGCGCACCGGCCGGCGACAGGCAGCAGTACTTGGCCGCTGTCGTTGCGCATCACAAGCAGCTGGAGATCTGGGCGGAAAACTGCCCCGAGAATTTCGCGAACCGCGCCGCGCTGATCGGTGCCGAGATCGCCCGCATTGAAGGCCGCGGATTGGACGCCGAGCAGCTCTACGAGCAAGCCATCTATTCCGCGCATGAGAATGGCTTTGTCAACAATGAGGCGCTCGCCTATGAACTCGCTGCGCGCTTCTATGCAGGGCGTGGGTTCCAGGACTTCGCGCATCTCTACTTGAGGAAGGCCCACCACTGCTACTTGCGTTGGGGAGCCGATGGGAAGGTGCGGCAACTCGAGGAGAGGTATCCGTACTTGAGGACGGAAGTGCCGGCGCCCGGCCCGATGAGCACGATCGCGACGACGCTCGATCACCTCGACCTCGCCACCGTGATCAAGGTGTCGCGGGCCGTCTCGGGTGACATCGTCCTGGAAAATCTGATCACGATGGTCATACGAACTGCGATTGAACAGGCCGGCGCCGAACGAGGTCTCTTGATACTGCCGGACGGCCGCGAACAACGGATAGCAGCGGACGCGACGACCGCCGGCGGGACTGTCCGCGTGCATCTGCATGATGAACCCGTGACCGCAGCGGCGTTGCCGGAGTCGGTGCTCTACCATGTTCTGCGCAGCCGCGAGACTGTCATTCTCGACGATGCCGCAACCGACCCGCAGTTTGCTACCGATACTTATATCGCTCAGCATCATGCCCGTTCCATTCTCTGCGTTCCCTTGATGAATCAGGCCAAGCTGACCGGCGCGCTCTATCTCGAAAATAACCTGACTGTCCGGGTGTTCAGCCCGGCGCGAATCGCCGTGCTGAAACTGGTGGCCTCGCAGGCCGCGATCGCTCTGGAGAATGCCCGTTTGTATCGCGACCTCGCGGAACGCGAAGCGAGGATTCGGCGCCTCGTGGACGCCAACATCATCGGCATCATCGTCTGGAATACGGAAGGCGACATTCTTGAGGCCAACGACGCATTTCTTCGCATGGTGGGATACGAGCGGGGGGATATTGTCTCGGGTCGAGTACGGTGGAGGGATCTGACGCCGCCGGAATGGCGTGAGCAGAGCGAACGGGCTCTGGCAGACGCCGGAGAGACGGGGCGCGCCCAGCCCTATGAGAAGGAGTACGTCAGGAAGGATGGCAGTCGTGTCCCCGTCATGCTCGGTTTGGCCACGTTTGAACCAAGTCGGAAGGAAGGCGTCGCTTTCGTGCTCGATCTGACCGAGCGCAAGCAGGCGGAGGAAAAAATCCTCAAGAGCGAGCGGCGCTACCGCGAGGTGCAGACGGAGTTGGCGCACGCGAATCGCGTCGCCTCCATGGGGCAGCTCACGGCTTCGATCGCGCATGAGGTCAACCAGCCCATTGCGGCGACAATTACCAATGCGCAAGCTGGACTGCGGTGGCTCGCCGCCCAGCCTCCTGACATCGAGGAGGCCCGTGAGGTGTTCCACCGTATCATCACCGACGGTGAGCGCGCGGGGGACGTTATCAGCCGCATCCGCCAACTCGTGAGGAAGGCGCCGCCGCGGACAGAACCGATGGACATCAACGATGTGATCCGGGAGGTCATCGGACTCACCCGTGGCGAAGCACAGAAGCACGGTGCCTCGGTGCAGACCGAGCTCGCTGACGACTTGCCATTCATCGAAGGAGACCGTGTCGGACTGCAACAGGTCCTCCTCAACCTGCTCATCAACGCGATGGAGGCAATGAGCGGGGTCAACGATGGCGTGCGGGAGTTGGCCATCAGCACGGGAAAAGCTGACTCGGGCTGCGTGCTCGTCGAGGTGCGTGATTCGGGGCCGGGCTTTGCCCCGGAAAGCGTCGAGCATGTTTTCGCCCCTTTCTACACCACGAAGCCCACCGGTCTCGGGATGGGGCTGTCGATCTGCCGTTCGATCATCGAAGCCCACGGCGGCCGATTGTGGGCGAGCGCGAACCTGCCCCGCGGCGCTGTCTTCAAATTTACCGTGCCCGTTCATTCGGACATTTCGTCGTAGCGCCACGCAGTGGGACCACCTCCTCCGTGAAATCTGTCCGGCCCTTGTGAAGGGCGGAACCGACGTTGGAGTGTCCGAAGTCGATCGTGTAGAGCGTTTGAAGGCGGAGATCCGGTCGAAATGCAAGCGCCACTTGGCGACGTTGCCAAGGCACATGGTAGGACGGCACAAGCACGCGAGTCGGGCATGGTTCGTCAAGCGTTGTACCGCCCGCTCTTCACCAAGGGAAATGCCGAGTTCGCGACAATCATGAAGGAGATCGGAGCGATGGGCCTACACCTCACG
>CAYPWK010000465.1:0-4732 GCA_964414365.1 uncultured Burkholderia sp.
GTGCCACTTCCCCTCCGATTTCCCCTCACGCACGAATCGTCCTAAGCTTTAAGTGACAAAGCGGCCTTTGCCGCCGGCGGCGACGCTCCCGAGCGTCTGCTCAAAACGATGGAAACCCGCCTATTGCCGTGCATGATGTCAACCAAGGTTGCAGTGCACAGTCGGCGCCGCGCGCCACGGCTGCTGGCGCGACTGGTCCGCGCAGCGGCTGCGCTAGCTTGGTTTTTGGTCGGCACTGCCGCATCGGCCGCCTCGCTTGAGGTCGTCGTCATCCCCGTTGCCGGCGCCATCGGGCCGGCCAGCGCAGATTTCATCACGCAAGGACTCGCGCGCGCCGCGCACGACGATGCACAGCTCGCCATCGTTGAGCTTGACACGCCCGGCGGTCTCGACACTTCGATGCGTCAAATCATCAAGGCCATTCTCGCGTCGCCGGTGCCCGTGGCCACCTTCATCGCGCCAAGCGGTGCGCGAGCGGCCAGCGCGGGAACCTATATTGTGTACGCAAGCCACATTGCGGCAATGGCGCCTGGTACTAATCTCGGCGCCGCGACGCCGATCGAGCTTGGCGTCGGCGGTAGTCCCGGCGCGCCCCCCGCGGACACTGGCAAAAACGCCAGCGATGGCAAGTCGGCCTCCGCCCCCAATGCCTTCGACACGCAGTCGACGGAAGTACGCAAGCGCATTGGCGACGCCGTCGCCTATATCCGCGGCCTCGCGCAAATGCGGGGGCGAAACGTCGAGTGGGCCGAGCGGGCCGTCCGGGAAGCGGTAAGCCTGCCGGCTCGCGAAGCGGTCGATCAGCATGTCGTCGACATGAGCGCGCGCGACGTCCCCGACTTGCTGCGGCAACTCGACGGCCACACCGTCGAAACGGCGACGGGCAGTCACCGGCTCTCAACAGCCAATGCGCGCACCGTCACGCTTCAGCCGAACTGGCGCAGCCATCTGCTCTCGGTCATCACCGATCCGAACGTCGCGTTGCTCCTGCTCACGATCGGTATGTATGGCCTCTTTTTCGAGTTCATGAACCCGGGCTTCGTGCTGCCCGGCGTCGCGGGCGCCATTGCGCTGCTGATCGGCCTCTTTGCGCTCCAGCTGCTGCCGATCAACTACACCGGCCTTGCGCTGATCTTTCTCGGTATCGCCTTCCTGATTGCCGAAGCTTTCCTTCCGACGTTCGGCACGCTCGGTTTCGGCGGTATCGTTGCATTCGCAGCCGGCGCGATGATGCTCATGGATACCGAGGTGCCGGGCTATGGCATACCGCTGCCTGTCATCGCCGCGCTGACCGTCGCAACGGGCCTTTTCGTCTTCGTCGTTTCGAGCTTCGCGCTGAGGGCGCGGCGACGCCCCGTCGTAACAGGCTCGGAAGCGATGGTGGGTTGCGTCGGCGAGATCATCGACGGCGGCCTGTCGAGCGCCGGCAGCGGAGCCGGTGCCGAGGCGACCGGCTGGGCCCATGTGCGCGGCGAGCGTTGGCGCGTTTGCGCCTCCGCTCAGCTTCCGGCAGGTAGCCGAGTACGCGTCACCGGGCGCTCGGGACTCACGCTGACCGTGGTACCCATCGTCGATCCAAAAGAAGGAGAAACGCCATGATCGGCTTCACTTTCGGCTTCAGCAGTCTTTTGCTCCTGCTGGCGATCATCGTCATCGCGTCGGCGATTCGCATCTTTCGCGAATATGAGCGCGGCGTCGTGTTTACACTCGGACGCTTCTGGAAGGTGAAAGGACCAGGGCTCGTACTGATCGCACCCGTCATTCAGCAGGTCGTACGGATCGATCTGCGCACGGTCGTCTTCGACGTGCCGCCCCAAGACGTGATCACGCGCGATAACGTATCGGTGAAGGTCAACGCGGTGGTCTACTTTCGCGTCGTCGATCCCGAAAAAGCCGTCATCCAGGTTGCACGCTTCTTCGAGGCGACGAGCCAGCTCTCGCAGACCACGCTGCGCGCCGTGCTGGGCAAGCACGAGCTCGACACCTTGCTCGCCGAGCGGGAAATGCTCAATGCGGACATCCAGAAAGCGCTGGATATGCAAACCGACGCCTGGGGCATCAAGGTCTCGAACGTCGAGATCAAGCACGTGGACATCAACGAGTCGATGATCCGCGCCATCGCGCGGCAAGCCGAGGCGGAACGGGAGCGGCGCGCGAAGGTCATCCATGCCGACGGCGAATTGCAAGCTTCGCAAAAGCTCCTGGAAGCCGCGCAGACGCTCGCGAGGCAGCCGCAGGCGATGCAATTGCGTTATCTGCAAACGCTGACTACAATCGCCGCCGACAAGAACTCCACTATCGTTTTCCCTCTCCCCATCGAGATCCTCAACGCCGTTCTGAATCGCGGCTGACGCCCATGCCGCCGTGCTCTCGCGGCACGGCCGATGCGCGACGCGTAACACCGCGCAAATAGTCGCTATCACAGTAGGCGGCTGGTTTCGACGCGGCGGCTGTGTACAGTACGGCACAACCGGACTCGACGTCGATTC
The DNA here is from genome assembly GCA_964414365.1 of uncultured Burkholderia sp. Classification (GTDB taxonomy): domain Bacteria; phylum Pseudomonadota; class Gammaproteobacteria; order Burkholderiales; family Burkholderiaceae; genus Trinickia. The sequence goes on from CAYPWK010000465.1 coordinate 2,490, forward strand.
CGTACAAGATCGAACGGCCATCAGGATCAGGAGACATACCGCTCATGGAACAAGTGAAATCCTTTTCTCCGCTTGAAGCGGTGAAGCGTTACTTCGGCCTCGAGGAAGCGGGCACGAACCTGCGCACGGAGGTGCTTGCCGGCGTCACCACGTTTCTGACGATGGCTTACATCATCTTCGTCAATCCCGCGATTCTCGGCGATGCCGGCGTGCCGAAAGACGCCGTATTCGTCGCGACCTGCCTCGTCTCGGCACTTGCAACGCTGATCATGGGCCTTTATGCCAACTACCCGATCGCCTGCGCGCCCGGCATGGGACTCAACGCCTATTTCGCCTATACGGTCGTGAAGGGGATGGGGTTCACCTGGCAGGTCGCGCTGGGCGCGGTGTTCATCTCTGGCTGCCTCTTTCTCTGCGTCACCCTTCTTCGCGTGCGAGAGATGATCGTCAACGGCATCCCCCGTTCCATTCGCATCGCGATCACGGGCGGCATTGGCCTTTTTCTCGCGATCATTTCGCTGAAAACGGCAGGCATCGTCGTCGGCAACGCGGCGACATTGGTCACGCTCGGCGATTTGCATAAGCCGCAGGTCATCCTCGCGACGATCGGCTTCTTCGCGATCGTGACGCTCGATTTCCTCAAGGTGCGCGGCGCCATCCTGATCGGGATTCTCGGCGTAACGGTGCTCTCGTTCTTCTTTGGCGGCAATCAGTTTCATGGCGTCGTTTCCACGCCGCCTTCGATCGATGCCACGCTCTTTCACCTGGATATCGCGGGCGCGCTGTCGACAGGTATCGTCAATGTCGTCCTGGTCTTCTTCCTCGTGGAGCTCTTCGATGCGACGGGCACGCTGATGGGTGTCGCCAATCGCGCGGGACTGCTCGTCGAAGGCAAGATGGACCGCCTCAACAAAGCGCTCCTCGCCGATAGCACCGCGATCGTAGCGGGCTCGGTGCTCGGCACGTCCTCGACGACGGCCTATATCGAGAGCGCCTCGGGCGTGCAGGCCGGCGGCCGCACCGGCGTGACGGCAATCACCGTCGCTGTGCTGTTTCTCGCGTGTCTTTTCATTGCTCCGCTGGCGGGCGTCGTGCCCGGCTATGCCACGGCGCCGGCGCTGCTCTATGTTTCCTGCCTCATGCTGCGCGAGCTCGCCGAGCTGCCTTGGGACGATGCGACGGAAGTGGTGCCGGCCGCGCTGACCGCGCTATTGATGCCCTTTACCTACTCGATCGCCAACGGCGTCGCGTTCGGATTTATCACTTATGCGGGGCTTAAGCTGTTGACCGGCCGTATGCGGCAGGTGAAGCCGATTGTCTGGATCATCGCGGCAATCTTTCTTTTCCGCTACTTCTATCTTGCCGCGGAGTGAGCGGCGCCGGGCGGGCCGCTTCCCACCGTTGCCGTCTGAATGACGGCAACGGGCATCTTCGAGGGCCGCACGATTCGCCATTGCAGCGTGCGGCGAGCCAGTTTTCAGACGCGCGCGTTTGCCTCGTAGAACCTGACATACCCGCTGCGCAGCACCGCGCATTGGGCATTTGTCTCAGCCAGCAGCCGCCGCGTTGCTGCCTCGATGCGCGGGCGATGAGCGTCGAATGCGCCGAGCATGTCCTCGAACCGCGGCGAAGCGGCGCCGAAATGGTCTTCTAGCGCTTCCGCCGTGATCGTGCATTCCACGCGCTCGCCGTCGACTAGCGCCGGAAACGCCAAGGTTAGCTCGCGCCCCGAATACTCGGGGGCTTCCTTCGGAAATGTAATCTGCATCGGATTCGCCTTTGCCATGACGAGTGCCGCGCTGGGAGGACTTGCCGCCTTCTTCAGATCGCGCGGAGGGACCGGCGGAAAAGCGCGCTCGCCCGCCGCCGGTTGCATTCACTTTAGGACGTTTCCGCCAACACGCAAGTTTTACGCGAGCTTGGCGGCAAGCGGCGCATTCGGCTGGCGAAATCAGGGAATGCCAGGGCGTACATGCAGCAAGTGTCGGCAAAGCTTCGTCGACCTTTGTCGTTTCGGGTATGCTGCAGCGCCATATAGTTCGATAGCCGCAGCGATCGCCGCTCAACCGCCTCATGCCCATCCCTTCTCATCATCCGCTCGTTCGTGTGGAACCCCTCGGCCGCACCTTCGAAGCGCCCGCCGACCTGTCGCTGCTCGAGGCCGCCGGCTTTGCCGACATCCGTTTGCCGAGGTCCTGCCGGAATGGGACTTGTCGCACGTGTATGTGCCGTTTGGTGAGCGG
>CAYPWK010000466.1:0-4705 GCA_964414365.1 uncultured Burkholderia sp.
GCCGAGATTGGGACGCTCACCGAGGCCCCGCTGATCTCTGTCGTGATGCCTGTCTACAACCCACACATCCCGTGGCTGCGCGACGCGCTCGAGTCGGTGCGCGCGCAATTGTACGAAAACTGGGAGCTATGCATCGCAGACGACGCGTCAACGGATTGCCGGGTGCGCGACATTCTCGACGAGTACCGTTCGAAAGATTCCCGCATAAAGGTCGTCTTCCGCTCCACCAACGGCCACATTTCAGCCGCCTCGAACAGCGCGCTTGAGCTAGCGACCGGCAAATGGGTCGCGTTCCTCGATCAGGACGACGTATTCTCCGAGCGCGCCATGTTCGAAGTGGTACGGGCTATCGCCCACGCTCCCGATGTTCAAATCGTCTACTCTGACGAGGACAAGATCGACGAAGAAGGATGCCGCTCGGACCCGTACTTCAAGAGCGACTGGAATCCCGATCTTTTCTACTCTCACAACATGCTATGTCATCTCGGGGTCTACGCGCGCTCGCTGATCGAGGAGATCGGCCGCTTTCGCGTTGGCTTCGAAGGATCACAGGATTACGACCTCGCTTTGCGCTGCCTCGAGAAAGTGCGGTCGACGGCGATTCATCACATTCCCCGGGTGCTGTATCACTGGCGCATTCACCCGTCGAGTACGGCGTCGCAAGCGGAGATCAAGTCGTATGCGCTCGAGGCCGGCCGGCGCGCGCTTGACGAGCACTTCGCCCGGCTCGGCGTTGCGACGAAGGTCGAGTCCGACGGAGTCGCGTACCGGGTTCGGTACCCACTGCCTCACACGCCGCCGCTCGTGAGTCTTCTCATACCGACGCGTAACGCGCTGCGCCTTCTGCGGCGCTGCGTGGACTCGATTCGCGAGAAGACAACCTATTCCGACTACGAAATCCTCATCGTCGACAATGGCTCCGACGATCCTGCCACACTGAAGTATTTGCGCCGCATCGCCGACGAAAAGCAGATACGGGTCATCAGGGACGACGGACCGTTCAACTATTCTCGGCTCAACAATCTTGCCGCCCGCCACGCGCGTGGCAGTGTGCTCGGGTTGGTGAACAACGACATCGAAGTCATCGCACCCGACTGGCTGTCAGAAATGGTCAGTCACGCCCTCCGACCGGAGATTGGCTGTGTCGGCGCACGGCTTTGGTATGCCGACGACACGCTTCAACACGCGGGTGTCGTGCTCGGCGTACATGGCATTGCGGGCCACGTCCATCGCTTCCTTCCGCGGGGACATTTAGGCGCTCGCGGCCGAGCGTCCATCATTCAGGCATTCTCAGCGGTGACGGGGGCCTGCCTCGTCGTGCGCAAAAACGTATACGAGGAAGTCGGAGGGCTCAACGAACCCGACCTTGCCGTCACATGCAACGACGTGGACTTCTGCCTGCGCGTACGTGCTGCGGGGTATCGGAACATCTGGACACCGTATGCCGAGTTGTACCACCATGAATCGGCGACGCGGGGTCAGGATGACACGCCAGAGAAGCGCCTGCGCACCGCACGCGAAATTGCGTACATGCAACTAACCTGGGGCAACTTGCTGCGCCACGACCCGGCCTACAATCCGAACCTTTCGCTCGAGGCCGAGGATTTCGGATACGCCTGGCCTCCGCGCACCCCCGATCTACACGCGTCGGTTATCACCTGTTCGACCGGCACGCATGCCACCCTGCCATGAGCTCATCTGTCTCGCCTTCCCCTCTTAAACTTCGCACGTTGTTGGAGATGCGTCCCGCGTTGGACGGATTCGCCGGGATTCCACAGGAAACGCGATTGTTGTTCCGCGGCTTCTGCCACAGCCGATCGATCGAAATTTCCGGCTTGCTGCAAACCTCACTGCGTTTTCTCGTCGCGGGGACACCGCGCACATTTGAGCCTCACGCACAAACGCACGAAACGGTGAGCGATCGCTACGATCGCTACTCGCGCGTGATCATCAGCGTGGAAACGAAGCCGAACGGCAAGCTGCTGGACGAGGTTCAGTTGTATCTGAAAAGGCGGCGCGTGGCCTACGGGTTGATGTTCGCGGCGCTGCTGCGCGGCAGCCGGCGGATGGTCGAGCTTTCCAAATTCGAGGCCCGCCATTTCGAGGAATACGTCTGGCATGCGCTATTCGAGAAGACACTGCCTCCCGAGGACTTCGGCATTGTCACCAGACAAGATCATCTCGTCTGTCAGGTGCCCTGGAACGTCCTGCAATCCGCGGGACTGCTCTCACTCAAGTGGCGACGCAGGCCTGTTTACCCGACGATCGACACGTCGGACATCGACGTCTTCATTGCGCAGACACCATATCCCGGACGCGTCGCAAAAGGCACTGCGCTGGTCGTCCGATATCACGACGCGCTGCCGATCTTTATGCCCCATGCGTTTGCGAACAAAGCCCGGCATCAAGCAACGCACCTTCAAGCCTTGGCCGACAACGTACGTAACGGAGCCTACTTCGCCTGTGTCTCGGAAACGACACGCCAAGCCCTGATCACTGTCTTTCCGGAGGTGGAGGCACGCAGCGTCACGATCCACAACATGGTTTCGCACCACTACTTCCGCGAGGATTCTTCCCCATCTCAAGTTGCACAGATCATCCGCGCCCGGCTGAACCCAGTCGTACACGACGGGGTGTCCATGCCCAGCGATCAAGGCAACTTCAATAGTGCCGACGCGAGGTACCTGCTGATGGTGTCGACACTCGAGCCACGGAAGAATCACGGCCTGCTGATCTCTGCATTTGCGGCGCTGCGAATGGAATGGGATCCCGCTCTGAAGCTCGTGATCGTTGGCAGCAACGGATGGGGCGCCGATCCGATCGTCCGTAGCATGCGGCCTTGGATCGAACAGGGGGCGCTATTCGCACTGGATAAGGTACCTGCGAGCGAATTGCGCGTGCTTTATCGACACGCGGCCGCCACGGTCTGCCCCAGCTTGGCTGAAGGTTTTGACTTTTCCGGGGTCGAAGCGATGCGCAGCGGCGGCATCGTGGCTGCGTCGGACATCATGGTGCATCACGAAATCTACGGCGATGCAGCCGAATACTTCGATTCGCACTCGGCCAGTGACCTCACGGCATGCCTGCAGCGAATGCTGTTCGACGCGCAGGCCCTGGCGCGGCGTGAGTCGATGATCGAGCGCGGCACCTCAGTGACCGCTCGCTACTTGCCCGAAGTCATCATGCCGCAATGGGAGGCGTTCCTTGCGGGAGTGGCTCGACCGGGAGCGGGTTGAAAGTGAATGCGCCTTCGAGTCCACTGTGTGGGGCCGGAAAAGCCCCACCGTGCACTCAAAAATATTCAGCGTCCGCGAAGCTGCGGGAGTCGGCGTCCTTCGCCGAAACAAGCGGATCACCGGACAACAGCCACTGGATTGCGAGCGTCGGATCATCCCAGCGTATCGAGCGTTCTGCATCCGGATGCCAATAGTCCGTCGTCTTGTAAAGAAACTCCGCGGAGTCGGACGTGACGACAAAGCCGTGCGCAAAACCCTCCGGCACCCACAACTGATGCTTGTTCTCAGCCGACAAGGTCACACCGACCCAGTGCCCGAACGTCGGCGACGAACGGCGAATATCGACCGCCACATCAAACACTTCGCCCGCGACCACGCGGACCAGCTTGCCCTGCGCGTGACGAATCTGATAGTGCAAGCCGCGCACGACGTTCTTTACGGACTTTGAGTGATTGTCCTGCACGAACGTGACAGTGCGACCGATCGCCGCCTCAAACACGCGATGGTTGAAGCTCTCGAAGAAGAAGCCGCGCGCGTCGCCGAACACCTTCGGTGCGAAAATCTTGACTTCCGGAATGGCGGTATCAATTACGTTCACCGGGTCTTTCCTTCCTTCAAGATGTTTTGCAGATAGCGGCCATAGCCGTTCTTGCTGAGCGGTTGCGCGAGGCGCTCGAGCTGCGCGTCGTTGATATAGCTGAGCCGATACGCGATCTCTTCGATACAGGCAATCTTCAGCCCTTGGCGATGCTCCATCGTCGCGATGAAGTGCGATGCCTCGAGCATCGAATCATGCGTGCCGGTATCGAGCCACGCGTAGCCGCGCCCCATCGTCTGGACGTCGAGCAGCCCTTCCTTCAGGTAAAGGGCGTTGAGATCGGTGATCTCCAACTCGCCGCGCGGCGACGGCTTTATCGATTTCGCGAAATCGACCACGTGCTCATCGTAGAAATAAAGGCCGGTCACGGCGTAGTGCGACTTCGGCACCGCGGGCTTTTCTTCGATGCTGATCGCCTTGCCGGCATGGTCGAACTCGACGACGCCGTAACGCTCCGGATCATGGACGTGATACGCGAACACGCTGGCGCCCGACGTCTTCTCCGCTGCGCGTTTCAGCAAGGCGGCGAAATCGTGGCCATAGAAGATGTTGTCGCCAAGAACCAGTGCCGACGGATCGGCGCCGATGAACGACTCACCGAGCAGGAACGCCTGCGCGAGCCCGTCCGGGCTGGGTTGCACCTTGTACTGCAGACGGACACCCCACTGCGAACCGTCGCCCAGCAGTTGTTCGAATCGCGGCGTGTCTTGCGGCGTCGAAATGATCAGGATGTCCTGGATGCCCGCGAGCATCAGCGTGCTCAGCGGGTAATAGATCATCGGCTTATCGTAGATCGGCAGGAGCTGCTTGCTGACTGCCTGAGTCGCCGGAAAGAGACGGGTGCCCGACCCGCCCGCGAGAATGATGCCTT
>CAYPWK010000467.1:0-1660 GCA_964414365.1 uncultured Burkholderia sp.
GATCGATGCGGCCGTCCTTCGCCATTTGGTTCAGGTTCTGCGTGAACTGGGCGAGCGGCGTCTCCTTCTGCGAAGCGGCGTCTTCGGATTCGGAGTTCGAATCGCCCGCCTTCGCCGCATCGCTGCTGCTCGTCTTGGCGATGCCGTGTGAGATGAAGTTGACGACGTCGAGCCGCGTCACGCCCTGCTGCTGCAGGTAGTAGACGGCGTGCGAATCCTTCTCGCCGAAGATCGCGACGAGGACGTTAGCACCCGTGACTTCCTTCTTGCCGTTCGAAGTCGACTGGACATGCATGATCGCGCGCTGAATCACCCGCTGAAAGCCGAGTGTAGGCTGCGTGTCGACGTCGTCGGTGCCGGGCACCGTGGGCGTATTGTCGTGGATGAAGTTGCGCAGGTTCTGGCGCAGGTCCTCGATGTTGGCCGCGCAGGCGCGCAACACTTCTGCCGCTGTGGGATTGTCCAGCAACGCCAGCAAAAGGTGTTCGACGGTGATGAACTCATGCCGTGCCTGGCGCGCTTCCATGAACGCCATGTGCAAGCTGACTTCCAGTTCCTGGGCAATCATGCTTCCTCCATCACGCATTGCAGCGGATGCCCTGCCTGCCGTGCGTGCGTAACAACCTGCTCGACCTTGGTCGACGCGATGTCCCGCGTGTAGACCCCACAAACTCCCCGCCCTTCGCGATGAACCTTCAGCATGATCTGCGTCGCGGTCTCTCGATCTTTATTGAAATATTCCTGCACGATCATCACGACAAACTCCATTGGCGTGAAATCGTCATTCAACAGTACCACTTTATACATGGACGGCGGTTTCAGCTCCTTTTCCTGCCGCTCGAGTACCGTGCCGTCCTGCCTGTCCGGGATAATCGCCATACACCCATTCTAAACAACTCGGTCGCGGTCGCAATCCTGCAAAAACCCGACCAACCAGTCGTCCATCGCACCGCGGCGGTGCGAGCCGCATGCACCCGCGCGGACCCCTTGCACCGCGCGAACCCGCCACGAACCGCTTTCCGCCGCGAAACGCGCGGCGCTGCGACGGGCGCGGTCCGCAGTTCGATCGAGTATCGCACAACACGTGCCGAACGCGCCGCCGACGAAGCCGCGAACATCCCGTCCGGAAGTTTCGCACTCCTCCGATGTGAGTCGATTATGCGACTTTTCAAGTGACCTCGCTTGCGTCACCGCACAAAGGAAAGTCGGAAAAACCCTGCACACCGACGCCCGCGCGCAAGGGCACACGCAACATCTCAAAATTCGCTTGACACTCGCCGAAAGACATCCAACAATCAAGCTGGCACTTTTTTTCAGCTGGCTCAACAAGTGCAAGTACGAAAAAATGCCGAGGTGAGCTTGTGCGGAGGGGGCGGCTGCGTGAGCGGCTGTCGAGCTTTTCGAGCGTGCTCGTGGTAGGACATGAGAGTTACAGGGGAAGTTGGTATGGCAACTGGTACGGTCAAGTGGTTCAACGACGCGAAGGGCTTCGGGTTCATTACGCCGGATGAAGGGGGCGAGGATCTGTTTGCGCATTTCTCGGCCATCCAGATGAACGGGTTCAAGACGTTGAAGGAAGGTCAGAAGGTGTCCTTCGAGGTGGTTCAAGGCCCGAAGGGCAAGCAAGCGTCGAACATTCAGGCAGCCTGACATCGTTCGA
>CAYPWK010000467.1:1760-4679 GCA_964414365.1 uncultured Burkholderia sp.
GAAGACGCATATAAAAAGAAACCCCAGCGGTGCATGCACACTCGCCGGGGTTTGCCGACTTCGGTGAAGCGCGCCCAATGCGACGCGCCCGCTCTGCTATTACATGTTTTCGATGAGAACCTGACCGAAGCCCGAGCACGACACTTGCGTCGCGCCTTCCATCAGGCGGGCGAAGTCATAGGTGACGCGCTTTTGCAGGATCGACTTTTCCATGGACGCGATGATGACGTCGGCCGCTTCCTTCCAGCCGATGTGACGCAGCATCATCTCGGCCGAAAGAATCTCCGAGCCCGGATTGACGTAATCCTTGCCCGCGTATTTCGGTGCCGTGCCGTGCGTCGCCTCGAACATCGCGACCGAATCCGACATGTTCGCGCCCGGCGCGATGCCGATGCCGCCGACTTGCGCGGCGAGCGCGTCCGAGACGTAGTCGCCGTTCAGGTTCAACGTGGCGATCACGTCATACTCGGCCGGACGCAGCAGGATCTGCTGCAAGAACGCATCGGCGATCACGTCCTTTACGATGATCTCGTTGCCCGTCTTGGGGTTCTTGAACTTCATCCACGGACCGCCGTCCACGAGTTCGGCGCCGAACTCCTTCTGAGCAAGCGCATAGCCCCAGTCGCGGAACGCGCCTTCCGTGAACTTCATGATGTTGCCCTTGTGGACGAGCGTGACTGAGCGGCGGTCATTATCGATCGCGTACTGGATCGCCTTGCGCACGAGCCGCTCAGTGCCTTCGCTCGAAACGGGCTTGATGCCGATGCCCGACGTCTCCGGGAAACGGATCTTCTTGACGCCCATTTCTTCGCGCAGGAACTTGATGACCTTCTTCGCCTGCTCGGAATCGGCGGGCCACTCGATGCCGGCGTAAATATCTTCCGAATTCTCGCGGAAGATCACCATGTTCGTCTTTTCGGGCTCGCGCACCGGCGACGGCACGCCCTTGAAGTACTGAACGGGGCGCAGGCAAACATAGAGATCGAGCTCCTGGCGCAGCGCGACGTTGAGCGAGCGGATGCCGCCGCCGACGGGCGTCGTGAGCGGCCCCTTGATCGAAACGACGTACTCCTTGAGCACCTGCAGCGTTTCTTCGGGCAGCCAGACGTCGGGGCCGTAGACCTTGGTCGCCTTCTCGCCGGCGTAGATCTCCATCCAGTGGATCTTGCGCTTGCCGCCATACGCCTTCTCGACAGCCGCGTCGACGACCTTGATCATCACCGGCGTAATGTCGAACCCCGTGCCGTCGCCTTCGATGTACGGAATGATCGGCTGATCGGAAACGTTGAGCGAAAAGTCCGAATTGACGGTGATCTTGTCACCGCTCGTCGGAACCTTGATGTGCTGATACGGCATGATCGACTCCAGTGTTTGGGCTGTGCAGGTGATAAGCAAGCGAATCCCGCGAACCCGAGCCGGCCGCCGCGAGCCCTGCTCGCTCGCTGTGCGTCTCGAGTTTCGCCTCGTGCGTTCGAATCGCTGTCGGCTTGACAGCGCCGCATAGATACGGCTGGCTCGTTATTCTAGCCCACGTATACATGGCGGCCACCGCAAGCGCCCGAACCGCGGCCGGTCGCCCCCGGCGGAGGCGGCGCGGCGACGCACGGAAGGATCTGAGACGCGGGACTGCTTCGAGGTCTTATATAAGACAGAAGACTTGCCGTGCCGTATTATGCATTAAGATCCCGTCATATGCCATAGACGAGCGGCTTGTTCCTTTGCGCGCGCGAGCGGCGGCGGTGCGAAGCCGAGACATCGGCGTGAGGCCGCGCAGCTCGTTGCCGTCGTCGCTCGGCCTCCCCGTTGTGCTGCATTCCCGTTACGTTCAGTGTTCGTCGTTATTTGCCACCGATGCGTCTCATCGCTCTCAACAAGCCGTTCGGCACCATCTGCCAGTTCTCGCCGCATGAAACACGCGCGTCGCTTGCGGATTGGGTGGAGTTGCCCGGTGTCTATCCGGCGGGCAGGCTCGACGCCGACAGCGAAGGGCTTTTGCTGCTGACCGATGACGGCGCCTTGCAGGCGAGGATCGCCGAGCCGCGTCACAAACTTGTCAAACGGTATTGGGCGCAAGTCGAAGGTGTGCCCGATCAGGCCGCGCTCGACGCGCTCTCAGGCGGTGTCGATATTGGCGACTATCTGACGGGCCCCTGCCGCGTCAGCGCAATCGACGCACCCGCCTCCCTTTGGCCACGCGTGCCGCCAGTTCGCTACCGCGCCGCGATTCCGACGACCTGGATCGAGCTCGCACTGACGGAAGGCAAGAACCGCCAAGTGCGACGGATGACGGCGGCCGTCGGCTTTCCGACGCTGCGCCTCATCCGTGTCGGCATCGGCGCTCTCGATCTTTTCGAGCTCGGGCTCGAACCCGGCAAATGGCGAACGCTGCCGGCGGCCGCGCCGTGGAACGGCATCGATCGACGCCATGCCACGGCGAGCGAGGACGGCAATGCCGGGCTCACGATGCCGCCGGCCACGCCAGTTCGGCGCTCCCGCAAGCCGTAACCGAGTAACTGACTGTCGCGGCAGGCTTTTTTGCTCGGCAAACGGCGTGCCGCCGACCCGTGTAGCGCGCGGACGCCATCCGGCGGCGCCCATGGGCGACAAATTTGCGGCGGCGGCGTCAACCGGTGCAACCGATCACGCGTTATTCGACGCAGATGCCGCATTGAAGCTATCCGGCATTCGCGTGCGGTTTTCCGTTTCCAAGTCTTTTAGCGGCGAAGAGCGGATCTGATGCGCTTGCAGACGTGTCGAAAAATTCGTTCGATGCGGCTGTCAACCGAAAGGTGGATGGCACGTTTACCGACATGACTCATTGACCGGGTCATTTGGTTAATTAACTAAAGCTGAGGATTCAAGACATGAACAAACTGATCGCCGCTCTGGTCGCTGGCCTGTTCGCAACGGCTGCTTTCG
>CAYPWK010000468.1:0-4645 GCA_964414365.1 uncultured Burkholderia sp.
ACGGGACGACCGCGGGCGCTGCGACTGCGCCGATGCTGGTTCCCGACGTCAGAATACCCACGGCCAGCGCCTGCTCCTTGCGGGGGAACCATTCGGAGACGCTTTTGACGGCACACGGGAAGCTTCCAGACTCGGAAATGCCCAAAAGGGCACGCATCACTCCGAAGCCCAACGTACTGCGCACGAGTGCATGGCCGCAAGCTGCGATGCTCCATAGCAGGACACATACGCCGTAGCCGATCTTCACGCCAAATTTGTCGACGAGTTTGCCCGAGAGCAGCATTCCGATCGCGTAGCAGGCAGTGAACACGACAACGATGTAACTGTATTGTGTTTCAGTCCAGCTGAACTGCACGGCGAGCGTGGGCTTCAACAGCCCAAGAACCTGACGATCGAGATAGTTGATTGTCGTGGCAAAAAATAGCAGAGCGCAGATGCGCCAACGATATTTCGAGAGTTCCATGTTTGCTCCTGTCTCCTTCGAACGCGCCTGATTGCGCTCATCGAGCCGATTTGCCGGTTCTCTAACATCCCGTGCCGGCAGTAATCCGCCACCCGTCTTAACCCACTACACCCATAAACTTTGCCATTTGCCCAACGGAGCTGAGAAGAAGATGCCGCCCTGGGTGTGTCCTGAAGCCCAGCGTAGAAGCCTTCCGAAGAAGTAAGGTTTTCTCCGGCTTCATGATCAGGTCTGCTACGACGGCATTCTTCTTGAGAGCCGATATGTCGATCGGGATGGAATCCGACGGATTCATGCCGACCGGCGATGCATTGATGATCAGGTCGTCTGCGCGATTGCCCGTGGCTTCTGCTATTTCGATATGGGCTAGCCTATATCGGCTCCGAAGCTCAGCTGCCAGTGCCTCGGCGGCGTCCTCTCGAATATCGGCGAGCCTCAACGCGGCAACTTCTGCCGTGCATAGTGCGTTTGCGAGAGCGCGGCCGGCACCACCGGCCGCACCGACGAGAAGAACCTGCCGCCCCGCTACAGACATACCTTGCTGTTCAAGGCCAATGACGAAGCCTTCTCCGTCGAAGTTGTCCCCGAGCCAACCTCCGTCTTCACGCTTTCGGAGGCAGTTAACAGCGCCAATTGCCGCAGCACGTTCAGTCATTTGCACGTCAGGCAAGTCACACGCCGCCACCTTATGAGGCACCGTAATGACGACGCCCGCCAGGTTCTGCAAAGCCGCAAAGCCCGAGACTGCGTCATTGAGCCGTTGAGGCGCAACGTGGGCCGGCACCAAAATGGCGTTGGTTCCGTGACGTGCGAAATGTGAGTTGAAGAACTGAGGCGACTTCACCTGTGAAATCGGGTCGGCGACAATCACCACGATCCTAGTATCGCCGTTGACCCACTCGCGCAACGAGGCGCGGTTGGACGAAGCGCTATCAGCCGAAGTTTGCATGACGCTTCTCGCGGAATGCCGCAACACCTGCTGCGGCGTCCGGTGACGCCTTGCAGACTGAAGCTGCGAGTTCGTGCGCGAACTCCTGTTGTCCTGATTCCATCATCCGGATGAGTCGTTTGCCAACGGACAGGGACGTCTTCGAGCGCTTCTGAAGCGTTGCGCAAACGGCGTCTACCCGCGCTGAAAGTTCATCCGCGGCAAGCGCTTCGTTGACGATGCCCCACTGCGCTGCCTTGGCTGCCCCGACTGGCTCGCCCAACAGAATTAGTTCGCGGGTACGCGTGGCGCCGACAAGCTCGGAGAGGCGGGCACAGCCCATCCAGCCGGGAATAGCACCGACCGCTGCTTCCGGGAACCCGATGCGCGCATCAACGCTTGCATAGCGGAAGTCGCAGGCCAATGCGAGTTCCAATCCACCGCCGAGCGCGCTGCCCGAAAGAACAGCAATCGTAGGCTTATCAAGTTCCGCGATTCGGCGAAAGACGCGATTACCATCCCGAATGAATCGCGTACCCATCTTTTGCGGGTCGATATCGCCCCACTCGTTGATGTCGGCACCGCTACAAAAGAATCGCTGACTGTTCGAGGTAAACTTGAGTACGCGCACTTCGTCATTGCGTTCAACAATCGCAACGGACCGCTCGATGTCGTCCAGCATGCCAGTGGTCAACGCGTTGTGCCGGGCCGTGCGATTGAGCGTGATTGCCGCAACAGCGCCTTCGATGGTGAAAATGACGTCGGAATTTTGCTGCATGAGAAATACCTCTGGAATCGGGTAAGGCCTTGTGCTGTTCGAAGCTCAGTGCGCGACTGAAGCTTCAAGAAGGTGCTCATCGACCAACGGAGCGAACTCCATCCGTGCGAGCACATCCTTCTGCAAATCGATGCCTTTCGCTACCTCGATCAGGCGAATGCCAAGCGGATCGAGCTTGAACACTGCCCGTTCAGTGACGTAGAAAACCTCCTTGCCATCGAGACGGGCTTGAATTCCGCTGAACGTCACGTGACGAACGGTCTTGACCGCCTTGGGAACAGAGCCGGGCGATATGATCTCAAGCGAGTCGTCGCTGTTTCGCTCAACACGCAGGCCCTTTGCTTCGAACGCGCCGCAGAACACAATCTTTTTGGCACCCTGCGCTATGTCCATGAATCCTCCTGGGCCGACCACGGTACTTCCCAACTTTGAGACGTTCACGTTCCCTTGTTCATCGAACTCGCCCATTCCGAGGAACGTAATATCGATACCGCCACCGTTGTAGAAGTCAAACTGGTCAACGCTGGACACAATGGCGTCAGCGTTGCGCGCAGTGCCAAACATCGCGCCATCGAGCATCGCGCCGCGGTGAATGCCCTGTTCGACCGAGCCCCAATAGTCGGAGCCTCGCCCGTTTGCTGCGAGCACTGCGGGGATCGCTCCGGGGAAGCCGAATCCGAAATTTACTGACTGATTCTTGCCGAGTTCCTGCGCCGCACGCTGGGCAACGATCAGGCGCATGCCGTCGGGCATTTCTGCGACAGCTGTTTCGCCGAGCGACTCACCGCTGAGCGTGGCGTCGTAATCGCTAATTGCACACTGTCGCTGGGCAGGCGTCTCAACGGTGACGTCCACCATGACCCCCGGCACCCTCACAAGCCGGGCGGGTACATAACCGTCGGACTTGCCCTTCACCTGAGCGATGACCTTGCCGCCGCTGTTGTGCGCTGCCAGCGCGACGGCGTAAATGTCGAGGTCTGCAGGTTCACGGCGGGTTGAGAGATTTCCGCGTTCGTCGGCGGACGACGCCATCACGATGGAAAAGTCGATCTTGATAGGCTTGAAGCGCAGGTACTCGTCGCCGCCGATTTCGATCAGCTCGACGAGGTCTTCTGTGGTGTTCGCATTGAGCTTGCCGCCGCAAAGTCGGGGATCAACAAACGTCCTGAGGCCCACGCGGGTAATGACGCCTGGACGGCCCGCGCCGATTTCGCGGAAGAGAGTGGCTATCACTCCTCCCGGGAAGCTGTATCCCTCGATTTCGCCCGATGCCGCCAGTGCCTGCATGGCCGATGACCACACCCAGTGACCACCGATAACGCGCTTGACCATGCCCACATGCGCGAACCGTCCGAGGCCGCTGCCTTGTCCGTCCCCAACACCCAATGCATGCACAACCGTCAGATTGCGGGGGTGGCCCGTCTGAAGGAATCGTGCTTCGAGTGCCGCCAGCACTGCGTCCGGCTCAAGCAGCCCGCCGCCCGAGCCCGTAATCGCGATCGTTGCACCATCGGGAATCGAAGCTGCCGCAGCTTCCGCGCTCTTCCACTTGTTCACATCGCCTCCCTATCCTAAATACTCCGGCACTCCCACCGAACCGGTTCGTTACTTGAGATAGATGTTGGCACACGAGTTCGAGCCCTTCAAGACCCAAAAAGTGATAATCGGGTTTACGATAGTGGGCGCTCAATCCCTCGGGATGAGTTGTAGCAGGGGGCAATCGCCAATGCCGTTGTGGATGATTTGCCGTTACCGTCTAGTTTTTGGGTTCAAAGAGACAAGATGCCAACGACGCCAGTCGAAGGACTCAGCGAAGCACCCGTACCTACGAAGCTGCCGCAGCGTGCCAAACGCGTGCGTGACCCGATTCTGACTCAGGCAAAGATTCTTGCGGCAGCGAAAGCCGAGTTCGCAAAGGTCGGCCTGGGCGGGGCTCGAATCGAGTCGATCGCAGAGAAGGCCGGTGTGAACAAGCGGATGATCTACGAATATTTCAAGGGGAAGGAAGAGCTGTTCCAGACCGTCCTTGAAGACGCGTGGACGGACATTCGGACCGAGGAGAGAAAGCTCGCACTCGACCGGCTCCCGCCTGTCGAGGCCATCCGAACGCTCGTGACCTTCACGTGGGAGTATTACCTGAAACATCCGGAGTTCATGTCGCTGGTCAACAGCGAGAACCTGCACAGAGCACGACACGTCAAGAAATCTAGGCGGTTCCACGAGTTGCATAGCGGCTTTATCGACATGCTCCAACAAATCCTTGATCGGGGAGTGGCGTCCGGAGACTTCCGGCCCGGCATCGACGCGAGCCAGCTGCACCTGACTCTGGCCGCGATCGGTTACTACTACCTGACGAACCGGTTCACCGGCGAAGTCATCTTTGGCTTCGACTTCGTTTCGAAAGAGGCGCTCCAGAAACGTCTGGAATTCAATCTCGACACGGTGTTTAGCCTCCTGCGCCCGCGCTGACCGCGGC
>CAYPWK010000469.1:0-4608 GCA_964414365.1 uncultured Burkholderia sp.
GACACGGACAGCGTCGCAAGTCCGGCGTGGAAGTCGCTAGAAATGCTTCGTGCAACGGCATGTCCGCATACCTCAACGCATCGATCATCAACAGGAGAGAGTCCATGAAACAATCAGAGGCATACACGCTCAGCATCGGTGTGCTGGCGGTCGTCGATACTTGGCTGACCGGCACCGTCTTCCCTGTCCCGGTCTGGGTCACATTCATCGCGTGGGCATCGTTCTTCGTGCTCGGCGGAGGAACGGCGGGATTCGTGAAGAGCGTCGCGTCGAATCTCACCGGCCTCGTGATCAGTTCGCTAACGCTGCTTGCGATCGCGACGACAAGCAACACCGCCATCGCGATTGCGATATGCGTTGGCATCGGCAGCGCGGCGATGGTGCAGGCGTCGAAGATCAAGCTGCTCGACGTCCTGCCGGCTATCGTCTGGGGATTCGCCTCGACCGTCGGCACCACCGTGGCCACCGGCAAGGCGATCACCACCTCAGGTCTGTCCAACCCGGCGCTGGTCGCCGCCGCAGCGCTCGTGATGGGCGCAGTGTTCGGGCTCGTGTCAGAGGTGATCGGCAACGCGCTGACGTTGAAGCGCGAAGTGCGCCTCAACTAGCTTCGCGAGCGGCCGCCCGCCCGTGGCACGCAACCGCAGAAAGGCAGCGAACTGACCGGATCGGTCGGTTTCGACATTTTTCGCCATCCACACGTGCAGTTTCTGCCAACGTCGTTACACGGCGGGACAGCCGCGGTTTTGCCTCGTGAAAGCCGCTATTTTATTGATATATCACTACTGCCCGACGCCCACGGAGTCGCGAGATGCGCATCAAGAAGATCCCAACCACCGTTGTTACCGGCTTCCTCGGCGCCGGGAAGACGACCCTCGTCAACCACATTCTCGACCGCACGCGGCCCATGCCTATCGGCATCGTGGTCAACGAGTTCGGCGAAGTCGGTATCGACGGGCAGCTGATCGTCGCCGACGAGGAAGCGGTCATCGAGATCAACAACGGCTGCGTGTGCTGCACGGTCCGCAGCGACCTCGTCGAGAGCGTGCTGCAACTGCTGACGCGCTACGACAGGCTCGAGCGCCTGATCGTCGAAACTTCGGGTCTTGCAGATCCGGCGCCGGTCTTGCAGACGTTTCTTGCCGATCCCGATCTGCGCCAGCGCGTCGAACTGGAATCGGTGATCGCGGTCGTCGACGCACGGCACGCGCACGGCCAACTGAGCGACGACATCGCCCGCGAGCAGATCGTGTTCGCCGACCGCATCTTGATCAACAAGACGGACCTCGTCGCACCGTCCGCCCTCGCCGCGCTTAAGTCGAGCATCCGCGTGCTGAATCCGACTGCGACGCTCGACTTCGTGACCCGCTCCGCCATCGCGATCGACACGCTGCTCGGCCGCCGCACCTTCTCGATCGATAACCTGCTCGCTGTCGAGCCTGGCCTGCTGACCGAAAGCGAGCACGACCATGAGCACGACACGAGCATCTCGTCCTGCGCCTTCCATATCCCCGGCGAGCTCGACGGCGTTCGCTTCAGCCGCTGGGCGAACCAGCTCGTGCAGTCGAATGGCGCAGCGCTGCTTCGGATGAAGGGCGTGTTGAACGTGAGCGGCGAATCGCGGCGCCTGCACTTTCACAGCGTGCACATGCTGATGGAGACAAGTTTCGGCAACCCATGGACCACGGACGAGGCGCGCGAAAGTCGCTTCGTCGTGATCGGTCGGGCGCTCGATGTGGACGCGCTCCGCGCAGGCCTGCTCGATTGTGGCGACGGCGCCGCAGCGACCGTATCGGCTTATGTCGACCGGCCGAAGCCGGTTGCGCAACCGACCATGGCAGACCTCTCAGGCTAACGGCAACACCGCGCCACACGAGCGCAACCCACATCCAGCGTCACGCCCACAATGCGCTTCACCACGCAGGACCTTGATCATCCGTAAGGAGCAAACCGTGAGACTACAGCACCATCTTGGAGGCATCGAGAACCTCGGGCCCGTCAATCTCGAGACGCGGGTCTTCGTCGAGCCATGGGAGCAGCGCATCTTCGGGATTCACACCGCGATGATGGCCGAGAGCGCGCATCTCGTCGATGCATTGCCCGCCTATTCCATCAAGGACCTGCCCACCACGTTCAAAAGCGACTGGACGTGGGCGTCGCTGCGCACCTGCGCGGAAGCCATGCAGCCGTTCGAATACTTCAAGTATCGCTATTACGAGAAGTGGCTCGGCGGCATCACGCAGTTCTTCGTCGACTCCGGCTATATCAGTGCGCAGGAGCTTGAGGAGAAAAGTGCGTTCTATCGTGCGCACCCGGATGCTGCATTACCGGATCGTCCGAGCGCGCCGATTGCCGCGCAGATCAAGGCGTATCTGCGGCAGGGTGATTCCGGCTATCAAGAACCCGATCGCGCGCCGCGCTTCGCGGCAGGCGACAAGGTTCGCATTGCCGACCCCGAGCCGGTCGACCACACGCGCCTTCCCGGATATCTGCGCAACAAGACCGGCACCGTCGACGTCGTCTATCCAGGCCGCTTCTCGTACTTCGTATCGACGGGCGTCGACGGTATTGGCAAGCCGATGCCGGTCTACCGGATTGCGTTCGATGCCGCTGACATCTGGGGCTCCGCAAAGAGCGAACCCAACACGACAATCTACGCGGACCTGTACGAAGCCTACGTACAGGCCGCCAACTGACCAGGGGGTAAACGACATGAGCGAAATCTTTGGTTTCCCGGAAGACCGAGAGGCAACCAGCGCAGCGAAAGTTCGCGCACTCGAAGCACTGCTGATCGAGAAAGGAGTGATCGGCAGCGATTCGGTCGACACCGTGCTGCGCCATTTCGAAACCGTTGCGGGTCCGTTCAACGGTGCGAAGATCGTGGCCCGTGCGTGGGTCGATCCCCAGTACAAGAAGCGGCTCATCGCGGACACGCCGAGCGCGATCGCCGAACTGGATCTGCCAGCCGGCATGACCGGCGCCGAAGGCGAGCACATGGCAGCGGTTGCCAATGATGAGCAGGTGCACAATCTGATCATCTGCACGCTGTGTTCGTGCTACCCCTGGCCGGTGCTGGGTCTGCCGCCGTACTGGTACAAGGACCCGGTGTTCCGATCGCGCGGCGTGCGCGAACCACGCGCCGTGCTGCGCGAGTTCGGTGTCAACGTGCCGGACACGAAGGAAGTGAAGGTGTGGGACAGCAGTGCGCAAATCCGCTGGTTTGTGATCCCCGAACGCCCGGCGAACACCGAAGGCATGAGCGAGGATGAACTTGCCGCGTTAGTCACACCGGAATCGATGATGGGCGTTGCGCTTGTCGCGGCGCCACAGGCGTAGGAGCGCGCAATGTTCACGCGATTCGAGGAATACGCCACGGCATCGATGCTCGGGGAGCCGGACTCACCGCCACGCCTCGACGGCAAGCTGCTCTTCACCAACCGTTGGGAACGAGACGTGTTCGGGCTTGCCCTTTCGCTCTCGAAAGCGGGCTGTTTCGAGTGGGAAGCGTTCAGGCAATGCCTGATCGCGTCGATCGCCCGATGGGAGGCGCTGGACTGCGTGAAGCAGCCGCGCTGGGACTACTACGAGCGCTTTCTCGAGGCCTTGCTGAGCGTGATCGAGTCGAGCGGCACGCTCAGCGCGGCCGAACTCGAGCGCGTGCTGGCGGTCCGCCGAGATGCGTCCGCTATCGCCTGCTGACCCACGACGTCAAATCGCACAGACTACAAAGGAAACCCTTCATGACTACCTTAATCGGAACCGCGCGCCCCACCGCTTCGACGCGAGGCAGGATGGTCACGATGTTTGTGGCACTCGGGCTGATCAACCTGTTCGCATGGGCGTGGGCATGCGTCGTCCTGCGCACATCGCCGGCGCTGGTCGGTACGGCGTTTCTCGCGTACAGCTTCGGCCTGCGTCATGCGATGGATGCGGACCATATCGCCGCGATCGATAATGTCACGCGCAAGCTGATGAACGATGGCAAGCGGCCCATCGCCGTCGGGTTTTTCTTCGCGCTCGGGCACTCGCTGATGGTGGTAGTTGGCGCCGTCGTCGTCGCGATGGCCACGAAGGCGTTGGTTCACCATTTCGATGCGTTCAGGGAAACGGGGGCGATGATCGGCACCGTGGCGTCGGCGTCATTCCTGCTCGCGATCGGCGCGGTCAACGTCGTGCTGCTGGCGGACCTGGTTCGGGCCTTCCGTCGGATGAGAAGCGCACCGGCGCAGCCGATCGGCGACCCGCGGCTGCTGCGGTTCGACGGAAATCTGCTCGCCCGCGTTTTCAAGCCGCTGTTTTGTCTTGTGCGCTCAAGCTGGCTAATGTTCCCGCTCGGCATTCTGTTCGGGCTCGGCTTCGAAACCGCGACCGAGGTGGCATTGCTCGGCACTTCGGCGTCGCAGGCATCGGCAGGCTTTTCGTTGTGGACGATCCTCGTGTTTCCTTCCCTGTTCGCCGCCGGCATGCTGACCGTCGACACGACCGACGGGATCCTGATGCTCGGCGCCTACGGCTGGGCGTTCGTGAAGCCGCTACGCAAGCTGTACTATAACGTGACGATCACGTTGATTTCGACGGTCGTCGCGCTGCTGATCGGCGGGGTCGAGG
>CAYPWK010000470.1:0-4603 GCA_964414365.1 uncultured Burkholderia sp.
GAAATGCGAGAAGCGTGCCAGGCCTAACCGTGGGTGACGCTCGAGATCCTGCGCGCGGTGTCGGACTCGAAGCTGAGCTGCGATTTCAGTCACTCGGTCGTCGTTTGCGAACGGCTGCTCGATGGCGAATGGGACGCGCTCGAAGCGCTCGCGCATCATGTGCATGCACAGACGGTGCGCTCAACCAATAGTCCACATCGGCGGCTGCAGAGATATCGAAACGACCAACGGCCGCGCCGTGCCCATAAGCAGGGCCGTGAGCGGATTGGTGGTGCATGAGATGCTGCATTCTTGTGCGCGCGTCGTTCCATGGTTCAGTCAGGCTTCGCCACATTGAGCGGTGATCCGGTTGCCGCTCTTCCGCCATACAAGGGTCATCGATGCATCCGCTTCGTCGCTCCCCTGCGTTGGCACACTCCTCGCTATACTAGTCGCCGAGAGGTGCGAAGCGATTTGCATCATCTTCAGGATTGCTAGGGTTCCGGTCGCGTTTGCAACGACGCGATGTCTGGTCCGAGAGCAGTCCGGTCTTGCCCGCTCACCTTTCAGTTCTTCGTAAGGCGCCGGCGAGGCTCCACGGAGGGATAAAAGCCCGGGAGGTCGCGATGTCTTCATCGCCCCTCTCATGCTATTCCCACTGATCACAGGAGCCTCCATGTCGTCGAATCCTCCAGTCGACCTTCCGCCGATCCCTCACGTGCTATGGGAAACGGTGATTCCCGCCGGTACCCACTGGTCCGGGATATTGCGACGCGGTCTCGCGCTGCGTATCGTCGACCTCGACGGCGGCGCCAATCTGTCCGCGGTGTTCTACCGGCAGGAAGACCCGCTCGAACGCTATAACATGGCTGATACGCTGAAGGCGCAGCACACGGCGCATCTGACGCGCGGCTTTGTTCTGTATTCGGACATGGGGCGCGTGATGGCGTCGATTACGGCCGATACGCTCGGCTGGCATGACCCGCTCGGCGGGGTCGGCGATGCCGCGCTCTTTCTCCGGAAATATGGCATCGCGCGCTACCAGGAGCATCGCAACGCCATGATCCGCAACGGGCGCGACAGTCTGCTCGTCGAAATCGCGAAGTATGGTCTCGGCGTGCGCGACCTCGTGCCCAACGTCAACTTCTTCAGCAAGATAGCCGTGGCGGAGGACGGCAACCTCGAGTTTCTCCGAGACCACTCGCGAGCGGGCGATGCATTCGACTTGCGCTTCGAGATGAATACGCTGGTCGCATTTTCCGCCGCGCCGCATCCGATGGACCCCTCGCCAGTTTACGAACCGAAGTCCGTCAAGCTTGTCGCCTATCGCGCCTATCCGGTCGAGGCCAGCGTGCCCGCGGACGATCCATGCCGCTCAATGTGCGCTGAAAACGAGCGTGGCTACACCAACACCGACCGCTTGTTCGCCTGAGGGGAGGAGACAATGACTATCGCCGAAAGCCGCCTCGATCCGCGCTATGCCGTGTACGATTTCACGCTGCCGGCGGGCGAACCCTGGCTGCACGAAGTGAAGCGCGGACAATTCTTCCGCATTCTCGATCTCGACGGCAACCAGGCCGTCGATACGCTTTTCTATAACAGTGCGGATCCGCTCGAGCGCTACAGCGCCCAAGATACGATCCGCGCGCAGGGCAAGCTCTATCTCACGACGGGCAGCGCATTGATGTCGAATCTCGGCAATTCGATGCTGACGATCGTGGCCGATACGTGCGGCCGTCACGACACGCTTGGCGGCGCGTGCGCGGCCGAGAGCAATACCGTCCGCTACGCGCTTGAAAAGCGGCACATGCACAGCTGCCGCGATAACTTTCTGAATGCGATCACGCACTGTACTTGCGGTGTTGGCTCTGCGCTGACCAAACGGGACATCGTCAGCAACATCAACTTCTTCATGAACGTCCCCGTCACGCCGCTTGGCAAGCTTACGTTCGAAGACGGCATTTCCGCGCCGGGCAAATACGTCGAAATGCGTGCGGAGATGGATGTCACCGTGCTCATTTCGAACTGCCCTCAATTGAACAACCCTTGCAACGGATACAACCCGACACCGGTGCGCCTCACGATCTGGGAGGCACAGTGACGTTCGAGAAGGTACTGATCGCCAATCGCGGCGAAATTGCCTGTCGCGTCATTCGTACGTTGAAGCGGCTCGGCATCGCGTCCGTCGCTGTTTATTCCGATGCGGACCGGCATGCGATGCATGTGAGCCTTGCCGACGAAGCGGTGCGTATCGGGCCGTCCGTGGCCGCGCAGAGCTACCTGAACGTCGCCGCGATTATCGACGCAGCGCGCGCGACAGGTGCCGATGCGGTGCATCCCGGCTACGGGTTCCTTTCGGAGAACGCTTCGTTCGCGCAGGCTTGCGAGGACGCCGGAATCCGCTTCATCGGCCCGCGGCCGGACCAGATGCGCTCCTTCGGCTTGAAGCACACGGCACGCGAGCTCGCGCAAGCGCACGGCGTCGCATTGCTGCCGGGTACTGGCTTGCTCGCGGATGCGGCCGATGCGCTTGCTGAAGCGGAGACCATCGGCTATCCGGTGATGCTCAAAAGCACGGCGGGCGGCGGGGGCATCGGCATGTCCGTCTGCCGCGCGCCCGATGAGCTCGAGGCCGCATTTGCATCGGTATCGCGACTGGGCGGCGCCAACTTCGCGCATACCGGCATCTATCTGGAGAAGTTCGTCGAGCGCGCGCGACATATCGAAGTGCAGATCTTCGGAGACGGCCGCGGCAACGTCATCGCAATCGGTGAGCGAGATTGCTCCGTGCAGCGGCGCAACCAGAAGGTGATCGAGGAAACCCCTGCGCCGGGTATCACCGATGCGGAGCGCCATGCATTGATGGAAAGCGCCGTGCGGCTCGCAGAGGCCGTCCACTACGAGTCGGCCGGCACCGTGGAATTCGTATTCGATGGCGAGACCCGCCGCTTTTATTTCCTCGAGGTGAACACGCGGTTGCAGGTCGAACATTGTGTCACCGAAGAGGTGACCGGCATCGATCTCGTCGAATGGATGATTCGTCAGGCCGAAGGGCGGCTACCGCCGCTCGCAACGATTGCGCCCCTGCCGCGCGGGGCGAGCATCCAGGTGCGTCTCTATGCTGAAGACCCCAACAAGCAGTTTCAGCCGAGCGCCGGGACGTTGACACACGTGCAGTTCCCGGAATCGGCTCGTATCGAGACGTGGGTCGAAGCGGGCACCGAGGTGAGTTCGTTCTACGATCCGCTCGTCGCCAAGCTCATCGTCAAGGGCGACACGCGTGCGACAGCGCTCGCGGCATTGCGCGACGCACTCGCTCGCACCGAGCTTTATGGGATCGAGACCAATCTTGATTATCTGCGTGCGATTGCCGGTTCGGAGCTCTTCGCACGCGGGGCGCAGACGACGGCGTTTCTGTCGCGGTTTGCTTTCTTTCCGCACGCAATCGACGTGCTGGACGGCGGCGTGCAGACGACGGTCCAACAGCTTCCCGGTCGCACGGGTTACTGGAGCGTCGGCGTGCCGCCGTCCGGTCCGATGGACGGCCTTTCGTTTAGCACTGCCAACGAGCTTTTAGGCAATCCGCCGGATGCGGCGGGGCTCGAGCTGACGATGGTGGGCGCGACGTTGCGCTTCAATTCGGCGACGCTTTTTGTGTTGGCCGGTGCGTGCATGCGAGCGACGCTCGACGGTGCGCCAGTTCCGTATTGGCGTATCGTGCGCGCCGCGCCCGGTGCCGTCCTCAGGCTCGGCGGCATCGAAGGGCCTGGTATGCGCACTTTCCTCGCGGTGAAGAGAGGGCTGCAAGTGCCCGAGTATCTTGGCAGCAAGGCGACGTTTACGCTGGGCCAATTCGGCGGTCATGCCGGACGCGCGCTGCGCAAGGGCGATGTGCTGCATCTCGCTGGAGAGGCGGGCGTAGGTGCGAGCGAAGGCGCCGCGGTCGATGAATCGCGCATTCCGAGTTTGACGAACGAATGGTCGCTTGGCGTGGTCGATGGGCCGCATGGCGCGCCGGATTTCTTTACGGCCGAGGATATCGCCGTGCTCTACAGCACGCCTTGGACGGTGCATTACAACTCGAGCCGAACGGGCGTGCGCCTCATCGGGCCGAAGCCGCAGTGGGCGCGCACCGACGGCGGCGAAGCGGGCCT
Source organism: uncultured Burkholderia sp. (assembly GCA_964414365.1). GTDB lineage: Bacteria > Pseudomonadota > Gammaproteobacteria > Burkholderiales > Burkholderiaceae > Trinickia. Next base: position 4,134 of record CAYPWK010000470.1, read on the forward strand.
GCACCCGTCGAACATCCACGACAACGCGTATGCGATCGGTGCAGTCGATTTCACGGGCGACATGCCTGTCATCCTCGGCCCTGACGGCCCGAGTCTCGGTGGATTTGTTTGCCCTGTTACGGTCGTCTCAAGCGAACTGTGGAAGCTGGGACAATTGCGGCCTGGCGACACCGTGCGTTTCGTTCGTGCCGCTGCTGACGTCGTGCTTGCTAACGTCGCACCTGGCGATGTGCGCGCCGTGCCTGAACCGTTGCATCGATCCGTATCGACGGTTTCAGCCGCGCAAACGTCTGCGATAGGCGCTGCTCATGCGTGCGTCCTGTACCGCGATCCTGACGCAGGAGAGGGCGTAGGCGTCGTGTATCGCCAGTCCGGCGATCGCAATGTGCTGATCGAGTACGGTCCGCTCGTGCTCGACCTCAACCTGCGTTTTCGCGTGCACGCGCTGATGACGTGGCTGCAGGAACACC
>CAYPWK010000471.1:0-4580 GCA_964414365.1 uncultured Burkholderia sp.
GCGTTGGCGTTGGCGTTGGCGTTGGCGTTGGCGTTGGCGTCGGTGTCGGCGTTGGTGTCGGCGTTGGCGTCGGTGTCGGTGTCGGTGTCGGCGTTGGTGTCGGTGTCGGTGTCGGTGTCGGTGTCGGTGTCGGTGTCGGCGTTGGTGTCGGTGTTGGCGTTGGCGTTGGCGTCGGCGTCGGCGTCGGCGTCGGCGTCGGCGTCGGCGTCGGCGTTGGCGTTGGCGTTGGCGTTGGCGTTGGCGTCGGCGTCGGAGCGCCACAGACCTGCCACTCATTCATCATCTCAGAGGAGAAACCACCATGTTCGCTGGCAAACTGGCCATCGCTGTAAAAAAAAATCGGTGGCAGGCTCCCCGCTTGGAGCTCAGCCTGAGACTTGACGCAAGTTAAGCTGCCATTAACCCCGTGCGTAAGATCAAAGGTGTCGAGAAGGTTGACGTTTGGATAGTCCGAACCGGAAACAGAATTAATTTTATTTATAGTCCATGACATGGAACTCGCCGTATCTGCATTAACTGGCATCGTGGTAGTGTATTTAGCTCCATCGAACGGTGCAGTTAGAAATGCACGAAAAGATGAGAGGGAAAGATAAATTGTATCTTTGTCCTGGACTGGCAAATCTTTCTTAGGGTCGTTATCGCGATCGATCGTTGAGCTAATGATCCACGTTGTTCGTACTGTGTCGAGCGTTACTTGGCTGCCATGTTGCTCCGTATCGCTAAGATAGTTAAATGGTGATATGCTTCGCATAAGAAAAAGGCAAACCGAGTTGCCATAACATAGGTAGGCCATTTTTTCCTCAAAGTTAAGAGAATACAAGATCTTCCTCACGAGCACGTCTGTTCTCGGCTCATGTGGTCAAGATGGGTTTGCGGCGGATGGTTTAGTGCATATTTCTCACTCGGTCAGCACAAATAAAGCTCGCGGAAGCAAAGGCGTTTTAATTTGCTATCGGCTTATAGTGAGAATAGATCAATATGGTGGGGGCGATCCTAGCAGAACTACGAGCGTCAATATCGTGAGGGATGGTGTATGCTCATGCCGGTTTTGGTTTGCGGCTTGCGCGGCCCTCGCGCAGCCGTTCGAGCGAGATCGCACCGGTTAGTGCCATCGCGCTATACATATCGCCGTGCGGCGGGCATCGCTCGAATAAGAAGCGGTTTACTTTCAATTGACATAGCGCTGCACTCGTAAGCAAGCGGCGAATCGCATTTACTCTCGCTTTTTGCGTGAACGCCTTGGCCCTGGACACGACTCGCTGGACGGAAACAGAATTCGCCCACCTCGATCTTGGCGACGCGCGCCTGAACAAGCGAGCGAAGACATAGATGGAACGATTGGCGGCCAAGCCGATGGCCGGCGTGCCGCAGGCCTGTCGGGGCTGGGGCGAGACGATAGCGGCGTATCGGTTCTTCGACAATAACGAGTTGAGTGGGGAGTGATTCTGGAGCGTCTCGGACGTCTTCAGGATGAGAAAAGGCCCTGGGCGTGCGCCTCAGAGCCTTTTCCCACGCGGGTCGCGCGAATCTGGTGGTAGTTCTGGGATTGAACCAGTGACCCCTGCCGTGTGAGTTAAGCTCGTGACCGAGCTCCCGAAGGTGCGCGACGAACATGACGCGGCGCGGGCAGAAGGCGCCGCACACGCTCTACGTGCTCGACGAGCCGACCGTGGGTCTACACATGGCCGATGTCGCGCGCCTCATTCGCGTGCTGCACCGGCTCGTGGATGCGGGGCATAGCGTCGTTGTCATCGAGCACGATCTCGACGTGATCGCCGAGGCGGACTGGATAGTCGATCTCGGACCCGAAGGTGGCGCGCGCGGCGGGACCGTCGTTGCCGCGACTGAACCCGAGACGCTCGCCGAAGTGCCGGAAAGCCACACGGGTGCGGCGCTAGCGCCGGTGCTTGCGCGCACCGAGCGTGCGGATGAGCCGACGCACGTGGCCTGATGTCCGCGCAGTGGCTCTGACGCTTTCCTTTGTGTCGGCGGCGCCACATTTCGATTCAAAGTGCTCTTTGCCTGTCATTCGCGACAAAACCCATGAGCCGATATTAGCGAAGATCGAAAGTGCGGCGCCTATAAGAACTGCTAGGGTTCGCCTTCGCGGCAACCAGTGCGCGACGTCGTGCTTGACGGCGCTGATCGCAGTGCAGACGCGCCGCGATGCTCGGAATCGACGCGGGCTCGGCCTGGTTGTTCGGGCAAGCCAGGGAGGACCGTTCCCGCACCGTTGCGCGAGCAGATGGGCATGTCCGATCCCGACCCGGCAGCCCGGCGCAAGGAGACCAATGCCTACGCCAACGTCGACGGTGCTTTCAGCTACAAGTCTCGATAGCTCAGGTCTCCGCACGAGCAGAAGACGCTCTATTTGCCGAACTTAGATTGAGCTAGGGCGGGACTCACGCATGCCGACCCACAAGTCAAAATCCTCGCGGCCGGTCGCTGCAGTACGTCAGGCCTCGGGGACTAGCTTCTCTTCGTTCGCGGCCGCGCCAGTGACGGCACGCGATGGTTCGCGTGCCGTCGGGGCACTCGTGACGCGCCCAATCCACACAAGCGCAACCGCTGCGATCGATACGGAAAGCCACCCGTTCGTCCCATAGCCGAGCAGGTGCCCGGCTGCGTCCGTCGACAGCAGCAGACCGCCGATCCAGGCACCGCAGCCGGTACCTAGCGCTTGCAGAGCGCCGTTCGCGCTCAGGAATGCTCCGCGCTCCGCGGGTTCGGGCACGGTCGTGAGGATGGCTTGCATCGGGACCATGCGGCCCGAACCGATCACCATGAACAGCGCGAAGAACGGCACCATGACCGCGAAGGGTACGGTGGGCAAATGCGTCATGACGAGCATGGGCACCATCGCGAGCGCGCCGAAGATCCTGAACACGAGCCGATGACCGATGCGGTCCGCGAGCCTGCCCACAGCGCGGGAAGTGAAGAACGTGGCCGCGCCGCCGGCCATGTAGAGCCACGAAATCTGTCCGGCCGGCACACCGTGATTGGCCACGAGCATCGGCGAGATGAAGGGGATCACGAGCATGTGCGCGAGCATCATCAAAAACGTGAGCATGAACGCTTTCAGGTGCCGGGCGCGCGTGAGCATGCGCCAGAGAGCCGGAAGCGCTTCGGACACAGCGGGCGGGCGCACTTCCAAATGCTCGGCAAGCGACGGCACGATCGCCGCGGCGATACAGCCGATCGACGCACTGAGCCCCGCAAGCAGCCAGAACGGTGCCGCCCAACCGTGATGCGCGCCGAGCAGCACGCCGGCCGGCACACCGGCAATGGCCGCCAGCGAGAAGGAAGTCATGATGACGCCCGCGGCGGCGCCGCGCCGCGCGACCGGCACCACGTCGGCGACGATCGACATCACACCGGCGCTCAGCACTCCACCTGTGATGCCGGCGAACGCGCGGCTCACGATCAAGAGCGGGTAGCTCGTTGCGATCGCACAGGCCAGATTCGAAAGCGCGAAGAGCGCGTAGACCGTCAGAAGCAGCCGGCGCCGATCGAAGCGATCGATATAGGTCGCGGCGAAGAGGCCAGACAGTCCCGAGCACCACGAGTAAGCCGAGACGGCGGCCGCGAACGCGGCCGGGGCGATTCCAAATGCCGACATGATCTGCGGGCCGAGCGGCATCATCACCATGAAGTCCATGATGATCGTGAACTGGACTAGGGCCAGCAGCCAGATCAAACGCCGCTCGCGAGCGGGGGGCAGTGCGTACATTCGTTGGCGTCCTTGTTGTCGGCGTTGGCCGAATCACTGCGAAAAAAATGGGCCGGATGCTTGCGTATTGGGCCACCTGCGAGGAAATGCCGGTCAGGCAGGCGAACTCTCTCCGGCGGGGCCGCGCGCATTGCCTTCGATCTCGGCGGCGGCGCGCAGCAGGATTTCGGCGATGCGCCGCTGTTCGGCTTCATCGGCATCAGCGTGGCGAATGACCGCGAGCTTCAGCGCGTAGCGCGCCTGAACGAGCTTAGGGTGCCAGCGGCCGCTTTCACCGCCGAAGCCTCCCTCGTCGGCCTCGGCTGAGGCGGCATACGCGCGCCGCATCGATTCCATCTTGCTCGCCACGTAGCTGAGCTTCGCAAGGATCAAATCGACCTGATCGCGACGCTTGTCGAGGTAGTCGCGGCCGGCCTCGGCGATCTCGTATCGCTTGCGGTTGCCTTCCTGCTGCACCGTGACATATCCGAGCTCTTCGAGATAGGTCAGGGCCGGGTACACCATGCCCGGGCTCGGCGCATAAAACCCGTTCGAACGTGCTTCGAGCGCCTTGATGAGCTCGTAGCCGTGACGCGGCGCCTCGGCAATCAGCGCGAGCAGCATCAACTGCAGATCCTCGCTCGTGAATTTGCGGCCGCGCGTGAAGCCTTCGTCGTCGCCGAAACCGTGCTCGCCGCGTCCGCCCCAGAAAGCTCCGCCGCCGCCGTGACGATGGCGGTGCCGGCCTATCGCGTAACGCAGGCCGTGGCGCCACCAGGCCTCTTCGAACGCCGCCCCGGCCTGTCCCTCGTGGAAGGCGCGATGCAATCGATGAAAGAAGTGCTCGCGTGCGCGAGCGGGGAATTCGCCA
>CAYPWK010000472.1:0-4558 GCA_964414365.1 uncultured Burkholderia sp.
CGTCGTCCGTTACCTCGAGGAGGACGGACGCCGGATCGGGCACGTGGCGAAGGAGGAAGCCGCGACCGATCCGCGCAATACGATCGTCTCCGTGAAGCGTTTCATGGGGCGAGGCAAGGCGGAAGTGGAGGGTGCCGAGAACGCGCCGTACGACTTCGTCGACGCGCCCGGCATGGTTCAGATCCGCACGGTAGCGGGCGTCAAAAGCCCTGTCGAAGTTTCAGCCGAAATCCTCGCGACGCTGCGTCAGCGCGCGGAAGACACGCTCGGCGACGAACTCGTCGGCGCCGTGATCACCGTGCCCGCCTATTTCGACGAAGCACAGCGCCAGGCGACGAAGGATGCCGCCCGCCTCGCCGGCCTCAATGTGCTTCGGCTGCTCAATGAACCGACTGCCGCGGCGATCGCCTACGGCCTCGATAACGGGGCCGAAGGGCTTTACGCCGTCTACGATCTAGGCGGGGGCACGTTCGATCTGTCGATCCTCAAGCTGACGAAGGGCGTATTCGAGGTGCTGGCCGCCGGCGGCGATTCGGCGCTCGGCGGCGACGATTTCGACCACGTGCTGTTTCGCCACGTGCTCGCCGAGGCCGGGCTCGCGCCGCAGAATCTCGCGCCCGAGGACGTGCGGCTTCTGCTCGATCGCGTGAGGCTGACGAAAGAGGCATTGTCGACGACGGACGAGGCTGTGCTCGAGGCTACCTTGTCCGATGGCACAAGCATCGTGCAATCGATTACCGAGGCCCGATTCGCGGCGCTCGTGGACCATCTGGTCCAGCGCACGTTGGGGCCGACGAAAAAGGCGCTGCGCGACGCTAAGATCTCGCCGGCTGACGTCAAGGGCGTCGTGCTCGTCGGCGGCGCGACGCGGATGCCGGTCATCCGCCGCGCCGTCGAGGCGTTCTTCGGCCAGCCGCCGCTCACGAATCTCGACCCCGACCAGGTCGTGGCGCTCGGCGCCGCGATCCAGGCCGATCTGCTTGCGGGCAACCGCGGCGGCGATGACTGGCTGCTGCTCGACGTGATCCCGCTTTCGCTCGGCGTCGAGACGATGGGCGGTCTTGTCGAAAAAATCGTTCCGCGCAATTCGACGATTCCTGTCGCGCGTGCGCAAGAGTTCACGACCTTCAAAGACGGTCAGACGGCGATGGCAATCCACGTCGTGCAAGGTGAGCGCGAACTCGTCTCGGATTGCCGCTCGCTCGCGCGTTTCGAGCTGCGCGGCATTCCGCCGATGGCGGCTGGCGCCGCGCGTATTCGCGTGACGTACCAGGTCGATGCCGACGGATTGCTCTCCGTTGTGGCACGCGAGCAGCATTCGGGCGTCGAGGCGTCCGTCGTCGTCAAGCCTTCCTACGGACTTGCCGACGAGGAGATTGCTCGGATGCTCGAGGATAGCTTCAGGTCGGCCGAAGTCGATATGCGGGCGCGCGCGCTGCGCGAAGCGCAGGTCGAGGGGGAGCGCTTGATCGAAGCGACGGAGGCGGCGCTCGCGGCGGACGGCGAATTGCTCGACGCAGCCGAGCGCGCACGCATCGATAGCGCGCTTGCGGACTTGGCTCGCGCCGCGCGTGGAACGGATGCGGACTCGATCGAGGCGGCCACCAAGACGCTCGCAGCGGCGACGGACGAGTTCGCCGCGCGCCGCATGGACAAGAGCATTCGCGCGGCGCTCAAGGGTCGCAGGCTCGACGAGGTTTGACTGACGCAACAGCGCCTAGAGCGGCACTGCGTGCCGCGCTCTGCGCGCTCGCGCTACCGCTTAAAATGGCCCGGCCGGGCGCTCACCTCGACTAGCGGCCCCACCATAGCCCCATTACACTGACTGAACGGAAACCGTATGTCGCAAATCGTTGTCCTGCCCCATGTCGAACTGTGCCCCGAGGGGGCGGTCATCGAGGCTGAGCCGGGCAAGAGCGTCTGCGCAACGCTGCTCGAGAATGGGATCGAGATCGAGCATGCGTGCGAAATGTCTTGCGCATGCACGACGTGCCATGTGATCGTACGCGAGGGCTTCGACGCGCTGGAGCCGTCCGAGGAGAATGAGGACGACCTGCTCGACAAGGCGTGGGGCCTCGAGCCGACTTCGAGGCTTTCTTGCCAGGCGGTCGTCCCCGACGGCGAGGATCTTGTGATCGAGATTCCGCGGTACTCGATCAATCATGCGAAGGAAAACCATTGAGGAGGAGGGAGTAAGCCATGAAGTGGACCGACACACAAGAAATCGCAATGGCCCTCACCGATAAACACAGCGGCATCGATCCGCAATACGTCCGGTTTACGGACTTGCACCGGTGGGTAATCGAACTCGAAGAGTTCGACGATGACCCAAACCGATCGAACGAGAAGATTCTCGAAGCGATCCAGCTAGCCTGGATCGAAGACGCGGCCGAGTGAGCCGCGTCAGGCACGGCTTGACTGATCAGGCTGACGGGCCGCCGCAGCGCGGTCGGTCGGTCGGAGCGGTACGGCCGCAAAAAAGGCGATCCATCGAGGGATCGCCTTTTTTATTTCCGGCTGGGCCGAAGGAGGTCTCAGCGTGCGACGAGCGTGCCGTGCGAGATCCGGACAGGTTCGCCTTGTTGGAAGGGCGGCGCTTGCCGGTAGGTGAAATAGCGCAATCGGCCGTTTTCCATCCGTACGCGGACCTGGTAATCCGTTTCGCTGCGCAGATGTTTTTCGACCGCATTGCCGGCGAAGCCGCCGCCCACCGCGCCGAGAACCGTCATTGCGGCACGTCCCCTGCCGGCGCCGAACTGATTCCCGAGCAAGCCGCCCGCCACTGCGCCGCCGACTGCGCCGATGCCCGTGCCATGGCCCGGGTGTCGCACTGTCACGATCGACTCGACGGTGCCGCAAGTCGCACAGGCGGCTGCTCGCGGCTGCTGTGGTGGGGCGGAGTACGGTTGCTGCCCCGAGTACCGCTGCTGTGAATATGGCTGCCCAGGTTGCGCATACAGGTTCTGCGCGGGCTGAGCGGCGTACTGACTTGGCTGGCTGCTTTGCGGTGCAGGCTGAGCGCCGTACTGACCTGGCTGGCCGCCTTGCGGTGCAGGCTGAACCGCGTACTGGCCTTGTTGGCTCGCTTCCGGCGTGGGCTGAACCGCGTACTGACTGGGTTGGCCGGTTTGCGCCGGCGCTGATTGGGGCGGCTGCTGCGCTTCAACGGCTTGGCCCGATGCCGTCTGTTGTTGCGCAGACGTGACCGCCGCGGCCGCGGGTGCGCGCGCCGATGAATCGACGACCGGCTGGTTTGCGACCTGAGCGCTCTGCGTCTGATCGCTTTGCGCGCCAATGCTGGACGCCTTCGGAAATAGGCCGGTGATCGCGGCCGTGGCGGCCAGGCTGGCAATGATGACTGTCGCCGCCGCGGTGGCGACGAGCGGATGCATACGGCGCGGCGATGCGGTGGGCTGATTCATGACGGACCTCGTTTCAGCGGTCGATCGGAGGCCGCTTTTGCGCGCCCCGATCCAATGCAAAGCTGAGAGGAACGGTGTTCCTGCTACTTCGACAACAGTGTCCGCCAAACGCTGCGGACCGGCGTTTCAATTTGTAACCGGTTGCGCATGAGGCGCGAGGCGCGCCGAGCCTTCGTTCGAGCAATAGGGCCCGGCGCATGCGCACAACGGGGTTAGACGCGCACTCGAGCCCATTTTGCGCCGCCGCATGACGCGCCGCTTTTACCTGCGGTTACAAACTGTCCGTCGGGTGCGTGCAAGGTGCGCCGGGCCGGCGATCAGTCTTCGCGACGCAGATGGGGGAAGAGGATGACGTCACGGATGCTGGGACTGTCGGTCAAAAGCATCACGAGACGGTCGATGCCGATGCCGCAGCCGCCTGTCGGCGGCATCCCATATTCGAGCGCCCGGATGTAGTCGGCGTCGTAATACATCGCTTCTTCGTCGCCCGCATCCTTCTGCTCTACTTGCTTCTTGAAGCGGGCTGCCTGATCTTCCGGATCGTTGAGCTCAGAAAACCCGTTCGCGATCTCCCGTCCAGTGATAAAGAGTTCGAAGCGCTCGGTGATGCCCTCGACGCTATCCGATGCCCGCGCGAGCGGCGACACCTCCACGGGGTAATCGACGATGAACGTCGGCTCCCAAAGTTGCGATTCGGCCGTTTCCTCGAAGAGCGCAAGCTGAAGCGCACCGAGGCCGGCGTTCTTGAACGCGGGCTGCGTCGTGTCCACCCCGAACCGTTTGAGCTCAGTACGCAAGAACGCGGCATCGCCGAGTTGCGCTTCGGTGTACTCAGGGGCGTACTTGGCGATAGCCTCCGTAATCGTCAGGCGGTGGAAAGGCTTGGAAAAATCGAGTTCGCGTCCCTGGTACGAGAAGGTCGCGGAGCCGAGCGCGTCGATCGCCGCCTGCCGGATCAGCCGCTCCGTAAAGTCCATGAGCCACGTGTAATCGGTGTAGGCCGCATAGAACTCCATCATTGTGAACTCGGGGTTGTGTCGCGGGGACACGCCTTCGTTGCGAAAGTTGCGGTTGACCTCGAATACGCGCTCAAAGCCGCCCACGATCAGGCGCTTCAGATAAAGCTCCGGCGCAAT
>CAYPWK010000473.1:0-4557 GCA_964414365.1 uncultured Burkholderia sp.
CGGCCGCTGCCGCATGGGACAGCACGCGTTCCAACTGGCGCGTGCCGACCATGCCGGCCTCGTCGATCACCAGCACATCGCGGGACGTGAGTGCGTCGCGGCCCTGTCCCCAACCATGTTCCATGCTGGCAATGGTGCGCGACGCGATGCCCGATCCGCTTTCCAGATTCTCGGCGGCGATGCCGGACAGCGCGACGCCCCGGACCTCATAGCCCGCCGCTTCCCAGGCCTCCCGCGCCACGCCCAGCATCGCGCTCTTTCCCGTTCCGGCATAACCGACGACGATCCCCAGATCGCGCCCATCCGTGACATGCTCCAGCGCCTCGGCCTGCTCCCCCGAGAGCACAAGGCCGCGCTGCTCGGCGCGCGCCAATGCGGCTTCGCGGTCCCTGTCGCCGACCTCATGGCGTTCCCGTTCCGCCATGAGGTCGGCGGCGCGGTGCAGGCGCTGCTCGGCCTCGATCATCTCGCGGGTGGTGAAGCGGTCCTCACCCCGTCCGTCCCTGCCAAGTTCGACCAGATCGGGCGCGCTCCGCATCGCGCCCATGACCTCGTTGAACTGCTCGATTCCATCGCTGTGCCGATGCGCGAACATCGCCATGTCGCGCCGCGTGAAAGTGGATTGCTGGTGGGTGATCGCGTCAAACGCCACCGATGGATCGGCGATGATCCGGGTGCCGTTGTTGCGGGCGATCTCGCGGTGCATTTCCGCACGGTCGGCGGCCTCGATCCCTTTGCCCTCGATGCGCTGCGCGGGCGCGCCGATCTGGCTTTGCGGCTCCAGCGCGATGCCCTGCGCCTCCAGGCTGCGATGGTCGATGCGCGCGTCAATGTCGAGTTCGGCCAGGCGTTCGTTGGCCAGCTCCGCCCAGCGTTCCCGCCAACGCTCGACCATCTGGGTAGCGTTCCACTCCCGCACTTTCGGGCCGAAGCCGTTCTCGTCCACGGATCGCATGGTCAGCATGACATGGGCGTGGGGCTTGGGCGTCCCATCCTCGGCCATGTCCCAATGCACGTTGAGGTCGGCGATCATGCCCTGATCGACAAATTCGGATTGCACGAAGTCGCGAGCGAGTTCGATGCCTTGGGCTTGCGTCATCTCGCGCGGCAGGGCGAACTCGATCTCGCGGGCAAGCTGGGCGTCCTTCCTGACCTCGAACGCCTCGACATCGTTCCAAAGCCGCTCGCGGTCGCTCCATTGTTCGGGTGCATCCTCCGGCAGCATGACCTCGGAGTGGACGACGCCGCGCTTGTTGGAGAAGTCGTGGCTGCGCTCAAGCCGATCGTCGCGCAGCCGAGAGGCCGAGCGGTAGGCGGCGGAGGCCACCGCACTGGAGCCGGCCTTGCGGCCGATGACCTTGACGTGAAGATGATAGATCGCCATCGCGATCCGAACATCACCACGGCGAAGCGCACGTCGGAACGACGTATAAGCGCGCCCTCGAAACTAATTTCTCGGGACTGCTCGCGCCGTTTCAGCACGTCTCGGCAACCTTAAAGCATTGTGGCAGGCACTCAACTATCATCGCTCCATCGACAGCTTATGGAGACGACGATGCGCAAGCCACGGGACTTCGATGCGGAACTGAAGTCGCTCGAAGACAAGACGCGAGAGCTGAAAGCCCGCAAGGTGCAGCAACTCGGCGAGCTGGTCATCTCGACAGGAGCCGACGCGCTGACCGCCGAAGAACTGGCGGGCGCGCTGATCGTGCTGGGCGAAACCAAAGACGCCGGAAAGAGGGAGGCATGGGCGAAACGTGGGGCAACGTTCTTTCAAGGGCGGGCACGGCGATCTGCATCTCCGCCTGACCGCGACGTTGGTGGCGCTCAACCGCAACCGGGCAGCGCGCAACCGGCATCAGGCGGCGCTAACGCGGCATGACATGCGCACCTGGCAAGTCGAACGGCGCAAGCGCACCCGGCATCTGATTGAGCTGGGTGGCCTCATTGTCAAAGCCAGGATCGTGGACCTGACCGGCGATGATCGCGCCATGATCTACGGCGCGCTGCTTTGGATGGCCGACAAGCTCCACAGCGATCAGGGCGAACACGCGCGGGCGCTGTGGACCGCGAAGGGGAAGCAGGCATTCGGCGTGGAACGGGCGACAGATACACCCACCATTTCGTAGGAAACTCTGCAGGATTGGGCGCAATCAATGGCCGGCGGCGCGGAGACCTCAATCATCGCAGCGCTGCCCGCCATCATGCCGCTAGGGTAACCTGGCCGCGTTCTGCCGCTGGCGAACATCATCGGCCCATGTGGCGAGCGCGGTAATTTCGGCGGCGAGGGCTTCCGGCCTCGGCAGTGGCCGGTTCAATGCCGGTGCCGCGCTATGCAGCAGTTCGGAACACCGCCCGAAGCCGTCGCGCATGGCCTCACAGTCGGGGATGGTAATCGCGGTGAGTTTGACGAGTCCGGGGGTTTTTACCTCGTTCGAAAGGCGACGTATGACATGCCCGACGACTTCTTCAACGGCGATCTCCCATGTGTCGCGCAGCAATCCGGCGATGGATTTGACAGTATTCCGCCATTCGTCCTGATTGCCCTGATCGAAGTGATAGCGTTCGTTTGTGAGCTGGTTGGTCAGGCTGGTCGTAATGTCGTTGACGCGGCGCGCCTTGAAGGGCGGTTCACTGCGGCAGAAACCGGCCTTGTCTGCGCCGCGACTGACGGAACTGATGGTGACGTGTGGCTTCGGTTGGGCATCGTCTGCTGCCCGATTTAGCTCGAATAGAAACGCCAGGTCATGGGTAAAGACGATGACCTGGCGGCGCGCGGCTTCGGCGATCAGTCGTTTGGCGACGGCTTCGCGGTGCATGTGGTCGAGCGAGGAAACGGGGTCGTCAAAGACGATACCGGACTTGTTTTCTGTAGTGGCGAGTTCGGCCATGAACGCGGCCAACGCGACGCAACGATGCTCGCCTTCGCTCAAGACCTGCCCCACGGCGGCATTCGGTTTCCGAGTCAGCGCTACCTTGAAACGAGGGATGCCCTGAACGCTGCTCTGCTGGCGCAATTCGACAGCTAAGCCGGCGATCTCGAAACTCGCCACTTCGCGTGCAAACTGTGCGCGAAGTGCGTCTGTCACCAATGCCTGCGCGATCTCAGTGCTCTTGGTGGTGATACGGTTGGTGGTGGTATCCCGCTGGGCCGCTTCAAGCCGCGCGATCTGCTTTAGGCGCTCGATCTCGGCGAGAACATCGGCCTTGATGCCACCAAGCCATTGACGATCCGCAAGTTCGGCCTTTTCGGCCAGCAAGGCGACGCGGGCCGGGGAGCCGGCCTCAGCGGCAAGAGCATTGGCCCGCATTTCAATGTCTGAGACGTGATTGACGAACGCCTGACGCGGATAGGCGATAACGGGCGCGTCGAAAGTGGCGGCAGGATTTGTATGGCGTCGCCTGATTTGCCGATGACGCCATAGGGCGCGCAAGGACGCGCCCCTAATCTCCTCCGCCAACGCGTCCTGCCGCAGCTCGTCGCGGACAGTCGCCACGATATTCGCAAGCTCGGCCAATGAAAGCGCTTCGCCCCCGAACGTCGCAAGCGCCGCATCATATGCGGCGCGCGCCACCTCGGCGCGCTGCTGGCTGTCATCGCGCACGAAAGCCTCGAAGCGGTTGAGCCGTTCGGCCGCAACGGGGGTCAATTCCTGCTGACAAAGGACACACACACTGCCGGGCTCGGTTACGGGGAAGCGCCGGTCGGAATATGCTTCTTGATCAGAAAAGGCGCGCGCGCTCGCCCATAGCGCCTGCCATACCTCTGATCCGATCTGAGGCAACGGTTCGTCATGGAAAAGCGCACCGGACGCGGCCTCTGCTGCCTGTCGCGCGGTATCATTTGCGTCGGCAAGCCGATGCAAATTGGCGACAGCATTGCCGCTAATCGAAGCGAACAACCCATCGAGGCGCGCAATGTGTCCTTCAATCTTGACCTTCAGCGCGGCGAGCTGACGCGCCGCGCGCATTGGATCGCCGGCAAGGTCGGCCGTGAGCTGGGCCAATCGATCTTGTTCTGCTTGGGTGAGCGCTGCCAGATTCTCAACGGCGGCAGGGTCGGTGTTGGCGGCAAGCCGGGTCATGAGCCTACCCACAGCCGTCGTCGAACTACACGTCGGGGACTTTATGCTTTGCGGCGTCTGCGCCTTGATCTGCGTAACTTCGGCTGCCAGCTTGTCTTTGACCGACTTGCAGAGCTGGGCCAAAGCTCCAAGCAACTTGAGTGGGACCGGCGTATAGGCCACGTCATTGGTCTCATCGACGTGGATGCTGGCTGCGCGGGAATCGAAAACGCTGACGGCCGATAGTGCGGCGTCGGCGGCCTGCCCGAGCTGCCATGCGCAGGTGCGGTTCTGACCGCTGATCGCGTATTCGATGGTCGCGCCCGGCACGCCGGGCGCGAGATCATAGATGTCGGGTATGATTTCTTCGGTGCGGCCCGGCATACGAGCGCGGCAAGCCCTTTTTAGAATACGCGCATAGCCGGATTTGCCCGATCCGTTGTCACCATAGATGATGGTTAGACCTGCACGGTGAAACGCCAGCCGCTGGTCG
>CAYPWK010000474.1:0-4550 GCA_964414365.1 uncultured Burkholderia sp.
TGGACGAGATGTTCGATACCTCCGGCTCGCTCTGCTAGGCCGCGCAAGTGCTGAAACAGCGTGACGCAAAGCAGGTTGTCGCTTATGCGACGCACCCGGTGCTGTCGGGCGGCGCGTCAGAGCGCCTCGCGAACTCGGCGCTCGACGAACTCGTCGTAACCGACACGATTCCGCTCAGCGAGGAAGCGCGCGGTTGCTCGAAAATCCGCTTGCTTTCGTGTGCGGGGCTCCTTGCCGAGACGTTCTCGCGGATCCGCCGCGGCGATTCGGTGATGTCGCTGTTCGCCGAGAGCTGAGCAAGCAGCAAAAGAATGGGTTGTGCGGAAAGGGCGCGGCATGAAGCGGCGCCTTTTCCGCGTATTGGGCGCGATTTGCCTTCAGTCATTGGCGAGCGCGCCGTTTGTAAAGGGCGGTTGTTTGGCACCGCATGCAGCCATCGTTCGCGTGCGAGCCGAAGCCCCCTCGTTCACTGCCTGGTCGCGGGCAGTTCATGGAGATTGAAATGAAAGTCGTCGCTTTCGAGCGCAACCTGCAAGGTACGGGTGCGAGCCGCCGCCTGCGCAACTCCGGCAAGACGCCGGGGATCGTGTATGGCGCCGGGGAACAACCGCAACTGATCGAACTCGATCACAACGCCCTTTGGCACGCGCTGAAGAAGGAAGTCTTCCACTCGTCGATCCTCGACCTCGAAGTGGCCGGCAAGTCGCAGCCCGTCCTGCTGCGCGACGTGCAGTACCACCCGTTCCGTCAGCTCGTGCTGCACGTGGACTTTCAGCGCGTCGATGCGAAGGTGAAGCTGCACACGAAAGTACCCCTGCACTTCATGAATCAGGAAACGAACCCGGCCGTCAAGCTCGGCGGCGCGGTGATCTCGCACGTGGTGACCGAGATCGAAGTGGAATGTCTGCCGGGCGATCTGCCCGAGTTCGTCGAAATTGATCTCTCGAAGATCGAAGCGGGTCAATCGCTGCACGCGAAAGATATCACCCTGCCGAAGGGTGTTTCGCTCGCGGCACGCGTCGAATCTGAAAACCCGGTCGTTGCGGCTGCCGCCGTGCCGGCCGCGGCGGTCTCGAGCGAGGCAGCCGAGGGTCAAGGCGAGGGCTCGACGCCTGCCTAAAGGATTTCGTCGATCGATATCCTCTCGATCCGTTTCGCTGAGACGGACGACGTGACCCGCCGCGGCTTGCCCCGGCGGGTTTTTTTTCGAGGGTAATGGAATGGAACGACCCCCACGCTCCCTGCGGTCGCTGCCCCCCGAGGGGGCTCAGCCTCCCGTGGGGCGGCCCGGCGGGAGGCTAAGATGATTAAATTGATTGTCGGGCTCGGCAATCCGGGCGCCGAATACACCGCGACACGCCATAACGCAGGCTTTTGGCTCGTCGATCAACTCGCGCGCGATGCCGGCGTCACGTTGCGCGACGAGCGGCGCTTCCATGGGCTCTATGGAAAGGCGAGGCTTTTCGGCGATGAAGTCCATCTGCTCGAGCCGCAGACGTTCATGAACCGATCGGGGCAATCGGTGCTTGCGCTCGCGCATTTCTTCAAGATTCTGCCCGACCAGATTCTCGTCGCACATGACGAGCTCGACCTGCCGCCCGGCGCCGTGAAGCTCAAGCTCGGCGGGGGCAGCGGCGGCCATAATGGCCTCAAAGACATCTCAGCGCATCTTTCGTCGCAGCAGTACTGGCGGCTGCGCATCGGTATCGGTCATCCGCGCGATCTGATTCCCGAAGCCGCTCGCGCGGGAGCGAAGCCCGACGTCGTGAACTTCGTGCTGAAGCCGCCGCGCAAGGAAGAGCAGGAGGTGATCGATGCGGCTATCGAGCGCGCTCTCGCCGTCATCCCGCATTTCATCAAGGGCGAGTTCGAGCGTGCGATGATGCAGTTGCATCGCAGCGCGTAGGGGCAAGCGCAGCGTCGGTTCGGCTAGGTACCGCTTCCCTCTTTGCCCGCCTGCAGCGCGCGATATTTGTCGAGCAGCTGCTCGCGCCCCTCGACATGCTCGGGGTTGATCGGGATGCAGTCGACAGGGCACACCTGCCGACACTGCGGTTCATCGAAATGACCGACGCATTCAGTGCACTTCGAGGGATCGATCACGTAGATATCCTGCCCCATCGAGATCGCGTCGTTCGGGCACTCGGGCTCGCAGACGTCGCAATTGATGCACTCGTCGGTAATCATCAAAGCCATACTGCCACCAGTTTTTCATTTGAAAACAAGACATTGTAGCCCCTCGCCCTCTCGCACGCTGGCGCAAGATTCCCGGAGCTCGTGTTTGGCCGGTGGACGATGCCGCTGTTCAGCTCAGTAGATAAAGGGGGCACAGAGGCCCCGTCGTTTTTATTTAGATAGACGTACCACCCGAGACTTCGATGCGCTGGGCATTGACCCAGCGGTGATCTTCGGAGAGCAGCGACGCGATCATGGGGCCAATATCGTCGGGTAACCCCGCACGACCGAGCGCTGTCATCTCGGCAACGCGCTTATTGACCTCGGGATTGTCCCGGACCATCCCGCCGCTGAAGTCCGTCGCGATCGGCCCCGGCGCAACGGTGTTGACGGCAATTCGACGCGGACCGAGTTCCTTCGCGAGATAACGAGTCAGCACTTCGATTGCGCCTTTCATGGAGCCGTACGCCGCACTGCCCGGGTAGACGATGCGCGTCAAGCCCGACGAAATATTCACGATGCGGCCGCCGTCATGGATAAACGGCAGCAGCTTTTGCGTGAGAAAAAACACGCCCTTGAAATGGACCTTGTATAGGCTGTCCAGCTCGTCCTCGGTGACCTCGTCGAACGGGGCGTGATGCGAAATGCCGGCGTTATTGACGAGGAAGTCGAAACGCTCGGCGCCCAATCCGGCAAGCGACTCCTGAACGTGCCTCGCAAAGGCGTCGAATGTACTCACATTTGCGGTGTCGAGCGGCAGGGCAATCGCCCTTTGTCCCTCCGCCGCCACGAGGCGGACCACTTCGTCGGCTTCTGTCTGATTTGAGCGGTAAGTGAAGATGGAATCAACGCCACGCTTGGCAAGGTGAAGCACCGTGTTGCGCCCCAAGCCGCGACTCCCTCCAGTCACGATTGCTATCTTCGCGATTGAATTGCTTGAATTTCCTGCTGGCATTCTGCACTCCACGAGAGGTTGTGTACGTGCCGAAAGCTTATTGCGGCGGCTTGGGCGACTGAATGCCGGAACTGCCCGACTTCTTGCCTGATCCTGCTCGGGCTTCAGCTTTTCGTCCCGTGGAGCGGTAACATGCGGGAATGCGGCAAGGGAGGCACTGACATGTCAAAAGCGTTGGTCGAAAGCGTCAAACGCTATACCGACCAGCGGGCCGGCGAAGAGAGCCCGTTCGCGACCGCTATCGAGGGGGTGACCATCCTTCGCTCGGATCATGAAAAACTTCCGTCTCATCTGATCATGAGGCCCGCCCTCTGTGTCGTCGTCCAAGGCGCCAAGTGGACGACGTTCGGTGACAAGCGGTACGACTACGGGCCAGGACGAGCGTTGGTTGTCAGCGTCGAAATGCCGGCCTTCAGCAGGGTGGCGAAAGCCAGCCCGGCCGAGCCATACCTTGGCGTCGTCATCGAGTTCGATCTTGCGGTCATGCGCGATGTCATGGCGTCTCTCGATACGCCACCCAGGCCGGAAGGCAATTTCGGGCACGGCGTCTTTGTCACCGACTTCGACGGACCGCTTGCCGACTGCGTGTCGCGCATGGTGCGTCTTCTCGATACGCCAAAGGCGATTCCCGTGCTCGCGCCGATGGTCATGCGGGAAATGTGCTACTGGTTGCTGACTGGCCCTCACGGTAACGAGGTCGCCAAGGTTGTGCTTGCCACGAGCCATGTAAAGAGAGTCGTGACCGCGATCCATGCATTGCGCGATCACTTCGCAGAGACGATACGCATCGAGGAACTGGCAGCCGTAGCCCAAATGAGTCCTTCGGCATTTCACAGGCAGTTCAAAGCACTGACATCGATGACCCCGTTGCAATACCAAAAACAGCTTCGCTTGCTTGAAGCGCGCCACTTGATGGTGACAGGCGCCGCCAACGCCGAAGCGGCTGCCTATCGAGTGGGGTACGAAAGCGCGTCGCAATTCAGCCGCGAATACGCGCGCATGTTCGGCGCGCCACCCCGGCGTGACGTTGCCGTATTGAAAACGGCAACGGCCTGACGTTCCCTCGAGGCGGCATCCACTCAGGCTTCGCGCTGAGCTCACCCATCGTAAGGTCCGCAGGGCCCTTCCCGAGCAGAGACGAATTCCAATTTTGGAAAGGATCGGCAATTTATAGAAGGAGCTGCGGCGTCGCTCACCTATCCTGCATCGAACTTGGTGCCTTTTCCGAAAGGAGGTAGGACGGCAATGAGCGAAATCGACGAAATCGCACAAGAAGATGAAGCCGCATTTATCGCGCAATATGTGGCGCTGATCGAGAAACACGGCAATCTAACGGGTCTACTGGGGATCGCCGACCACGAGATTGAAGACTGCTATCAAGAAGCGCTAAAGAGCTACTACGACGGCGATTACCTTTTCG
>CAYPWK010000475.1:0-4547 GCA_964414365.1 uncultured Burkholderia sp.
GCTCATGCAGTTCCCCGATGCAGCTGAAACCAACGGCGCTCTGTTTGGCAGCAAGTCGCTCACCGCCAGCAGGCTCGTGGGACTAGACCCTCTCGGTTCGCGTTTCGGCGGGCGGCGCAACTATCAAAAATTACAGGTTCGCGTTGGTGGCCGGCCGACACTTGCAGCGAGTATTACCGACGGGAGGTGCTATGGCCTCCAACAAGCTGCCGCCCCCTGTACGAAACGCTTTTAGACCCCGTGCGAGAAACGTTTGTGTTTCTAAAGGACACTGCTGCTGCTTGCTGACAGCGAAACCGCCCCTCACTCCACCGTCACCGACTTAGCCAGATTCCGCGGCTTATCGACATCGGTCCCGCGCGCGCAGGCCGTGTGATACGCCAGCAACTGCAGCGGCACCACGTGAAGAATCGGCGAGAGCATCCCGTAGTGCTCGGGCATCCGAATCACATGGATCCCTTCTCCGTTGACGATCCGTGTATCCGCATCGGCAAACACATAAAGCTGCCCGCCGCGAGCCCGCACTTCCTGAATGTTCGACTTCAGCTTCTCGAGCAGCGCATCGTTCGGCGCGACCGTCACCACCGGCATCGCCTCTGTCACGAGCGCGAGCGGCCCATGCTTGAGCTCCCCTGCCGGATAAGCCTCGGCATGGATATACGAAATCTCTTTGAGCTTCAACGCCCCTTCGAGCGCGATGGGATAGTGCATGCCGCGCCCGAGGAAGAGCGCATTCTCCTTGCGCGAAAATTCTTCCGACCACGCGATGATCTGCGGTTCGAGCGCAAGCACGCTGTTGAGCGCTGCCGGCAAGTGCCGCAACTGCTTCACATGATCGGCCTCGGCTGCCGCGTCGACATGTCCGCGCAGCTTCCCAAGCGTCACCGCGAGCGAGAAAAGCGCAACGAGCTGCGTCGTGAACGCCTTCGTCGAAGCGACGCCGATCTCTTGCCCGGCTCGCGTGAGGAACGCCATCTCCGTCAACCGCACCATCGCACTCGTCGCGACGTTGCAGACCGAAAGCGTGTGACGATGCCCCAGCTGCTGCGCATGCTTCAACGCGGCCAGCGTATCGGCCGTCTCGCCCGATTGCGAAATCACGACGACAAGCGCGTTAGCATTCGGCACTGAATCGCGATAGCGATACTCGCTCGCAATCTCGACCTGCGTCGGAATCTTCGCGATCGATTCAAGCCAATACTTCGCCGTGAGCCCGGAGTAATAGCTCGTGCCGCACGCAAGAATCAACAGGCTGTCGACCTCGCCAAACGCCGCGTCGGCCGCATCGCCAAAAAGCGCCGCATCCAAAGTATCCGTGTGCGGCAACGTATCGGCAATTGCGCGCGGCTGCTCGAAGATCTCCTTCTGCATGAAGTGGCGGTAAGGCCCGAGCTCGACTGCTCCGCCGTAAGCGTGCACCGTGCGGATCTCGCGGGAGGCGTCAATCCCTTCGCGATCGCGAATGCGCACACCATCGAGCGTAAGCTCGGCCACGTCGCCTTCTTCGAGAAAAATGAATCGCTCGGTGCTGCCCGCCAGCGCAAGCGCGTCGGACGCAAGGAAGTTTTCACTGTCGCCGAGCCCGACGACGAGCGGCGAGCCTTGCCGCGCCCCCACCACCGTATGCGGCTCGTTCTTGTGGACGACGGCGATCGCATAAGCACCATGCAATCGCCCGACGGCTTCGCACACGGCCTCGTAAAGGCTGCCGCGGTAAAGGCTGTGAATCAAATGCGCGATGACTTCCGTATCGGTCTGCGTAACGAACTCGTACCCCTTGCCTCGCAGCGTCTCACGCAGCGATTCGAAGTTCTCGATGATGCCGTTATGCACGAGTGCCACAGCGTCGCGCGAGAAAATCGGATGCGCGTTGTCGGTGACGGGCGCCCCATGTGTCGCCCAGCGCGTATGCGCGATTCCGGTCACGCCTTCGAGGTGCGCCTCGCGTACCTGCGCGTCGAGATCGGCCACGCGCGAAACACTGCGCGCCCGTTGCGGCTCGCCACCCGCCAGGACGGCCACGCCGGCCGAGTCGTAGCCGCGATACTCGAGGCGGCGAAGTCCTTCGATGAGGACGGAAACGATGTTACGTTGCGCAACCGCGCCGACAATGCCGCACATGGGTTCAATCCTTTTTTGAGTGATGCTGTTGCCGCTGGGGCAGCGCACTTCGCTCGCGCACCGCTCGCATCATGGCTGGCCGATTCAGCCCTTCTTCTTCACGGGACGCACATAATCGCTGCGCGTCGTCTGCGTCTTCTCGTTCAACACCAGCGCCCCCTCGGGCACATCCTTCCAGACCGTCGTGCCGGCGGCGACCGTCACACCGCGCGCCACGCGCACGGGCGCAACGAGCTGCGTATCGGAGCCGATGAACACGTCGTCTTCGATCACGGTGCGATGCTTGTTCGCCCCGTCGTAGTTGCAAGTGATCGTGCCCGCGCCCACGTTCACGCGCGTACCGATATCGGCATCGCCGATATAGGTCAAATGGTTGGCCTTCGAGCCCGCCCCGATCGCCGCGTTCTTCACTTCGACGAAGTTGCCGATGTGGACTTCGTCCGCCAGCGCCGCGCCAGGCCGCAGCCGCGCGTAGGGCCCAAGAACGGCTTGTGCGCCGACCGTCGCGCCATCGATATGCGTGAACGGTTCGATGCGCGTGCCCGCGCCGATCGTCGCATTGCGCACCACGCAATGAGCGCCGATCGTCACACTGTCGGCAAGTGTCACGTCGCCTTCAAAAACGCAATTGACGTCGATCGCCACGTCGCGCCCACAACACAGCGTGCCGCGCACATCGAGCCGCGCGGGATCGGCAAGCGTCACGCCCGCCTGCAGCAGCGACTCGGCAATATTGCGCTGATGTATCCGCTCGAGTTCGGCGAGCTGCGCCTTGCTGTTCACGCCGAGCGTTTCCCACTCTTCGTCGGGTTGGGCCGTTACGATCTCGAAGCCGGCTTCGATCGCGCGCTCGACTACATCGGTCAGATAAAACTCGCCCTGCGCATTGTCGTTCTTCAGCGAGCCGAGCCACATCGCCAACTGGCCCGTCGGCGCGACGACGATCCCGGTGTTGATCTCCGAAATGCGCAGCTCCTCGGGCGTCGCGTCCTTCTGCTCGACGATACGCACGACAGACCCGGCCGAGTCGCGCACGATCCGCCCATAACCGTGCGGATCGTCGAGCGTGACCGTGAGAACGCCGTAACATCCGTCGACCGCCGCATCGACAAGGCGCTTCAACGTTGAAGCTTTCGTCAACGGCACATCGCCATACAGGACGAGGGTCGGCTGGGCCGGCTCGAGCAACGGGAGTGCCTGTCGGACGGCATGGCCCGTACCCAGTTGCTCGGCTTGCAGCGCGAAGCGAATGTCGGGCGCGGCAACGGCCTTTTGCACGGCTTCAGCGCCGTGCCCCACCACCACCACGATGCGCGAGGGATGAAGCGCGCGCGCCGTATCGATGACATGAGACAGGAGCGGCCGGCCGGCCAGAGGATGGAGCACTTTCGGCAACGCCGAACGCATGCGTTTGCCTACACCCGCAGCCAAAATGACGATGTTCATTGGGTCGGCGACATAAAGTCTGTTTAACTGAGCGATTTTAGCATCGCATCATGACGCCCCCGCGTTGCGTGGCGCAGAACGCGGCACAGGCCGCGGCGGGGCGCGAAACGCCGCCCCGCAGCTCAGATATCGTCGAACTGGGCGAACGAAATCCGTTGTTGAGCGGGCTCGTCACTCTCCGGGCCCGAGTCCGAGTCCGCGGTATGCGTCGAGCACGGATCGTCGTCAAAAGCGATGTCGCCGAGCGGGTCGGCAGTGCCCGTCGTCCGTAAGCCGGCGAACGGAAAAAGGTTCGCATCCATCAGATGAGACGGCACCACATTCGCGAGCGCGTTGAACATGTTGTCGACGCGGCCCGGAAAGCGCTTCTCCCATTCGCGGATGAGCGCCTTCATTTCCGCGCGCTTCAGGTTCGGCTGGCTGCCGCACAGATTGCACGGAATGATCGGAAAATCGCGCAGCTCGGCGTATTTCTCGAGATCGGCTTCCTTCACATAGGCGAGTGGCCGGATCACGATGTTCTTGCCGTCGTCCGACTGTAGCTTCGGCGGCATGCCCTTCAGCTTGCCGCCGTAGAACATGTTCAGCAGCAGCGTTTGCAGAATGTCGTCGCGATGATGGCCCAGCGCGATCTTGGTCGCGCCGAGTTCGCCCGCGACGCGGTACAGGATGCCGCGCCGCAGCCGCGAACACAGCGAGCAGGTTGTCTTGCCTTCCGGCACGAGCCGCTTGACGATGCTGTAGGTGTCCTGATTCTCGATGTGAAACGGAATGTCGAGTTGCTTCAGATACTCGGGCAGCACGTGCTCGGGGAACCCCGGCTGCTTCTGGTCGAGATTCACGGCGACGATGTCGAAGTTGATCGGTGCGCGTTCGCGCAACCGCATCAGGATGTCGAGCATCGCGTAGCTGTCCTTGCCGCCCGACAGGCAGACCATCACCTTGTCGCCTTCCTCGATCATGTTGAAGTCGCCAATTGC
>CAYPWK010000476.1:0-2748 GCA_964414365.1 uncultured Burkholderia sp.
AACCCTCCCGCTGAACGCGGAGCGCACGCACTCGTGCAAGCTTCCGTAAGCGACCGAAACACCGATATTCGCGGGTGCGTAGTGCGCCCATTTGCCCGAGTTGGTCATCACCAGCCCGCTCATCTTCCGCATGATCGGCGTGATGTACGTGCAGGTGTCCACGACGATTTGCACACCGCGCTCCGTCAGCATGCGAGCGATGCCCCGTTCCTCGATCTGCCAAAGAATGAAGCGGCTCGTATTCACGTAGAAGTCGCACTTGAGCGGCCCGTGATGGGCATCGAAGAGCTTGGCAAGTTGCTCGAACTCGGCCACCGAGAAATGCGGGGTGCCCAGCGCGACGGCGACGAGCGGATCGCCCGCTTGCGCTTGGTTGAGGCGTCGCCGTATGGCGGCAAGATCATCGAGCGAAAGGCGAAGCGTACGCTCAGGTCGTCCGCCCTGCAGCGCTTCCTCGAGCGTCGCGGCCTCCGGCGTGATCCCGACCGCATGAAAGAGCGCAACGGCACCCGTCGAAGCAGCCGCCGCACCGAGGGCCTTTAGCTCGTCTTCGGACGTATCGGCCGGCAGGCCGACGATGGCCGCGATCATGGCGCCCGCCGCTTCGCCAAGCAATAGTCCGAGCGCCGAAAAACAGATATCGCGGTTCGGCCGCGATGCGAACTCGGGAGCCTCGATCACCATCCGCGCGGCCCGGTTCTCAGTCACGTGCAGGCCTGAATACGGCACACGGCCTGTTACCGCAGCGGCAAGGTCGAGAAAATCGCCATAACGGTTCGTGCGTGCGCCGAGCACCGAGTTGGCAAACACGATCGCATTCGATTCGGCCCACGCGATCTGCGCGCCCAATGAGGGACGATGCTCGAGTTGATAGGGAGCGCAGGTGAACGTGCGCTCGCATCCGAGCTCTGCGTACGACTTCATCAGGCGCTCCGCAGCTTGCCTCGTGGCATGAGGCCCGCGATAGAGCTCGGGGTGAATGAGATCGAGTGAGCCCACATTGAGCGTCGTCGGCACTGCAACGCGCGAACCGCTTTCGACGAATCGCTCGACGAAATCGAGGCTCGCGGGCCCGTGATAAAGGCAGCCGTCGACATGGGCCGACGAAATGTCGATCAGGTGCGGAGCACACATTACCGCGGCCGTGCGCTCGACGATCTTCATGGCGAGCGCGACGCCCGGTCCGAACTCGCCGCCGAGCATGGCATGGTCACGGTCCGTGAGCGCGAGGGACATCGTCGTAAAGCGCAGTCGTGCAGCGTGGGATGAGGCGATCGGAAACGCGAAGCAAACACGGTAAGCGTGCCCTTGACACCGAGGATACAGGCTCGCATGCCGCGGCTCAAGCGCGCCGATTGTTATCGGTTTTTGCGAAAGTGTTGTTGCGAATCGCATATTTATCGCGAGCCTTCACGTCCCTACACTTCAATCACCAGCTGCTGAATTTGATCCCGGCGGCATTCAGGAAAATCAACTTTGGAGGTAAAGATCATGAACTCGCTCATCAAGGCTGTTGTCGTTGCTGTCGCTATCGCCGCTCCCGTCGCTTCGTTTGCTCAAGAAGCTCAGCCCGTTACTCGTGCGCAAGTCAAGGCCGAGCTGAAGCAAATCGAGGCCGCCGGCTATCGCCCGAACGCCGGCACCGACCCGTACTACCCCGCCGATATTCAAGCTGCGCAAGCTCGCGTCGCGGCTGCCAACGGCAATCTGCAAACGCCGGCTGAAGACGTCGGCGGCGTGACGGGCGGCGCGGCTCACTCGAGCGTGTCGTCGGCGAATGGCGGCACGAAGTCGATCTATTTCGGCATGTAAGCTCTCTTTGACAGAAGCGGTGCGACGCGCCCGATGGCGCATGCGCCGCGACTGCAAAGGCAGTCGACGAAGCCCGCGCATCTGCGCGGGCTTGCGCTTTGGCGCCTTGCATGCGCCGCCCCCTTGAAAACCCCTCGCTTCTCCCGCATCTCAACACACCTGATTTTCGTTAGGAGTGGCGATCATGTGTAGCCGTCCCGCCTTTATCGACGACCTCGCGCAAGGTGCATCCGGTGAGGAGCCGCCGATCGTCGCCGCCGGCATGTTGCAGGGCGAGGGCGACGATGCACTGCTCGACGCGTACTCGCGCACTGTCATCGGCGCGCTCGAGCGCGTGCAGCAAGCCGTCGTCTTTATTTCCGTCGACCGCGGCGTACCCGGCGAGACTGGGCGGAAGGGCGTACGTGGCGGAACCGGATCGGGGTTCCTTTTCACCCCGGACGGCTATCTTCTGACGAACAGCCACGTCGTCCACGGCGCAACTGCCGTTCGAGTGACGCTCGCGGACGGCACCACGCATGAAGCGACCCTCATCGGGGACGATCCGAGCACCGACCTCGCGGTGCTGCGGATCGGCTCGGCCGAGGCACTGCCGCATGCCGAGCTCGGCGAATCGTCGAAATTGCGCGTCGGGCAGATCGCGATTGCCGTGGGCAACCCGCTCGGCCTCGCCCAAACGGTGACCACAGGCGTCGTGTCCGCGCTCGGGCGTTCGCTGCGCTCCATATCGGGCCGCATGATCTACGACGTGATCCAGACCGATGCCGCGCTGAATCCCGGCAACTCCGGAGGCCCGCTCGTCAACTCGGCGGGCCAGGTGATCGGCGTCAATACGGCGATCATCCCCGGCGCGCAGGCCATCTGTTTCGCGACGGCGATCGACACGGCAAAGTGGGTCATCATGCAACTCTTCGCCTACGGCCGTGTGCGGCGCGC
>CAYPWK010000476.1:2848-4534 GCA_964414365.1 uncultured Burkholderia sp.
CGTGCTTGCAAGACATGCCGCCGCCAGCATCCAGCCAATGATTCGCTTCATGGCAACTGAACTCCCCGTGGGTTAGTGGTGAGCTCAGTTTAGGGAGCGACCATATTACCGATGTATAGGTGTGTAACAAGACGTGGTGCGCGCCCCGCACGAGCGTTGCGCGCCCGCAGGCCCCGCATTCGGGTAGCGAAATAATCGGTTTCAGAAGTCACAAATCGAGGGTCCACGGCGCGAGGCGAGGCTCCAGGGATAATGCGAACCACGGCGACAGGGTTCTCTCGCCAAAAATGACGCTGTTGCAGTCGAAGCTGGCATCGCCGTATATTCCAGTACCCTCCGGACTCGTGCTCGGCACATCGGCCTACTTTTTGATCGACGCTCGGCTGCTCTGCAAGTTCGTCGACGCCGTGCTGCCGCAACTTACCGCCGCGCAATGCTGCAGATCGACCGGTCGTTCCGGCGCGGCGTCGAGGACGCGATGGCGTGTACCGACGACATGGAGGTGCCGGGCGTCTACCACGCGACGCTGCTCGACCAGACCAACGTCCTCCTGAGCGCGCTCGAAACCAAGACCGTCCGGTGACGACATGCGGCGAAGACAAACCAATCCGGGTACGCCTTGAACGGCGACTCCCGAGCCGGCGTTCGAGCGAAGCGCAAACCCGTACCGCCGGCCGCTACAGCCCCCGCGTCAGGTCGTCGATGTTTATTCCGAGCTCGGCGGCCATCCGCTCGACGAGCGCCTGAAGCCGGTCGACTTTTTCAATCAACCGCTTCTGCTCGGCTTTAAGTGCCTCGACGGCCGACGGCGAGATCGAGTCGTCGATGACGCCTTGCTCCGAGCCCTCGCTCACGATCACATCCCCGCAGAGCAGATGCATCCAGCGACTCTCCCGCTCCCCAGCCGCGCGCGGCAGTTTTACCGTGAGCGGTGGCTCGCGAGCGGCTAGTTCGTCGAGAAAAGCCTCGACCGACGAGATATCGGCGAAGTTGTGCAGACGCGCGCTATTCAAGCGCAATTCCGCGGCCGTCTGAGCGCCGCGCAATACTAAGGTCGAAAGCAACGCGGCACTTTGGGTTTGAATGCCGAGCACGCGGTTGAGGTTGTGCTCGAAGCGCGGCACTCGACTGCTGCTACCTTCCATCACGAGACTCAGCCGCTTGAGGCCATCGATCGCGGTCAGCACCTCCGCCTCGGTGACATTCATGACCGGGGTGCGGGCGGTCTTCTGATTGCAGCCGGAGACCAACGCATTGAGCGACAAGGGATAAGTGTCCGGCACGGTGTGCTGCTTCTCGAAGAGGACGCCCACCACGCGCGCCTCCAGTTGCGTGAGGTGACGTATTGCCGGGCGCGAAGAGCTATCGGCGCTGGAGTTCATAAGAGTCTCGTCAGGGGTCGCTGGTTGCGGTCGAATCGCACGTGAGCCGGCCGAAAAAAACCGCCGAAAGCCATATGATATCCGGCGCGCTTCGCGATCGTCGCGACCTGGGCTTTCCCCTCGAAGTGGAAAATCGATAGCAGAAAAGCTTCGTTTGCGGCACGGCTGCCGCTGTCTACACTCGTCCCTTCGAACTGACCTGGGCGGCCAATCGCCCGGCAAGCGGCTTGCCAGCGAGGATTTCGCGACGGGCGACGCTTCCGCGCGTATTGCACTGCCGATTTCGCGTTGGCCGCGGGGAAAG
>CAYPWK010000477.1:0-4529 GCA_964414365.1 uncultured Burkholderia sp.
CGGACTGCCCGAATGGATCGCGACTGACGACGACGATTACGTGGCGCGTGCCGTCACCCTTGCCGGCGATTTGCCGGCGCTCGCCGCGCTGCGCGCTGGCTTGCGCGAGCGTGTCGTGCGCTCGCCGCTTTGCGATGCGCAGCGCTTTGCCGGACATCTAGCGGGTGCCTTCGAGCAAATGTGGGAGGCGCGTCTCGAACACGCACGGGAGGCCAGCCGATGAGCGCTCTGACGATGGACCATCAAGAAGGCGCCGCCCAAACCTTCGAGGCTGGCGTTGCGCATCATCACGCAGGCCGCCTCGACGAGGCGCATACGCTGTACGAACGCACGCTTGCGTTCATGCCACGTCATGGCGACGCGCTGCACTTGCTCGGCGTGATCGCAATCCAGCGACAGCAGTACGCCAAGGCATTCGATCTCATCTGCCGCGCCATCGAGGTCAGCCCGCAGGCCATTTACTTCGACAATCTCGGCTCCGCACTCTTCGGCTGGGGTAAGCTCACCGCGGCCGCGGAAAGCCATCAGCAGGCGATCGCGCTCGATCCGCGGGGCTTTCGCGCGCATAACAATCTTGGAAACGTACTTCACCGGATGCGGTTGCCGGCTGCCGCTGCCGCGAGCTTTCGCGCGTCCATTGCCCTCAACGCGGATTTCGCCGATGCGCACAGCAACCTCGGCAACGTATTACGGGAGCTCGGCGAGCCGGAGATGGCCGCCGAGCATTGCCGGAAGGCGATCGCGCTGAAGCCCGAGTTCGGCGAGGCGCATAACAATCTCGGCAATGCGCTGAGGACGCAGGGCAAGCTCGTCGAGGCAGCCGAATGCTACCGTCGGGCGCAGCGCCTGATGCCGCATGAGGCGCAGGTTCGTGTCAATCTCGGCATCGTCTACCGTGAGATGGGAAACCAGGATGAGGGCATAGCCAGTTTCAGGCAGGCCCTTGCGCTGCGTCCGTCATGGGCCGAGGCGTGGAGCAATCTGCTTTTTTCGCTGAGCTTTGCGGCGAATGTGACCCCCGATGCCTATCTCACAGAGGCGTTAAAGTTCGGCCGCATCGTGAGCGAAGCGGCGCGGCCCTACACGGAGTGGCGCATCGATGCACCACTTGGTGCGCCGCTGCGCGTCGGCTTCGTCTCGGGCGATTTACGATCGCATCCGGTCGGCTATTTCCTCGAAGGCGTGCTTGCGCATGTCGATCCGGCGCGTGTTCAGTTTTACGCTTTTGCGACTCGACCTATCGAGGACGCGTTGACTGCCCGAATCAAGCCGCACTTTGCCGCTTGGCGCACGCTGGTTGGACTCGACGACGAGCAGGCGGCGCGCGCGATCCACGACGATGGTATTCAGGTGCTTTTTGATCTGTCGGGGCACACCGACAGCAACCGGCTTCCCGTCTTCGCATGGAAACCGGCACCGGTGCAGGCGAGCTGGATCGGATACTTCGCGTCGACGGGCCTGGCCGCGATCGACTATGTCGTAGGGGACGAATGGGTGCTGCCGCCTGACGAGGCCGATCATTTCATTGAGCGCCCGTGGCGGCTGCCGCACGGATATCTCTGCTTCACGCCGCCCGAGCCGGCTGTCGCGATCGACGCGTCTGTCCGAGAAGCGGAAACGGCGCCCACCTTCGGGTATCTTGGCGATCTTTCGAAGGTCAACGATCGTGTCGCAGCCGTTTGGGCGGCGATTCTTGCCGGCGTACCGGGCTCGAAGCTCTTCCTCAAGGCATTCCAGCTCGGCGATGAGGCCGAGCGCGCAGCGACGCGCAGGCGTTTCGCCGCGCTCGGGATCGGCGAGGAGCGGCTCGTCCTCGAGGGTCCTTCACCGCGCGCCCAGTACCTCGCCGCATATAACCGCGTCAACATTGTGCTAAGCCCGTTTCCGTATCCGGGCGGCACGACGACCGCCGAGAGTCTTTGGATGGGCGTGCCGGTGCTTTGCAAGCGCGGCGACCGGTTTCTTGGCCACCTCTGCGAGAGCGTGGTGAGGAGCGCAGGGCTCGACGAATGGATTGCCGCCGATGAGGAGGACTACATCGCCAAAGCGATCGCGTTCGCTCGCGACCGTGTTGCGCTTCGGGCGCTTGCCAGTACGCTGCGCGAGCGTGTGCTTGGATCGTCGCTTACCGATGCGCCGCGCTTTGCGCGTACGCTCGAGGCCGCGCTCGAGTCGATGTGGCGAACATATCAATCGCGTGCAGCGCGGATGCCGTAACGAGCGGTGGGGGTGAACGACGTTGGTCTTCAGCCGATGCGCTTGCGAATGCGGACGCGCGAACCCAAGCCTTAAGCTTTTATGCGCGGCGAGCCGCCGCGTGCGCATTCTCCATCAGCTGGGCGCTTCGGGATCGCGGATGAGACCAGTAGCAATCTAGCGCAGCCTCTGCGTCTTCCGATAGAGGCGCGCACCTTCGATTCCGCGCCGGGCTTCGGAAAAGCGCGAAGTGCACATGTCGCGAGCCTCGCGCGCCTTCTCGATGATGATCGCGTTCATCGCCTGAATTTCGCGGACCATGGCGATGCCTTCTTCGGTCTGATCGGCGCTCAGCGACATCAAAAGCGGCGAGCGTTCTTTGGAAAGATCGGCCGCGAACTGCCAGTCGCCCGCCTCAAGGGCGGCGACGAGCGTCCGACTAAGTTCATACGCGCGAGCGAGCGATTCGTGCGACATGTCGTTCGGTCCTTCTCGTTACTTCTTGTTCAGCGTGCCGGAGAGGCTGCCGCCGCCGAATAGCTGGTTCAGGTAGCTGGTTTCGTTGGTCGTCTGCGACATGATCGTATTCAGCTGCGTGAACTGGGCCTGATACTGAGCGGTCAGCGTCTGCTCCCAGGCCGTGAGCGACGTCTGCGCTTGCGATTGCGCCGCCAGGTCCGAATTGATCGACGATTCGCGCTGCGTGATCTGCCCCGTCGCGGAATCCGTGTACGAGGTGATGAACGAGTTCAGTTGCTCACCGAAACCGTTCGTGCCGTTGAAAATCGCCGAGACGGTCGAAGGGGAAGTCGCGAGCACCGAATTGAGCGTGGTCGTATTGATTGACAGCGTTCCGTCGTGATTGAGGTTGATGCCGATCTGCGCAAGATCGTAGGTCGTGCTCCCTACCGTGATGCCGCTGCTCATGATCGACGCAATGCCGTTCACGGCGGAGTTCAACATCGCGTCGCCGAGCAGCGGCCCGGACTGCGAGCCTTGTGCCGCGGTTGAGTTGAATGAGGAGAGCGACGACTCTGTCGAAATCCACTGGTTATAGGCGGTCACGAAGCTTTGGATCTGGTTCGAGATCGCCGTCGTGTTCTGGGCGACGGTCAGTGTTTGCGTTGTGCCGACGGATGCGCTCGTGAGCGCGAGATTGACACCCGTGAGCGCATTCGTGATCGTGTTGCTTGCGCTGTCGACCGACGTGCCGCTGATCGTCAGCTTGGCGTCCTGAGCCGCGGTGACTTGCGTGAAGTTCGCCGTCGCCATGCCCGAATCGACGCCGGCGCCGCCCGACACCGTGAGGGTGTTCGCTGCACCCGTCTGCGTCGACGTGAGCACGAGGTGCTGGCCGTCCGTGCCCGTAACGACGGCGGCGGTCACGCCCGGATTGTTCGATGCGCTGTTGATCGCGCTGGCTATGCCTTGCAGCGTGTTGTTCGACGAGGTGAGCGTGATCGACATCGAGTTGCTGCCGACGCCGATCGTCAGCGTGCCCGTGCCGAGTGTGGCGCCGCTCGCATAAGCCTTCGAGGAAATCTGGTTTGCCGTTGCAATCTGCGTGACGTTGATCGAGTAGGTGCCCGCGGCTGCACCCGTCGTCGTGGAGGCCGTGATGCCGCTCCCGCTCAAGCTTGCGGAGACCGATTGGAAAATGGTGCCGTCGATGAGGCTGCCGGCTTGTCCGCTCGACGACGTCTGTCCGGCCAACGCGGTCAGCACGGACGACAGTGCGGATTGCATGCTACCGAGCGCCGAGAGCATCGTGTTGTCGCTCGATATGGCGTTGGTAATCGTCTGCTGCTGACCGGCAGTCTTCGCGGCGACGAGCGAGGACACGAGGGAGCTCACATTGAGTGTCGAATTCGTCACGCCGGACAGGATCGATTGAGCCGCTTGCTGGAGCAGTGTGCTCTCGCTGTTGGTCGTTCCGTTGACGCCCGATGTCGTGATAGTGCTCATGTCCTACTCTCCACGTGCTGCCGCTCGTTCGAGGGCTGAGTCGAAAGTTCTTTCAATGCATAACGGGAGGCATGCCTCCCGGTAATTCGATTACGCTGGTGCGTGCGACAGGAACGCAATGAATGGCGTCGCCTGTCGCACTGTGACGAACCGACCCGCGGTCCGTCACGCGAAGTGCGTAGCTTACTGCAGGAGCTTCAGCACTTGTTGCGGCAGCGAGTTGGCCTGGGCGAGCACCGAGATACCGGCTTGCTGCAGCACTTGCGACTTCGAGAGGTTCGCCGTCTCTTGCGCGAAGTCCGCACCGACGATCTGCGATTCCGAAGCCGTCAGGTTCGTCGATTCCGTTTGCGTGTTCGTGATCGCAG
>CAYPWK010000478.1:0-4525 GCA_964414365.1 uncultured Burkholderia sp.
GGCGCGACGCGCTGGGAAGCTGCGCAAGGCCCCGCTCGCCAGGCAGTGCGCGCCGGCATGATTCCGACGCTGAATCAGATGGCCGTGGTCGGTGTCGTCAGCCTTCCCGGGATGATGACGGGTCAGGTACTGGCCGGACAATCGCCGCTCCAAGCCGTCCGCTACCAGATCGTGATCATGTTCCTGGTCGCGGCATCGTCAGCGCTCGGCACTGTGGGTGCCGTAGTGCTAACGTACCGGCGGCTCTTTTCGGCCGACCACCGGTTCCTGGCCTCGCGGCTTCTCGAGCGCCAGGCCCGGTGACGGCCTCGGCTCAGCGCTTGGCCGACACCGTGACGCGTGTGCCGTCGTTGAGCGCGACCGTCTTCGCTGCCCCCGTGGTCGGCATCGTAAAGCGCACTACCTGGCTCATTGCAGTCACCTGCGGGCACTGCAGCGTCTTGCCGCCCGTCGTGACCGTTGTCGTTCGGTTCTTGGGCACGCTTGCCTGCACGCTCATCTGAATGCTCGCCGTGCCGTCGTCAGCCACGATCGGCGCTAGACGCACGCTGATCTGGCGAGCCAGAGCGCCATTCGCATCGAGCGCGAGGGACGAATAACCGGGGCACTGCTCGGGGACAGGCGTCGCTCCGGCCGTCGTCGCGGCCTTCCAGTTGAAGTCATCGGTCTGCCCGGAACTGATCGTTCGCGTTTCCTGCAGGTTGCCGAACGACTTCGAGGCGACTTTGACCGTGTACTTGATTGGCCCGTAGGGCGGCGTTTGCGACGTCACCGTAATGGGCGGAGCGGCGCGGGTAGCAGGTGAAATGACAGCGGTAGCGCAGACGGCCGCGCAAGCGAAAGCAACGAGCGGCAAACGGCGAGAGCGCAGAGTTCGTCTCATCATGTTTCCTCATCCTCGGTTTTGGTGCGGCACACGACGATGCAGGCCAGCAACCGAGCGAATCCCGCGACCGGCCGGATGGGCCATACGCCCCCAGTCTAACGCCAGCGGCGAATAGCGGCTCGCCCGCGACGATCAGGACTTGCACCGCTTGCATTCGTGCGTCGAATGCGGTTGTGGTCCGGCCCCGCATAGGCCGACGGATGGGGAACCGTTACAATAGGCGGATTTTCCGCGGCACGAACCCGCGCCGATACCAGAACGATCTCCCCGCGTCGCCCATGAATCTCGTCATCCAAAGCCCCGAGCCGCTAGCGGCTGCTCATCTCAAACCGCTCTGCGCGCTTGCTCGCGGCTCCGAGGCGGAGCCAATCGATGCCTATGCGGTCCGGATTGTCGATGCCGACCCGGCCCAGCGCGTCGATGTGGAGGCTTATTGCTTGACTCACGCGCTCGATTACGCTTTCGTGCGCCCGGGGCTTGCGCTGCGGGACTTCGGACTCGTGGCGATGGATATGGATTCGACATTGATCACGATCGAATGCATCGACGAGATCGCCGACTTTTGCGGGCTGAAAGCGGAGGTATCGGCAATCACCGAGGCCGCCATGCGTGGCGAGATCAAGAACTTCGACGAAAGCCTCAAGGCGCGCGTTGCGCTGCTCGAGGGACTCGATGCATCGGCGCTCGAGCATGTCTATAACGAACGGCTACGCCTTTCCCCCGGCGCCGAGAAGATGCTTGCCGCCGTGCAGGCTGCCGGTATGCGCACGCTGCTCGTCTCGGGCGGCTTCACGTTTTTCACTGAGCGGCTCAAAGCGAAGCTGAAGCTTGATTTTGCGCGCGCGAACACGCTCGAAATCGTCGATGGGAAGCTGACGGGCAAGGTGCTTGGCGAGATTGTCGACGCGAGCGTGAAAGCGCATACGCTCAGAAAGGCCTGTGAGGCGTCGGGGATCCCGACCTCGCAGGCCATCGTCTTCGGCGACGGCTCGAACGACCTCGAGATGATGGCCGAGGCCGGCCTTTCGATCGCCTTCCGCGCGAAGCCCGTCGTCCGCGCCGCAGCCGACGTGGCATTCAATCATGTCGGCCTCGACGGCTTGCTGCGGCTTTTCTGAGTGCCTAAAAGCGGCCGAAATCTCAAGCCAGCGCCGACTGCATAGCGCGCTCAATGTCTGCGCGCAAGTCGGCCTCTTCTTCGAGCCCGGCATAAAACCGGACCAAGATACCGCGATGCGGCCAACGCGATGCCGTGCGCATCGACGCCACGTCGTACGGCATGGCCAGACTGTGCGCGCCGCCCCAGCTCCAGCCGATCGCAAAAAGCTCGAGTGCTTCCACGAAAGCATCGATCTGCTCGTGACTGTAGCCCTCGTCGAAGATTACTGAGAATAGTCCGCCCGCCGCGGTGAAATCGCGCATGAATTCGGCGTGGCCCGGACAATCGGGCAACGCCGGATGCAGCACCGCCGCGATTTCCGGGCGCGTCTTGAGCCAGCGCGCGAGGCCGAGCGCGGTGCGATCATGCGCCTCGAAACGAACCTTCATGCTCGGCAGGCTGCGCAACACGAGCGAGCAATCGTCGGCCGATACGCCGATCCCCATGCGCATGCGCGCGCGCTTCAGCTTCAGATGCAGCTCATGATCGATCGTAATCGTCGCTCCCATCAGCACGTCGCTGCCGCCCGACTGGTACTTCGTCAGCGCCTGCACCGAGATGTCGACGCCAAGCTCGAGCGGCCGGAACGCGAGACCGGCCGAGTAGGTATTGTCGATCGCGGTCACGACATGGCGCGCACGCGCCGCCGCAACGATCGCCCGCACGTCGGACACCTCCATCGTCACTGAGCCGGGCGCCTCGATCCAGATGAGGCGCGTATTCGGCCGAATCAATTCGGCGATGCCGGCGCCGACGAGCGGATCGTAGTAACGGACGGAAACGCCAAAATCGTGCGCGAGCCACTCGCCGTGCTCGCGGTTCGGTGAGTAGGCGTTATCGGGAATCAGGACGTCGTCGCCGGTCTTGATGATGCCGAAATAGACGTTCGAGATCGCCGAGAGCCCCGATGGCTGCAGCAGTGCCTGCTTGCCGCCCTCGATCGCCGCAATCCGCTGCGCGAGCGCGGCTGAGGTCGGCGTGGCGTGGAGCCCGTAGCGCCATTGCGAATCGTCGCGCCAGTCGCCGGCCCGGACCGTCGCGAGATCGGGAAAGACCACGGTCGAAGCGCGCATGACCGGTGTGACGAACGAATCGAAGCCCGGCTCGAGGTGGGTCTCAGCATGAACGATGCGCGTTTGCCGGGCGCGCGATGAAATGGAATCAGTCATAGTGGGTTAATCGATCGCCCGACGAATCGGGGCCCATACCAAGGAAAAGTCGACACAGATTGGGAGACAGCGACAGCGTGAGAGCGAGCGGCGAACGAAAGCCGCCCCTCACCGCCTAAAGCCGTTCGAATATGACGGCAATGCCTTGTCCCCCGCCAATACACATCGTCGCAAGCGCGTAGCGCCCATTACGGCGCAGAAGTTCGTAGAGCGCTTTCACCGCGATGATGGCTCCCGTCGCGCCGATCGGATGACCGAGCGAAATCCCGGAGCCGTTCGGATTGACGCGCGCCGGATCGAGCCCGAGCTCCGCCGTCACCGCGCATGCCTGTGCCGCGAACGCCTCGTTGGCTTCGATCACGTCGAGATCAGCGACCGAAAGCCCCGCACGCTCGAGTGCATGGCGCGTTGCCGGCACGGGCCCGATGCCCATGTATGCAGGATCGACCCCCGCGTGGCCGTAGGCGACGATGCGTCCGAGCGGCTTCGCCCCCCGCGCCTCGGCGGCGCGACGCTCCATTAGCACGAGAGCGCCCGCGCCGTCGTTGATGCCCGACGCATTACCCGCCGTCACCGTCCCGCCTTCCTTCTGATAGATCGGCTTGAGCCGGGCGAGGTCTTCGAGTGACGTCTCGTGGCGCACATGCTCGTCGGCATCGAAGACAGCCTCGCCCTTTTTCGACACGATCGGAATTGGCAAGACCTGATCTTTGAAATAGCCTTCCCGGATCGCGCGCGAGGCGCGCCGGTGTGACTCGAGCGCCAGCGCATCTTGCGCCTCGCGCGTAATGCCGTACTTGCGCGCGACGTTCTCGGCCGTCACGCCCATATGGAACGATTCGAACGGGTCATGAAGCGCGCCGAGCATCATGTCGATGATGCGCGAGTCGCCCATGCGCTGCCCAAAGCGCGCAGCGGGCGCGATATACGGTGCGCGGCTCATACTTTCCGCACCGCCGGCCACCGCGATGTCAGTATCGCCGAGGAGGATACTCTGCGCGGCAGACACGACCGCTTGCAGACCCGAGCCGCAAAGCCGGTTGACAGTCAGTGCGGGCGCGGACTGCGCCACGCCAGCGTTGAGCGCGGCCACGCGCGCGAGATACATGTCTTTCGGCTCGGTCTGAATGACGTTGCCGAAAACGACGTGACCGACTTCGTCGCCGCGCACCTGCGCGCGCGACAATGCTTCGCGCACGACGCGTGCGCCGAGTTCGGTCGGCGCGAAGTCCTTCAGGCTGCCCCCGAAATCGCCGATCGCCGTCCGTACACCGCTCACCACTACGACTTCCCGTTGCATTGCCGTCTCCT
>CAYPWK010000479.1:0-4521 GCA_964414365.1 uncultured Burkholderia sp.
CATAAGTCAAAAGGAAAACGCTTCCGAAACGACAAAAAATAGTCGGAGACACACCATGACCTCGTCCTCCAAGCCCGTCGTCGCGCTCACCCTGGGTGACCCCGCGGGGATCGGTCCGGAACTGATTGCCAAGCTTCTTGCGAAACCTGCTGCGACGGAACAGGCGAACGTCGTTCTCGTGGGAGACCGCTGGCTCTGGCAAGACGGCCAACGCGTGGCCGGTACGATCGTCGACACGGTCGACGTGGTTTCGTTCGGCGAAGTCAGAGATCGCACCGACACCTCTTGCGCGGCGTTCCTCGAGATCGACAGCGTGGCTGCGCGCGACGTCCATCGCGCTCGCGCCGAGGCGCCCGGCGGCCGGTCCGTCCTGCAGATCTTGAATCTATGCATGGACGCGACGCTCGACGGCGCTATCGACGCGATTTGTTTTGCACCCCTGAACAAGCAGGCCATGAAGCTCGGCGGCTTGCGTCATGAGGACGAGCTCCATCATTTCGCGGACTACCTCGGCGTGACCGGTTATTTCTGCGAGTTCAACACGCTAGGCAATTTGTGGACATCGAGGATTTCCTCGCATATTCCGCTGAAGGATGCGGCGAGCTACCTGAGCGTCGAACGCATCGAGCAGGCTGCGGAGCTCATCTATCGTTCGCTGCTTGCCAACGGCGAGGCGAGCCCGAAGATCGCGGTGGCCGCATTCAATCCTCACGGCGGCGACGGCGGAACCTGCGGCCGCGAGGAGATCGACATCATCGAGCCGGCCGTGCGCGGACTGCGGGCGCGCGACTGGCCCACCGATGCGCCGTTTCATGGCCCGGTCCCGGCCGACACGATTTTTCTCAAGGCGCTGGCCGGTGAGTATCAAGCCATCGTCACGATGTACCACGACCAAGGGCAGATCGCGCTGAAGCTGATGGGCTTTTCTCGCGGCGTGACGGTGCAGGGCGGCTTGCCGATCCCGATCACGACGCCGGCTCACGGCACGGCCTACGACATCGCGGGCCACGGGAAAGCCAATGTCGATGCCACTTGGCAGGCGTTCGAGATCGCGTGCCGGATGGGGGCGTCGCATCGCGCTTTCACCTGCCCGGCTGCTTGACGCACGCCTAGTCTCGAGCGGGCCTCGCGCTAAGGCGCAATCGCCCGGTATGTCCGATCCTTTCCGGTTCTCGTCATGACCTCTCGCGCTAATCCGCGCTATCAGGGCATTTTCCCTGTGGCACCCACCACGTTCCACCCGTCGGGCGAGCTGGATCTTGAAAGCCAGAAGCGCTGTATCGACTTCATGATCGATTCGGGCGTCGACGGCATTTGCATCCTGGCGAATTTTTCGGAGCAGTTCGCCTTGTCGGACGACGAACGCGATCTGCTGACGCGGACCGTTCTCGAGCATGTGGCCGGACGTGTTCCCGTCATCGTGACGACGACACATTACAGCTCGATCGTCTGCGCCGCACGCAGCCGCCGTGCGCAGGAACTGGGTGCCGCGATGCTCATGGTGATGCCGCCGTATCACGGCGCAACCTTCCGCGTGCCCGAGCCGCAGATCTACGAGTTCTTCGCACGCCTCTCGGACGCGGTCGATATTCCCATCATGATTCAGGACGCACCGGCCGCCGGCACGCCGATGTCGGCGCCGTTCCTTGCCCGTATGGCGCGCGAGATCGAGCATGTGGGCTACTTCAAGATCGAGACGCCGGGAGCGGCCGCGAAGCTGCGCGAGTTGATCGAACTGGGCGGCGACGCGGTGGAAGGGCCCTGGGATGGTGAGGAGGGCATCACGCTGCTCCCGGATCTCGACGCAGGCGCAACCGGCTCGATGACAGGTGGAGGCTTCGCGGACGGCATTCGTCCGATCATCGAGGCGTATCGGTCTGGAGACCGCGACAAGGCATTCGCGTTGTACCAGCGATGGCTGCCGCTTATCAACTACGAAAACCGGCAAAGCGGAATCTTGAGTGCGAAGGTGCTGATGAAGGAGGGCGGTGTGATCGCCTGCGAGGCGCCGCGGCATCCTATGCCGCCGCTGCCACCGCAAGTGCGTGCCGGCCTCGTCGACACCGCTCGTCGTCTCGATCCGCTGGTGCTGCGCTGGGGGCGCTAGGCGCTAATCGTTGATCGGTTTTTGAATCGGAAGAGCTATGACATCGCGTCCCAAAGCCGTTCTCGTTGAGAAGTTCGGCAACAGCTTCAGCGGTTACTACCTCGATACGGGAGAGCTGGCGTTCCGCGCGCAACTGCCCGCTTATCCGCATGAGTTCGTCGTCGATTCGCGCGGCGCGTTTGCTTACATCGGGCACTACGGCGTGCAGACGTTTGCTCACGAGGGCGTCGGCGGGCATGAGGTTTTCGTCGTCGATCTCGCGAGCGGTGAGCACGTGGCTTCGCTCGATTGCGCGCCTCATGGTCGTATTCACGGCATCCAGATTGATCGGCGCGGCCGCATCTACGCGCTCTCGGAGCAGGACAACCTGCTGCTGGTATTCGACGAGCCGGCGCAACGCTGGACCCCCTCGCGCATTGTCCCGTCAGGCGGAGTCAAAAGTCACTTGTTCGTCGTGAGCCGGGACGGCGAGAGCGCCTATATCACGCATTTGCAATCGCATACTGTCACGCTCGTGCGTCCGTACGAGCCCGAGCGGCAGCCGCTCGCAGCGAGTATCGGCGGACGTCCGGAAGGGTGTTGCCTGAGCCGCGATGAAACGATTCTCTACGCGGCGAGTCGGGACGATGCGACGCTCTCGATGCTCGATGCCCGGACGATGGAGGTCCTGAAGACCGTGGCGACCGGCGAGGACCCGACGCGTATCTACCTGTCGCGTGACGATCGCTTGTTGGTAACGAACTATGGCGAGCGCAGCATCGGCATCTATGACGCGCGGTCCCTCCAGGAACTGCATCGCGTGCCGACGGTGGGCAAGCCGATCGCGCTTGCTTTTCATCCCGAAGCGGCGCTTGCATATATCCCGCTCAACGATAACAGCGTGGCCCGGCTCGATCTCGAGACACTCACGTTGTCCCACGCATTCGCCACCGGCAGGGAACCCGACGGATTAGTCGTACTGGCCGGATAGCGCATCGACGCTGCCCGGCAAGCCTGAAACCAAGACCAAAACCATATCGATGGAGCGCGCGGAATTCACGCGCATTGGAGACAAAAGATGACGACCCTCGAAGGTGTCGGCGCCGCAAATGCGGCCGACAGCATCGCCGTACCCCGCGCTCGCTGGCTGCGCGTCATTCCGCCGATCCTGCTCACCTGCATTGTTTCCTACATGGACCGCGTGAATATCGCGTTCGGGATGCCAGGCGGCATGAGTGCCGATCTCGCACTCGCAGCCAGCACAGTCGGTCTTGCGGGCGGCATTTTCTTCATCGGTTATCTGTTTCTGCAGATCCCCGGCGGACGATTGGCGGCGCTCGGCAGCGGCAAGCGCTTCATCGCCTGGTCGCTCGTCGCGTGGGCGCTGATTTCGGCATTGACCGGCCTCGTTACCGAGGCTTGGCAACTTTTGACGCTGCGTTTTGCGCTCGGCGTCGCGGAGGGCGGAATGCTCCCCGTCGTGCTGACCATGGTCAGCCACTGGTTTCCCGACCGAGAGCGCGGACGCGCCAACGCCGCCGTCATCATGTTCGTCCCGCTGGCCGGCATGATCACGGCGCCGTTATCGGGCGCGGTGCTTGCAGCATCCAATTGGCACTACCTCTTTTTCACGACCGCGCTGCTATCGGCGCTCGTGCTCCTGTTCTGGCTCGCGTTCGCGAGCGACGGTCCCGAAACGGCGCGGTGGCTGTCGGCGGCCGAGAGGGACTACATTCTGAACGCGCGGCTCGCGGAGCGTGAGGCAGCGGCCGGCAAGCATGCGGTTTCCGCCTCGTTCGCGGCGGTGCTCAGCGATCCGGTCATCTGGCGGCTGATTGCACTTAATTTCTTCTATCAGATGGGCATCTATGGCTACACGCTCTGGCTGCCGACGATTCTAAAAAACCTCACGCATGGCGGCATGGGGCAGGTTGGGGCGCTCGCAATCCTTCCCTACGTGGGCACGATGGCGGGCATGTGGACGACCTCGTATCTGTCGGACCGCTTGGCCAAGCGCCGCGCTTTCGAGACCCACGCTCGCAGTGTGTCCAGAGGTGGGCGCGGCGGCGGGAGTGCCGATTTCTCGTGGGTGGACGCCGATTCCGCCATGCCAGCCGCGCTCGGCGGGGCAAAGGGATCCGCCACCGGCGGCGCGCCCGGAGCGATCGAACTATCTCGATTACTGTGCGTCATAGGAGCCTCGGGCGCGGCCAGCGCCAACAGCAGAGCTGGCTAGAAGCCGGCGGTTAACTGCTGTGGCAGCGCATGCCCGCCGATCATCTGCGTGAGTCATATTACGAATTAACGTGCAGGAGTATGCATAACGTGTAGGCGCTACGGTCGGGCCAACGGCAGGGTGAACCAGAAGGTGCTGCCCTGGCCAACCGCACTTTCCACGCCGATGGCGCCGCCGTGGCGCTGCACGATCTCGCGGC
>CAYPWK010000480.1:0-4507 GCA_964414365.1 uncultured Burkholderia sp.
CGCAAAAGACGCAGGAGCGGATCATGGGCATGCTGCAGACCGGCAAGCCGGTGCGCAATTAACGCGGTCGCAATGAGGAGCTGCAAATGAGCAAACAGCTGCAAGACGCATACATCGTCGCCGCGAGCCGTACGCCGATCGGCAAGGCGCCGCGCGGCGCGTTCAAGCACACGCGCCCGGACGAGCTGCTCGTCCACGCGATGAAGTCTGCCATCGCGCAGGTGCCGGCGCTCGATGCGAAGGTTATCGAAGATGCCATCGTCGGCTGCGCGATTCCCGAGGCCGAGCAAGGGCTCAACGTCGCGCGCATGGGCGCGTTGCTCGCCGGCTTGCCGAAATCGGTCGGCGGCGTCACGGTCAATCGGTTCTGCGCATCGGGTCTGACCGCACTCGCGATGGCGGCCGATCGCATTCGCGTTGGCGAGGCCGATGCGATGATCGCGGGGGGCTGCGAGTCGATGAGCATGGTGCCGATGATGGGGAACACGCCTTCCATGTCGCCGCATATCTTCGAGCGCGACGAAGACTATGGCATCGCCTACGGCATGGGCTTGACGGCCGAGCGCGTGGCCGAGCGGTGGAAGGTGAGCCGCGAGGATCAGGACCGCTTTTCCCTCGCATCGCACGAGAAGGCGATCGCGGCGCAAAAGGCTGGCGAATTCAACGATGAAATTGCACCGTATGCGGTCGTCGAGCGCTTGCCCGATCTGGCCACGGGCGAGGTCAAAGTGAGCAAGCGCGAGGTCGCCCTCGACGAGGGACCCCGGCCTGACACGTCGATCGAAGGGCTCGCGAAGCTCAAGCCGGTCTTCATGAGCAAAGGAACGGTGACGGCCGGCAATAGCTCACAGACGTCGGACGGTGCCGGTGCGCTCATCGTCGTCTCCGAAAGGATCCTCAAGCAATTCAACTTGACGCCGCTTGCGCGCTTTGTCAGCTTCGCCGTGCGAGGCGTGCCGCCCGAAGTGATGGGCATCGGGCCGAAGGAGGCGATTCCGGTTGCGCTGAAGGCCGCGGGTCTCAAGCAAGACGACCTCGACTGGATCGAGCTCAACGAGGCGTTCGCGGCGCAGTCGCTTGCCGTCATTCGGGAGCTCGGTCTCGATCCGGCCAAGGTCAATCCGCTAGGCGGGGCCATTGCGCTCGGCCATCCGCTCGGCGCGACGGGGGCGATTCGTTCGGCGACGGT
This sequence comes from uncultured Burkholderia sp., assembly GCA_964414365.1. Taxonomy (GTDB): domain Bacteria; phylum Pseudomonadota; class Gammaproteobacteria; order Burkholderiales; family Burkholderiaceae; genus Trinickia. Next base: position 1,190 of record CAYPWK010000480.1, read on the forward strand.
CGTGCATGGCTTGCGTCGCCGCAACTTGAAGTACGGAATGGTGACGATGTGCGTCGGCACTGGAATGGGCGCGGCCGGTATCCTCGAGCGTCTTTGATCCGGCTGTCAGTGCGTCGACGACGGTTCGCGGCGAGGCCTCGGATCATGAGGATTTCGAGACCCGGCGAACCGTCTTTTTAAGGAGTCCATAGCGATGACGAACGAGATTCTGGTCGAGCGTGCCGGCGGTGTCATGACGATCGCCTTCAACCGGCCGGACAAGAAAAACGCCATCACATCCTCGATGTATCAGGCTATGGCCGATGCCTTCGGTGAAGCCCGTGACGATGTGAGTGTGCGCGCGATCCTCATTCGCGGTAGCGCGGGGGCGTTCAGCGCCGGCAACGACCTCGAGGACTTCATGAAGGCGCCGCCGACGAGCGACGACGCGCCAGTGCTGCGGTTCCTGCGCTGCATCAGCACAGCGCAAAAGCCGGTCATCGCCTCGGTCGCGGGCGTTGCCGTCGGCATCGGCACGACGCTGTTGTTGCACTGTGATCTCGTCTACGCGGCCGATTCTGCCGTGTTTTCGCTGCCGTTCACGCAGCTTGCGTTATGCCCTGAGGCCGCTTCGAGCCTCCTGTTGCCGCGCCTTGCCGGCTACCAGCTCGCCGCCGAAAAGTTGCTGCTGGGCGAAGCGTTCGACGCGCACGAGGCACATCGGATGGGGATCGTGAACCGCGTTCTTCCGGCTGATGAAGTGGACGCGTTTGCTTTGGCACAGGCGGCCAAGCTCGCTGCGTTGCCTGCTTCTTCGCTGCGCGCGACCAAAGCGCTGATGAAAAAGGCGGCAGACCAGGAAGTGGCGCAGCGAATCAAGGAAGAAGTTATCCACTTCAGCAAGATGCTGCTGGCGCCGGAAGCACGCGAGGCCATGACCGCGTTCCTGCAGAAGCGCAAGCCCGATTTCCGGCAGTTCGACTAGCGGTAGGCGATCGACTTGCACGGCGGAGGGCGGCGCAAGGAATCCGCCGCTGCCGCGGCACGACGACCGCTACGCCGTCCCATAGTCGACAAACCCGGCCTCACGGCAGAAACTCAGGAGCCGAATGCCGGCTTGCCGCGCGATAGTGACTGCCAGCGACGACGGTGCCGAGATTGTCGCCACCATCGGAATCCCCACGCGCGCCGCCTTGCGCACGAGCTCGTAGCTCGCACGGCTCGAGAGAAAGACGAAACCGTCGGTCGTGTCCGCGCGATCGAGCACGAGCTGGCCGATCAACTTGTCGAGCGCGTTATGGCGCCCCACGTCCTCGAACGCGCGCCGGATCGTGCCGTCGGCTGCACACCATGCGGCGGCGTGCAATCCGCCCGTAAGCTTCGTCAACGCTTGATGCGCGGGCAACGCCCGCGCGGCGTGCGCGATCGCATCGGGGGCGAGGCGCGAAAGAAATCCGGTATCAGGCACGCGCTCGGGGGCAAGGTCGAGAAAATCGATGCTCTCGATGCCGCAAACGCCGCAGCCCGTGCGGCCGGCGAGCGCCCGCCGCTTCTCCTTCAGCGCGACGAATGCCTGCTGTACGACGGTCAGGTCGACCTGCGCGTACGGGAACGGCAATTCTTCTCCGTGCATCGTCACTTCGAGATCGTGGATATCGCTGCCGCGCTCGACTATCCCTTCCGAAATTGCGAAACCGACTGCGAACGCCTCGAGGTCGCGCGGGGTGCACATCATCACGGCATGGGAAATGCCGTTGAATATGAGGGCGACGGGCCATTCCTGGCCGATCCGATCCGCTTCCGTCTCGACGGCGCCCTCACGATGCCGGCGCACTTGGTGCTCAATGACGCCGGGTTGCTCGGCGTAATCCAACGGTTCGTTCAAAGATCGCTCCTTTGAGGTGCCGCAGGCGTCGCGGGCGGCGGTACTGCAGCAGCCGATAGGGTGGCCCAGCGGCCTCGGCAATGTAGCGCACAGCTCGCGCGCCGCCGTCACGGTACAGCCGCGCGGCCGCAATACGCGCCGATTTAGGTTCTAAAATACCCGAACCAGACAATATTCGCCTGCTAAACCGAGGCTTCGTTGACCGAGAGGACATCGTCATGGGACTGCTTGAAGCGCCGCTCCTGTTCGATTTCGAAGTGGTGTCGTCGGAAGACTTCAAATTCATGCCAATGTCGGTGCGTTTTAACCTCGATCGCTTCGGGTTGCGCATTTCGCTTGCGCAATGGCAGATGCTGCCCTATCCCGATCGCGTTCTCCTTGCGCGCTTTCCCGTCGACGAAGACACGGCGATCGAGCCGAATTTCGACCATGCGCTCTTCGAGATGATGCGCACTCACGCGAACGTCGAGCCAGAATGGTTCACGCCCGACCCCGACCCGGCCTGGCGCAAAACCGAAATCTTGCCCGAGGGCATTGCCAATCAATGCGCCATTGCCGGCCTAGCCGTCCCCTCGACGGAGCGCTGGGCACAGCTTGCCCCCTTCAAGCGCTATGTGCTGACGAAACTCTCGCGCAAGCCGGAGGGAAATCACGACTTCATACCGGCCATGAAAGAATTCGGGCTCGCCGCTTGATTGATCGTTCCGGCGTTGTTCGACAACAGGGGCGCGCGGCGTTGCCACGCGCCCGCTCCGTGCGTTTGGCAGCTATCCGCCATTTTCCTCATATTATTTTGGATCGTTCCGTTCGCTATTTTTCAGCACCGCGCTCAACTTTTGGGAAACGCTGCCGTTATCCACGAGTTGGCGCAGCAAAAAACCGTATTCATTCGTGCTTTTCAAATAACAGGGCACAGCTCCGTTGGCTGGGGGCTTCGCCCCCTGGTGCGAACGACGTTCGGACTCAATGACACCTTTTTTCTCGAAGCGGTTGCTGATCAACTTCGTCGTTGTGGCAGTTGCGGTAGGCGCGAATTCATTCGTTGCTTACAAGCAGATTCTCACGGAACGCGCGACGAACTTGCGGACTTTGCGCTCGATGAGCATCACGAGCGATCTCGACGCCTATCGCGCCACGCTCGGCACCGGGCTTGGCGCGCTCGGCCGCTTCGGGCTGACGGGTGTGCCCGTGCAGCATGGGCTCGATGTCGAGCAGTCCGCGGCGCTCGCGCGCATCCGCGCGCGGCTGCACGATGAGCTCAAGAACGACGAGGGCACGCGCGCGCAAATCGAGACGCTTTTTGCCCGTACCGAACCGATCGAGGCCGAGACGCAGGCGGCGTTGCGCCGTGTGCAGGAGGCCGCCCCCGCCGGCGGCGACGCGGGCACCGACCCGCGCGGATGGGCAGCGGGGACCTACGCACGCCTTGGGGCGCAGCTCGATGGCATGGATGG
>CAYPWK010000481.1:0-4484 GCA_964414365.1 uncultured Burkholderia sp.
CGGCCATCATCTAGACTGTAAGTGACCATCCGTTGGCTGGCGTTTTCGACGAGGTTCCAATACCGCGCCGGCACGCGTTCGAAGCCAGCGAATGACGTCAACGCGAACAAATGTTCAAGGAGGGCGTTCACCATGTTGCAGACGAGTGAAATCCAAAAGCGCTTCAGCCATCTACAGCAAACGATCAGCGAGGCGTCGCGGACCCTTCATGCAGATCAGTCGGCTCCGCAGGACTTGATGGAATGTATCGATGAACTGAACCAAGAATGCCAGTCAGCTCAGCGTGCGATGAGCTCTCAAGATGAGGATCGCATTCGCCAATGCGTCGACGATATGGAGTTGCTAGGCGATCGAGCCGAGCGCGCCTGCAAGCAGGCCGGCAGCCTGGACGGCAAAATCAAGAGTGCTGTCAGCTCGGTGCACAACGAGCTTTCGGATCTGAAGAAGCAATTGCACTAATCGCTAGTGGATAACCACGAGTATGACAGGCGATCCCGGCGCGACATCGCGTCGGGGTCGCCTGATTTTTTGAGGTCTAGCCCAAAGCTCCGAAAACCTCGCCTCGCCCACGCAGAGGAAGGCACGCATCCTCACCGGGCCTTTTGCGCGCCCGCCTCGCACAGCCCTGCCAGGCGCAGCCGTTACCGCCCCCGCGCCGGATTGCGCATATCGAGCGGCGTACGGTCACGGAGGTCCAGCAAATGGCGCGCGCGTTCGAGCCCGTCTCGTATCGCTTCCTGGCGGGTTCTCCAATACGGCGCAACGGTCTCGGGGGCTTCCAACTGCACCGGTTCACCATCGCGCGTCACACTGATGCGGGCCAGCCACTGCCCGCGCTCACCTTGCGTTGCCTCGGCGACGATCATGTATCCGTTGTGCTCGTAGCGCTCGGACAATCCGTCGCTCGGAAATAACTTCTCCATGGTGGGTCTCCAGTGATGCAGCCATCGGCACACTCGAGCAGCCAAGCGACCGGCGGGCGGCCGGCACTGACACGCGGCAGCTTTCGAGCAGTGGGCAATCCCTCTCAACAACGTCCGAGCAAGCTGCTCTCCTTTCCGCTTCCGAACCACATTCCTCTTTTCAGCATAGCAATGCATACTCTCGTCTCGTAAGGAGACGAAAGTATCCGCACGCGATAGTGCCCCCATTGAATGCCGGCTCGCTGCGAGACCGCATCGTATGACACGGCGCGAACGAGACCTGTGAAGTGCCAGTCTTCCCATTGGAGGAACCATGAGCATCCAGTCTCAATCTCGTCCGGGCGCGGTCTCGGCAATCGAAGTCAAATCGGAGCACTTGGAATCAAAGCCGGCAACGCGCGCATTGCACTCGCCTGCCGTTCGCCTTCCGTCGTTCCGCCCGTTCGCGTCCGCACGACACCGATATCCATCGCCGCGCCGCACGCCGCGCGCAACAGGTGTCACCTGCATCGCGGCAATCGCATTTGCATCGGCGAGCTGTTTTGCCGACACACAAGTCGGCGGTACGCTGCCGCCCCCTCCCGACGTTCTCTATGGCGACCTCTTCGTCGCCGTGCAGACCGCACAGGTCTTTCCCGATCAGAAGACGTTCGCCGATTCCACGCCGAATACCGATCCGGCCACGATCGTCGAGCTGTACGAGTCGCAAAAGAACCAGCCCGGCTTCTCGTTGCAAGCGTTCGTCAATCAGTACTTCACGCCGCCGCCCGACCAGAGCATCACGCCGCCCGCGGGCCAGACGCTGCGCGAGCATATCGACTGGCTATGGACCGGCCTCACGCGCACAACGACGACCGCGCCCGACTACAGTTCGCTCATCCCGTTGCCGAAGCCTTATGTCGTGCCTGGCGGCCGCTTTCGCGAAGGCTACTACTGGGACACCTATTTCACGATGCTCGGGCTGCAGGAATCGGGGCATGAGGATCTCGTGGACGACATGCTCGACAACTTTTCCTACATGATCAATACGTTCGGCCATATGCCCAATGGCAATCGCACGTACTACCTGAGCCGCTCGCAGCCCCCGTTTTTCTCGTACATGGTCGAGCTCGCCGCCAACAAGGAGAGCGATAGGGTCTACCAAAAATATCTTCCCGCCTTGCGCAAGGAGTACGAATACTGGATGCAAGGGGCAAGCAGCACGCCGCGCGGCAGCGCGACACGCAACGTCGTCGTGCTGAAAGACGGAACCGTGCTGAACCGATACTGGGACGAGCTCGACACGCCGCGCGACGAGTCGTACCTCGAGGACATCCAAACGGCGAAGCAAGCAACGGGGCGCCCGGTGAACGAGGTCTATCGCGATCTGCGGGCGACGGCGGAAAGCGGCTGGGATTTCAGCTCGCGCTGGTTCGGGGACAACCAGCATCTCTACACGGTGCGTACGACGTCGATCATTCCAGTCGACTTGAACAGCCTGATGTTCCACCTCGAGACGACGATCGTGCGGGGCTGCACGGTTGCGCGCGATTTCCGCTGCGTCGCGGAGTTCGTCGGCTATGCAGCCAAGCGCGCGGTCGGCATCAACCGGTATCTATGGAACAGCAAGGGATACTACGGCGACTATGACTGGCAGGTCGGCAAGCCGCGTGACAACCAGACGCCGGCCATGCTGTACCCGCTGATGGCGGGCGTCGCGTACCCGGAACGCGCGGCGAGAACTGCCCAAACCGCGCAGAGCGTGCTTCTGCGGCCAGGCGGGCTCGTCACTTCGCTCTATAACACCGGGCAGCAATGGGACGCCCCGAACGGCTGGGCGCCGCTGCACTGGATCGCGATCCAAGGTCTGACCAGGTACGGGCGCAGTGATCTTGCGCGGCTCATCGGCATGCGCTTTCTCGCCGATGTGGAAAATGTCTACGCGACGCAGCAAAAACTCGTCGAGAAGTACGTGGTGGAAGGCGCGGGCGAAGGCGGCGGAGGCGGCGGCGAATATCCGCTGCAGGACGGCTTCGGCTGGACGAACGGTGTGACGCTGATGCTGCTCGACATGTACGGCGGCGGCCAATAAAGCGGCGCGCGCGTCGGCGTCGGAAAGACCCGGCGCGCGCGTTGCTTGCCGGTATCGGATTATCCTGAATGCGAAATCGACGCGGCACTGCCGCGGAGGAGCATGAAGTGTCGAGACCGATCAGCCTCAAGTACATCGCAGGTATCGCGGCGCTTGCGGGCGCCTGCGCCGCGGCGTGGGTGACCGCCTGGGCCGAGCAGGCTCCCTCCATGGGCGAGAGCGCATCGATGGTCAAGCCGCCGCAGTCTCCGGCGAGCGGCGCGAATGCGCAAAATCCTGACAACATGCCCATCCACCGCCCCGAGCGTCCGACTAACGACCCGATCGCCCGTCCGCCGCCCGCGAGCGCCGCCAAGGCGAAATGATGCAGGACGGCCTGCTCCCGCGGCTCGGAACGGGAGCAGGTTTTTCTGCCGACCTTAACGACCGTAGCGCTTGACGAGTTCGTCGATGTATTCGGCGAATTTCGCGGCAAGCTTGGCGTCGGTCAGATTGACGACGTTTTCCGCATTCCGGCGAGCATTGCTCGAAAAGTTAAAGCTGCCTGTGTGAATCACTTTCTTGTCGACCACGAGCGTCTTGTTGTGCATGAAGTTGTAAAAACCATTCGCGTCACCGGGATTAAAAGGACGCGATTGCTTCGCAACCAGCTTCGCTTTCACCTGCCGCCACAATTCGAGCTTTTGCGACGAACCGTTGCTGCGATCCCAATTCCTTTCCACACCCGTCATCTGCGGCCCATCGTAGACGCCGTTGACGTCGACGCCCTTACCGATCGCATCGACTAAAGCTTGGAGAACTAAGGCGGACGAAATGTCCATCGAGGCAACGCGAACGGTTTTCGCCGCAGTGCCGATCAGCTCGGCGATGCGTTCGTCGATCGAAGGGCCGTCGCCCGGAGAGAAATCGACCTCGAGGCTATCGCCCGATACCTTCAGCTGGCCATGATCGCTCTTGCCGGTGCCGGCAATCCGGCCATATCGCCAGAGCTCGTCGAAATCGATCGTGTAGTAGTGCGCAAGCTCGGCCGCATCGGTGAAGATCAAGACGTTGTTGTCTTGCAGACCCCACCCGTCCTCAGTGAAGTTGGCGGTGCCCATCCAGACGTCGTTGTCATCGCGAATCATGTACTTGCTGTGCATCAGCGCGCCATCGCCTTCTATGGGCGCCGGCTCGACGCCCTCGGGCAAATCGTGAATGTCGATCGACTCGATCGCCTTCAACTGCACGCGCGTGCGTTCGTAACCCTCGAAGACGGATGGACCGCTCTGGTCGCCGCCGTAGAGTCGGCGATGAGCGGAATTCGCACGCTTAGGTTCGTCGAAGTAGGCGATCTTGACCTCGGCGCGCGAAGCGACTTCGGTCAGGGCCTGCCGAATCTGCTGCGCGACGTCGCCGAAGAACTTGAAGTGATAAGCCGCGATATGAAGGCTGCTCTTGGTGGCCTTGACGAACTCGCAGAACTTCTCCGCTGTGTCTTGCAAGTTCTT
>CAYPWK010000482.1:0-4476 GCA_964414365.1 uncultured Burkholderia sp.
CGCTGCGTTTCGCATAATCGGCAAGGGTCAGCGCGACGCCGAAGTTATCCGCCGTGTGACAGGTCTCGGTTTTGGCGAGGAAATTATCCATAAAGTCGACGTAGCGGACAAGCGCCGTATGCCAGAAGCCGGCGTAGATAGGATTTGCTTTGCCGCCGCCGATCAGCTCGCATGGACCCGTACCTCCGAAATCGGCCACTTGCTCGCGGCACGCGTTTACCGGGGCCGCGCCCAGCGCTGAAGAGATCGTCGAAGGAGGCGCGGGCGGCGTACTTCGCCAGCTTTTGAACTTGAGTCAACGCGACTGCCCCCTTTGGTTTGGAGATCGGTGGGGCCGGAGTTACGTTTGCCATGGGAGATTTTAGCCCAGCGGCGAGGTCTGCCCGGCCGCGATCTTGTTCGTCGTCTCGAGTGGTACGCGGCACCCGTTTAGGAAGCGGCTCAGCAGATTGAACCACGCGATCATGAGCACGAGTTTGCGGGAGATAACGTCCCCGTACCGATCGAGCAACTGACGTAAGGTCTCGTCGCGCAGCGTTGCATCGGTGCTCAACTCGTCCGTGGCTTGGCAAATCAGCAAGTACTCGGGATTGATGCCGGCGACGGGTCCGTCGCTCGCAGCGGCTTGGATCTCGTTGGCCGATAAGCCCGCATTGGCCGCGAACATGACGTTGGCTTGCCACTCGTAGGGACAGTTCATGATCTTGGCGGCCCGCAGGATGATCATCTCACGGGTCTTGGGGTCAATGCCCGTTGTTTGGAACACAGCTTTCACCAAACCAATCGTCGCCAGGCACATGTCCTCAGCCCCAGCAAACATCTTGAGTACGTTGAGCGTCTTGCTGGGATCAAATGCTTCGCCGATGACTTTCTTGGCATCCGCGTCGGACGGCAATGGGATCGCAACTTGGGAGGTATAAGGAGTCGGAGCCGACGAGCTCGCTTTCGTCGTGCTGCGTTCATTCTTATCGATGATGTCCGAATTGTCGCGATGGTGAGTAGTCACAAGTTTCTCCTTCGTATGATGAGCGTGCTCGCGAATGCACAAGTAAGAGATCCGAGCTCCGGATCGCTCGCACTCGACGTCGCTATTGTCCGATCGTACCTAGAAACCGCATACCAGCTCCTGCGCGACGTTCGTGAAGCGAATGTGCACGGCATAAAAAGCCGATAGGAAGCAGATAGTCCGTTGTTGACTTCGTTGCCAGGAGCAAGCGCCGGGGACACAATTTCGCACGACGCTACGTGGACCGGAAAATGCGGTGCATGAAGCCATGGTAGGCGCGCGACTGCGTGCTCGGCATCAGTTACGCCACTGAATCGTGATCCTTAAGTAGTGCTTTTGTCGACTGCGTCGAAGCGATCTCACGTGTCAGAAGCGCTCTTATTCGGGCGCGAACCAGAGGTCCGCGTCCTCGCAAAAATGCTCGGCGTTGCAGGCGAGCGAGGCGGCGCGCTGTTCTTGCGAGGTGATCCCGGCGTCGGTAAGTCGTCACTCCTCGCAATGGCGAAGTCACTCGCCGTTAGCCGAGGCATGACCGTCCTTAGTGCGACGGGCGTTCAGGACGGGACGATTCTGCCGTTCGCCGGTCTCTATGAACTTCTTCGCCCGGTCGTTTACCGCGCCGACCGCTTACCAGGACCCGAACGGCACGCACTTTGTTCAGCTTTCGGCCTGTCGGAGCCGGCTGACGCGGAGCTTTTTCTCGTTGCTCTCGGAGCGCTCGATCTTCTGGCTGATGCCGCTTCGGAGCGGCCGCTGCTGTTGATCGTTGATGACGCGCAGTGGGTGGACCAGTCAAGCGCCAAGGTTCTCGCGTTTATTGCACGGCGAGTGCAGTCTGAACCGATCGTCTTGCTCATGGGTGGCCGCGATAACCCAAAAACGCCCATCGATGTTGTCGTGCCCGAACTGCGCATCGATCCGCTTGACGAGATCGCATCGATCGCTTTGTTGCAAGCGCGCAATCCCGATCTTCCAATCGCCGTCCGCGACAGAGTGCTTCGGGAATCTGCCGGCAATCCGCTAGCGCTTGTGGAGCTGCCGAAAACCGTTGCATCTGAAGCGCCGGATGACGGACTACTCGATGCGCATGTGCCGCTCACGACTCGGTTGGAGCGCGCATTCGCGTCTCGCGTTTTCGACCTGCCGCCTCCCAGTCGTCAACTCTTGCTAATCGCTGCAATGGACGACGTGTCTAACTTGGCAGAGATCATGAGCGCGGCGAAGCTCATCGGCGGCGCGGAGTTGTCCCTCGAGACATTAACGAAGCCCATTTCCGCAGGACTGGTTGAGCTTGACGGCGTTGAGTTGCGATTCCGACATCCGCTCGTGCGTTCAGCCATTCACTCCCTGTCGAATATCGCAGAACGCGTTGCTGCGCATACGGCGCTCGTGAGAGTGCTCAAGGACGATCCCGACCGCCGGATTTGGCATCAAGCAGCCGCGACGATCGGTCCCGACGAGACCGTGGCGGAAGAGCTCGAGTCTGCTGCTGCGCGCGCGCAGCAGCGTGGGGACATCCGGATCGCGATTAAGGCTCTCGACCGGGCAGCAGAGGTCAGCAACGAAGCGTCCCGCCGCGCAAGGTGTCTGCTCCAAGCAGCCGATCTCGCCTTTGATATCGGAGGGCCAAGCGCCGCGATGGGTCTTCTCCAAAAAGCAGAAGGCCTGGAACTTGCGCCGCGCGATCGCGTCAGACTGAAGTGGCTCAGTGAGGCGATCGCACGAAGTCCCTCTTGCGGACAAGCCTTAGTAGAGATCGCCGACAACATACAGAGCGACGCGGATGTTGATCTGGTCCTCGACGTCCTTTCCAGTCCAGCGACGAGAAGCCGGTGGAGGGTTTGGTGGACCGATCCCGACAAACAGCTCTTAGATCGCGTCATTGCCGCGGTCCAGGCGGCTCGAAAAACAGTAACGGATGACTTGCGATTTCTTGTGATTGTCGCATTTGCGTCGCCGATCGATCGAGGAGCCTTCGTGATCGAGCGTCTTCATCGATTGTCGAATCATCGTAGTAGCGATGCGCAAACCGCACTTTGGTTGGGAATTGCCGCATTTCAAGTCGGCGACTTCGATTTCGCGATGCGCTTTCTTAGCAGCGCCGCGGCCGGCTCGAGGAGCGCTGGGAGCTTGGCGGTGTTAGCGCAGATCCTCGTCAAGCGGGCTTGGAGTTCGATATATTTGGCCGATCGCAATACCGCTATCGCCGACGCCGCCGAAGGTGAGCGCCTTGCAGGCGAGACCGAACAGCCGATCTGGATCGCGATCGCGCGGACGGCGGCAGCGGTGTCCGCGGCCCTACGTGGTGAACACGAGGTCGCTGAGCGGCTGGCTGCGCAGGCGTCGGCGTTGCCATTTGGCCCCGTACCGTCCGACGTTCAAATAGCTCGAGGCACGAACGCTCTTGCGGCTGGACACTATGACGACGCATACCGACATTTTCGCCGAATGTTTGACCCGGCCGACACCGCATATCGAGCAATGAGGCACTGCTTGCACATCGGCGATTTGGCCGAAGCTGCGATGAAAAGCGATCGTCGAGATGAGGCCAAAGTTGTGTTAGCCGAGATGGAGCCACTCGCGCAGCGGACGCCCTCGCCGCAGTTTCACGCGTCCATGCACTACGCTCGCGCTCTGCTCGCCGACGATACCGAAGCCGAAAGCCTCTTTCAGACGGCGTTGGCTGCGGAGGTCGTGCGCTCACCGTTCCTCCGGGCGCGCCTGCATCTGGCCTTCGGGACGTGGTTGCGACGCGCTCGACGGCCGAAGGATGCTCGCCTTTCGTTACAATCTGCCATGGAAACGTTCGATTCGCTCGGCACGTGGCCGTGGAGCGAACGCGCGCGTCAAGAGCTTCGCGCAGCCGGCGTAGCCATCGAGCAACCAACGCCGGAGCTCCGTGAACAGTTGACTCCGCAGGAATTACAGATCGCTCTCATGGCCGCTGAAGGATTAGCCAATCGCGAAATCGGCCAGAAACTCTATCTATCACATCGTACGGTCGAGTCGCATCTCTACCGGATATTCCCGAAGCTCAACATCACATCTCGGCATCAGTTGCGCGATGCCATTGCAGGCGAAGCGCCTTTGCATGCATAGGCGGGAATTCGTCCGTGACCCGCTGCCCAACTCCTCGGCAGTTTGATGCCGGAGCCAATAGCGTACCGATGCCATAAGCCTTCGGTGACGGCCGACGATTTGACTGGGGCGGCTGAACCGAACCAGCGGTTAGTGCTATCAGGCAGTAACGAACGTAAGTCTGACCGCGTCCTCGCCGACAAGATCGGTGCCGACAAGGCGGAGCGGCGTTCGGGCACCGGCGAAGTACGGTTTCCCGCGGCCAAGAACAAACGGACGAAAGTACAGATGATACTCGTCGATAAGACCGAGGTCAGTAAGACTCGCCGCCAGGTCGGGCCCGGCAACGGCGATGACGCCGTCGACCTCCGCCTTCAGCCGGCGTGCGAAGC
>CAYPWK010000483.1:0-4468 GCA_964414365.1 uncultured Burkholderia sp.
CTGGAATTCAATCTCGACACGGTGTTTAGCCTCCTGCGCCCGCGCTGACCGCGGCGACGTCCTCCCCTTTTTCGACCTCTCACGTCGCACGCTTGCAGGGTTTTCGCTTAGCTAAGGGAAAACCCTTTTTTGACATGAGGTGTCGTCGAGTATTAAATAACGAACTGGATCGTTACTTGGCTCTCGCGGCTTGCCGGCGGATCAATAGGACGACATTCAGAATGCCATGCAGGAGAAGTCATGGAACAACGCGAGATTGCGCTGGTCACAGGCGCCCGTCGCGGGATCGGTCGAGCCATTGCGCTCGAACTAGCAGACGCCGGTTTCGACGTCGCGATCACCGACGTTGAATGGTCGGATGAGCTCGAAGCTACGCGCGCCGATATTGAGCGCAGAGGCGCCCGATGTGTGGCGCTGGCATCGAACCTCGCAGACATCTCTCAGCACGATGCGCTCCTGCTGGCTGTCGAGGATTCGTTGGGCACCGTCACTTGTCTAGTCAATAACGCGGGTGTCTCTGTCATGTCACGCGGGGACCTTCTGGACGTCACGCCCGAGAGCTACGACCGCTGCCTCAACGTGAATACCCGCGGCACGTTTTTCCTCATGCAGGCATTCGGTCGTCGCGCGGCAAAAACACACCACAGCGCTGTCAACCGCTCGATCGTCAACATTACTTCGTCCAACGCGGTCGCGGCCTCGGCTCAACGCAGTGAGTACTGCGTGTCGAAGGCAGCGCTTTCGATGGCGACCACGCTGTTCTCCTTACGACTCGCCGAGCTCGGTATCAGCGTTTTTGAAGTCCAGCCGGGCCTAATCGAAACGGAAATGACCGCGCCATCGAAAGCTCGGTACGACGCGCTCATAAAAAGCGGACTCACGGCTATCCAACGATGGGGAACGCCAAAAGAGGTTGCCGTTGCGGTACGCACTCTAGCTACAGGCGGCCTGCCGTTCAGCGTCGGCCAGGCGATCCGCGTCGATGGCGGCCTGCTTGTTTCCAAATATTGAGGTTCGAGAGTCAAGTCATGCGAATTAAACTTCCTACACTGGGCGGCGCCCTCGTCGACTACCGTCTGACTGGTACGCCGCTGCAAGCCATGAAGCCTGCCGCTCCGTTCAACCGCATCGCCTACTCGGCTGCGCACGTTGTTGCCGATCCGCTTCGCAGTGGCGAACTCGGCCAGCCTTGCGCGATCGACTGGGAGCGGACCATCGAATATCGCCGCTACCTGCTTGAGCAAGGTCTTGGTATCGCGGAGGCAATGGACACGGCGCAACGCGGCATGGGTCTGTCCTGGGAGTCGGCGAAAGAACTGATTGTCCGTACCCTCGATGAAACGCGTGACATCCCAGGAGCGCTGATCGCTTCCGGCTGCGGAACGGATCATCTGTCCGTGAATGACGCGCGTTCGTGCGACGAAGTAATCAAAGCCTATCTGACGCAGATCGAGAGCGTTCAGCGCGCCGGTGGTCGGATCATTCTGATGGCGAGCCGCGCGCTCGTGCGCGTAGCCCGAGACGCAAGCGACTACATCCGTGTCTATCGGGAAGTGCTGTCGGCCTGCGACAAGCCGGTCATCGTGCACTGGCTCGGCGAAGCGTTCGATCCTGAACTGGCAGGCTACTGGGGGCACTCCAACTTCGAAAATGCGGCAAAGGTATGTCTCGAAGTCATTGCTGCAAACGAGGCGAAGGTCGATGGTATCAAGATTTCATTGCTGGACGACACAAAGGAGATTGAATTCCGTCGCCGCCTCCCCGCATCCGTGAAGATGTACACCGGCGACGACTTCAACTATCCCAAGCTCATCGCTGGCGACGAGATCGGTTACTCCCATGCGTTGCTCGGTATATTCGACGCAATCGCGCCCGCAGCATCCAGGGCATTGAGCGCGCTGGCCGCGGGCGACATCGCGTGCTACGAACAGATGCTCGCGCCCACTGTACCGCTATCCAGACGCATCTTCAGCGCCCCTACCCAGTACTACAAGACTGGCGTCGTACTTCTAGCCTACCTGAACGGTTTCCAGCCTCACTTCTTCATGCTGGGCGGACATCACGGCATGAGGCCTCCCGTGTATCTGGCAGATGTCTTCCGCCTGGCTGATCAGGCCAACTTGCTGCGCGACCCCGGCCTTGCCGTGGCCCGCATGCAAGGGCTGATGGCGACGCTCGGCTGCGGTGCATAACTAGATCGGCGCTTCTTGGTTAGGAGTTCTTGCCAAATGATCGGGAAAAAATATGGACACTTTGCAGGGAAAGCTGCACCGTTGCGCGATTAACACTGCGACATTGGGTCATCGAGAGCCGTTGAATGTCACCATCGACCGCATTGCAAGGGCGGGTTTTGGTGGCGTCGCCCCGTGGCGACAAGAGGTAGACGCTGCAGGTTTATCGAAAATTGCCCGACAGATCCGCGCGCTCGAGCTGAAAGTAACGGGCTATTGCCGCTCGACCTATTTCCCCGCACCGACAGCAGAAGAACGGGCGGCAAACATCGGGGCAAACATTCACGCCGTAAATGACGCGGCCGAACTCGGGGCCGAATGCTTTGTCATGGTTGTCGGAGGACTGCCGACGGGCACCCGCGACCTGTCTGCCGCCCGTGCAATGGTCTTGGATGGAATCGCCGCGCTGATGACAGAAGCGAAAAAGGTTGGGGTAAGACTCGCGGTTGAACCCCTTCATCCGATGTACGCAGCTGAACGTTCGGTGATCAACACAATCGGTCAGGCGCTCGACCTGTGCCGGCATATCGACCCGAATAATGAGTCGCTCGGTATCGCGATCGATGTCTACCACTGCTGGTGGGACCCACAACTCGCTCAATCCGTCTCTGCTGCAGGAAACGAGGAAAGGATCGCCGCGTATCACGTGTCGGACTGGCTGGCTCCGACCAAAGACATGCTTCTTGATCGGGGAATGATGGGTGATGGGGTGATCGATCTGAAAGAGATACGGCGCATGCTCGAAACGGCTGGGTACGCCGGCATGACAGAAGTTGAAATATTTTCCAAAGAGCGCTGGTGGAAAGCGCAGCCCGACGAAGTCCTGAAATGCTGTGCCGATCGATTGCAGAGCGTCTGCTGACTGGCAGCGATAGGGCCGAGCGCCAATAATCAAAGCACAATTCCTGATGTTCAGCAGTTTGAAGCTGACGAGATCCGATTTATCCGAATCGTCGTTGAACACGGAAGCACGTCACCCTCAGGGTGATTTAAGCAGCGAAGACGACTGTATGTGCGTTTGGAGATCAAGCATGAGCAGGCGGCATGAAGGTTATTGTGCAATGAAGCTGATTTGTACGAAACCAGTCTAGAATATTCCTCCAATCGCCTGCAGATGGGCAGTAGCCCCCTAGTTTTATAATAATAAGATACCATGCCAGAGCTATCCCAAGCGAAATAAAGTTCCCGATAGCGTACTCATAAAATTTAACAAGCATGTGCGCCTGAGTTCCAGTAAACTTTACGTATTCATCCTCCACTTCCTGAGGAGGTTGAGTTGCGATAGCTGCAGCGGCCGCCCAGCTTCCATATCGCGACCTGTGCTGACCCGTTGCAATATTGAATTTGGTCCAACGGACACCAAACTTTAGCCATCCCCAGACAAATTTGAATGGGTGGTGTCTTGTGTATGCAGGCCGCGTTGGGCTCGTAGGTTCCTCCGGAACCTCTATTTGTGCGAAGTTTGGCAGGTGCGTATTGGTAGCGGTAATCCACGAGTGAAATGCATTAAATAACAACACTCCCGAAAAAATCGATTCAATCTGTGCGAACGCTGAATACAGGTAAAGCGTTTCTTCTATCAATGCGACGACGTGTCCCATCGAATGCTCGGTTGGCGTCAGAGCTTTGGCTAGCGCCTCTCGTAAGTGCTGCTTGTGCTCTTCCTTGAACGTTGGATTGTCGGCGGTCGCCCCTCTGTTTCGCTCCTTTGCGATGCTTTTTACAAGCCTGTCGATGTAACGCCATCTCGTGAATCCGCAAGCGCAGTTGATTACCCATGCACCAACTGGGAAAATCCAGAAAATAAAGTTCGCAAAGCAGGCAATTAAAAAAAGAGTAGTGGGGAAGACGTGTACCGGCGGCATGTGCTTCTCCTCCTTTTGTTCACTGCTTTGTCAACAGGTTGGCGGCGGAGCGGAGCGCCTCGGAAAGTCAGCGAGATTTAGTTGTAGCAGGTTTTCACAACTACGCAAGAAATGGGGATGCGTACTGGGTCAAGGTTTGCCAAACGGACCACGTCAGCGGAGGTGTCATGTTTTTCCTCTTGCGATTTCGAAAGGAAAAGCAAGCGACAGCAGTGGAAATGTCGAACGAATTGACGTCCTTGGACTAGACCTCCCTTATTTCAGCGGCTGCTTCGCACTCGAACGCGGCCGTTGATTCGCGCCGGCTCAGTGGCCGGCGATTGGACCGTCAGCGTGCTGAGCGTAGTCCGAACACGGCACGGTCCGCCACCC
>CAYPWK010000484.1:0-4449 GCA_964414365.1 uncultured Burkholderia sp.
CTGTCGACAGTTCGAGCACGCCTATCACGTCGCTTGAGCCGCGAACGCCGAACGACGTGTTCAGCCAGCTCATGACCGGGCTGTTGACGACGAACGGTGCGATGCCGTTGGCTTCGTACCCGGTGAACTTCATGCCGCCGAACCAGAGAAAGATGACGACCAGCGCCCATCGGAGCAACGCAAAAAGCGACAGCGACCCAACACCCTTTTCAGCGATTTGCAGACGGATCTGATTTGCACGAGTGGTCATTTTGGATATCCGATTCAAGTGAGAACTGACTTCGTTGACGAGGAAATTCACGCGCTGCCGCTCGAGCTGCCGGACGTTCTCGACACCCGGATCGGCGCAGCGTTGCGTTGTCGAGTTGCAGCGCGAATGGGGACCTGCGTTGACATGCTTCGCCGGCCGTGCGGAACTGCCCTATGGGCAGAAAGCCGGCAACATACCGTTGATACGCTTGAAGACATTGGCGATGATGGCGATCGCGACGGCCAGCGAGATGTCGGTGAGGCTGGCCGACGCCGTTGCACCTGCTACGTTGAGCACTTCGATCCAATTGGCTGCGACGAGATTGCGCAATGCGGCGAAGGTATGCGCGACACGCTTGTTTGCGACCTTGCTGGCGCGCTCGTCGAGGGCTGCGGCGACCGACCCGATGGCGGGACTAGCGATGCGGTTCATGACGTGCCTCGTTCATCAGTGGGCTAGGAGTCCCCACTTTAAAGGCCCCGGATACTGATTTCGAGACTACGTTTGCTCAACAAAATGCCTGAAAGGATCAAACGCCGACGCGGTTCGTTCGGCGCCGCACGCCGAGCACGAAGCGCGCTATTCGACTTCGTTCGTGAGACGCCGCCATTGTCCCGGCGTCATCCCCATCTTGTCGGTGAACACGCGCCGGAATGCCGCGACCGATCGATACCCGATCGACTCGGCCACTGCCTCGGTGGTCATCGCCGGTCTCTTCAGTTCGTTCGCGGCCAGCGTCATCCGGATATCCGTGAGCAGTTCCGTGGCCGAGCGTCCCAGTTTGTCGTGGAAGTGCCGCGTGAAGGTCGCGCGCGACATGTTGCATAGATCGGCCAGTTCCGGCACGTTCCACGCTCGCGCCGGGTCGGCGAACATCGCCGAAATCGCCGGCCCCAGTCGCGGATGGCCGGCCAGCGCGAGCAGCCCCGCCGGCGCTTGCCCGGACTCGCTCGCCGCGCGCAGCACCAGCGTGAACAGCGCGGAAGTCAGCGCGTTCAGAATCGCGTATCCGCCCGGCTTGTCGCCGGCCGACTCCATGCGAATCAACGCGACAAGACTGGCGAGCTGGTTCGACGCGGAGCCGACGTCGTTCTCGTCACCGCCGCCGTCCACGGACCATACCGTCAGCGTCGTGGGCAGGTAGTCGCGAATCAGCCGATCATGCGGCGGTCTGATGAAAAACCGTCCGCACAGCATGTCCAGGTGTTCGCCCGGACCGTCGTTCTCGCTGAGCATCCATCCCGCGAAACCCTGGCGATTGTATGTTCGGCCCGGCGTATGTCCGCTGCCGTCGTGCAGCACGTGCGCGGCCCCGTGCGGCAACAGCACGATGTCCCCGCTCGTGAGCTCCCTGACCGTCCCCGTGCCGGTATCCTCGAGCACGGCGCGCCCTTCGAGCACCACGTGATACGGGATCTCGTGCGCGGCTGACTGAGCCCACGCCACATGCCACGGCGCACCGTAGGCGCAGCGGACCTCCACCCGGCCGGTGACCGTCATCATTTGCAGAAGATGGCTCAGCCAGTCGATCTCGGACATGGGATTTCGAAAACGGGAAGCGTTAGGCATTTTATGGCGGTTTCACACCAGTCGTCGGTGCGGGAACTGATCCGATACGTCTCGCGCGGGCTCTATCGGGGAACGGGTTCTTTTGCCGGCGGTGGCGCCTTTATCTTAGTCTCGTCGCGGCATCGCATTTCAACGCCGCCCGTCTTCGAACGAACCCGCATGAATGTGTCAGACAACTAGTTTCCGGTACTGGACGAAATTCGATCGATCGGCGACGCGATCGTAAAGCCGCATCGCCTGATGGTTCGTCTTATGTGTCCGCTAGTACACGCGCGGTACGCCGCGACGTCTCGCATCGGCATAGACGTGCTCGATCAGTGCGCGGCCGACGCCGCGTCCCCGCGCCTCGTCCGCAACGAACAGATCCTGAAGATAGCAGTAGTTTTCGTTCGTCCACGTCGAGCGGTGATACAGCCAGTGAACGAGCCCCAATGCCTGTTCGCCCGCTACCGCAAGCGCTGCATGCATCGGCTCCGACGGGTCCATGAAGCGCGCCCACGTCGAGCGCGTCACGGACTCCGGAATATTCACGTCGTAAAAGCGCTGATAGCCTTTCCACAACGGATACCAGACGTCGAAATCGCCGTCATCGACCGGCTTGATTTCGACGCGTTGCAGCGAATGCTCATGATCTCGCGAGCGGCGCAACCACGCGTCCAGATCGAGATGCCCGATACGCGCCTCGCGTGACGGCACCAGCGAATCTTGCTGGAGCCGTCCGCCGAAATATCGGGCGTCCGGGTCATTCACGACACTCCGCCGATCCCCGACCGACTTCAAATAGCGCGCGACGATATCGTCGAACGGCGCGCGCTCGGGGCCCGCAATCTCGACAATCCCGTTTCGCGGAGTCGCGAGCGCCGCTTCCGCCACGATGGCGGCAACGTCGTCGGCCGCGATAGGTTGAAGCAGCGCCGGCGGGAGCCTGACGACGTCCCCGTCCGTATGCGCGTCGGCGATGCTGCGCAAGAACTCGATGAACTGGGCCGACCGGATTATCGTATAGGGGATGCCGGATTCCTCGATCAGTTTCTCCTGAGCGACCTTCGCACGGTAATAGCCCTGGTCCGGTACGCGGTCGGTGCCGACGACGGACAGCACGACATGGTGCCGAACGCCCGCCGCCGCTTCTGCCGCGAGTAGATTGCGGCCGGAGGTCTCGAAGTATTCCAGCACCGCCGTGGCGTCGGACGAACGCGCATCGGTCAGGTCGATCACCACGTGTGCGCCCGCGACGGCTTCATCGAGCCCTGCGCCGGTGAACACGTCGACGCCGCATCTGCGCGACACCGCGACAACCTCGTGTCCGCTTCCGTGCAGAACGGCAACCGTCTTCGCGCCAATCAGGCCGGTACCGCCGATCACGACTATCTTCATGATGTACGCTCCGTGGTCAGCGGCCGCACACGGCCGCTCGGATGGTTGAGACGTCGATTGCCGCGAGCGCCTGCCCCATTGCCAATGCGGCTTGGTCCGGCGAGAGAAACGCGGTGCCCTGCACGGGAAGGAACTGCAGCGTGTTCAGCCCGATGCAGCCGAACGCCGCCGACAGGTACGGCGTCAGAAAATCGGGCTGATTCGCGCGCTCGCCGCTAAAGATGCCACCAGCGGCGATGCCGATGAACACCGGACGATCGCGGAGCAATCCGACCTTCCCGGTCGGCGTCGACTTCATGGTCCGGCCGACGCGTAGCACGTGGTCGATCCACGCCTTGAAGACGGACGGAATCGTGAAGTTGTTCATCGGCGTTCCGATGACGATCACATCGGCCGCCTCGACGTCCTGAATGAGCGTTTCAGACAGTTGCAGCGCGGCCTTCGAAGGATTTGCCAACGTCGCCGGCGTCGACAGGGCCGTCGCGTAGCCGGACGTCGCGTGCGGCAGCGGAACAGCGCCGAAGTCTCGTCGGCTGATGCTGGCGCCGGGCGCGACCTCGAGAAGCTTTGCGACGACCGCAGCAGAAAGCTGGCGGCTGTGCGATTGCGCACGCGGGCTGAAATCAATATGGAGGATGTTCATGCGATCGACCCAGTCGTTCCATCAGGCCGCGGTCACTTGCAGCCCGCGCTGCACCGCCGGTCGCGCGAGACCGCGCTCGAGCCATGCCTTCACGTGGAGAAAGCGGTCGAAGCCGACCAGCTCGCGCGCTTCGTAAAAGCCGATCAGGTTGCGCACCCAGCCGAGCAACGACATATCGGCGATGCTGTAATCGGCGCCCATCACCCAGTCGCGCCCCGCAAGGCGTTCGTCGAGCACGCCGAGCAGCCGCGCCGATTCCGTCGCGTAGCGGTTCAGCGGACGCTTGTCTTCATACGCCTTGCCTGCGAACTTGTTGAAGAAGCCGACCTGACCGAACGTGGGGCCGACACCGCCCATCTGCCACATCAGCCACTGCAGCGTTTCATACCGCGTGTTCGGGTCGGTCGACAGGAATTGACCGGTCTTGTCGGCGAGATAAATCAGGATCGCGCCGGATTCGAAAAGCGCGAGCGGCCGGCCGCCAGGCCCGTTCGGATCGAGGATCGCAGGTATCCGATTGTTCGGTGAGATCGCCAGAAACTGCGGCAAGAATTGCTCGCCCTTCGAAATGTCGACCGGGCGTACGACGTAGGGCAGCCCGCATTCCTCC
>CAYPWK010000485.1:0-4413 GCA_964414365.1 uncultured Burkholderia sp.
GTGGTACACCTGCTCGAAGGTGAGCAGGTCCATGAGGATGGCCTTGCGGCTCATCGCCAGATCAGAGGCCTTGGCCGACAGCGAGGGAATGCCGATGCCCGTGGTGGGCAGGTTGTACTCGATCTCGATGCCGGGCTGGAACTTCTTGAACGCCTCGCGCCAGTATTCGCCGAGGTAACCGTCCTTGATATAGTTGTTGCCCCAGATGCGAAGCTTCCCGGTGAGCTGGCGCTTGGGCTTGTAATGCGGCAGGTCGGAGAGGTCCCACTTCTTCGTGTAGCCGCCCTGCACCGCGTGATCCTTGCGGAACTGCGTGACGTTCTGCGTCCAGATGCTCTGGTTGGAGTTTTCGGCGTCCTTTGAGCCGGGCGTCGCGCCGGACGCCATCGCGGGAAGGCCGGTAATGGCAAACGCCACCGCGGCGGCGAGATTCAATACGCTACCTGCCCGTACCAAGGTAGACATCGTTTCCATGAATCACCTCGATGTAGAAGCAACGTGGTGAATCGTGAGGTTTTCGCGCAGCGCTGACTACTGTGGAGTTCCACAGTCGAGCGTAAGCGCGTAGCTTGCGGCTACGTCGGAACGAACCCCGCTGCGCTATAGATCGCGTGCAGCGTCTGGGCCGGAACGCGATGCTCGCTGTCGCGATGCACGGGCATCAATGCTTGCTTCCAGCGCCGCCGTTCCGCGTCCGAATGCGTGAGAACGCGCATGTGACCTCGCGCCTCGATCGCTGCCACGGCGTCGGCGTCTTCCTTTTCCGCGGCCGACGCGGCGAACGCCGTGGCTTGTCGTGCAGCATCGGCAACTGCGGATCGTAGGTAGCCCGGCAGTCTCTCCCAGAACCGACGATTCACCGCGAGCACGCTGCCGACGTAGGCGTGATTCGAGATCATGAGGCACGGCTGCACCTCGTCGAATCGATTCGCATCGATCAACTGTGCAGGCAATTCAGTCGCGTCCACTGCCCCGGAGGCGAGTGCCTCGCGTGTGTTGGCGAGCGACATCGGCTGTGGAATTGCGCCGAGCACCCGCACCTCCAGGTCGCTCACGCGCGAATATGTGATGCGGATGGACAAGCCGCGCGCGTCCTCGGGCATGCGCAATGGACGGTTCGCGGTCAACTGCTTGAAACCGACGTCCCAGAAGCCGAGTCCCTCGATGCCCTTATCCCTCAGCTGGTCGAGCAGGCGCGCGCCGACTGGGCCGCTCGTCACCCTGCGCAACGATGCGTACGAGTCGAATAGGTAAGGAAGCTCGAATGCGTCGAAATCGCTCAACCCCAGCGAGCTGAAGGCGTGCAGATCCGCGCACACGACCTGCACGGCGCCGAGCTGCAACGCCTGGAGCTCGTCCCTTTGTGCGTACAGCGTGCTGTCGAAGAAGATCTCGACGCGAGCTCGACCGCCGGTGCGCGCCTCCACCAAGTCTTTGAACTTTTGCGCGGCGCGTCCGCGCGGCGAATCCCCGGATGCGACGGTGCTGAAACGGATCGTGATCGGCGGAGCGTTCATGGACACGGCGAGGGGCGGAAGCGCGGCAAGCGCAATTCCGGCCATCGCAAGCGTCCTGCGGCAGGGGTTCATAGGCTCATATGATTGGGCATCCAGCTAGCACCGCATCGAACGCGTTCTGCGCAAGTATTTCTTGAAACCCTCGACCCATCGATACCAGCGACGGAAGCTTACTGCCAATCGAACGGCGTATAGCTCGATTGTGAGGCAGGTGGGGGAAAACGTGAACTGGCGTCATTCGTGACTTAGTACAACTCCCCATCAGTCATTGCAATCGCAGCTCTGCGGCATGCACAGCGCACAGAATTGCCGCGCCGGGCTCGCCTCGATCGGCGGGAATACGCACCACACCCCATTGTCATGGCGGAAGAAAAACATCGACCTCACCCCGGTCGGCCGCCGCGTCTGCACCAGTGCATAACGCCGGCGGCCAGCCGGCATGCGTCCGAAGCGCATGACCCGGATCTGGTCCGCCAGTCCCATGCCCAGCCACTTGTCGACAATAAAGTGCAGGGAGTTGTCGGCGGTGCGCATGATTGCTCTCCTTCGTCTGCATGGATATATCGTGTCTTGACCCGATGGCAGCAAAAGAACGCTTTTGATGATGCGCGAGCCTTTGCACGGCAGAGATTCTCGAATTGCTGACCACGGTCCAACAATAGCGAGGCCGGATGAACAAAAACTGAAACCTAAATTAAAAAAATTTAAGGAATTCTTAGGGTGCCTTTGATGCGCGGCACGGACAGTGCCCTCAACACCGGGCTGGGTATGACCAGCGCACATCGCATTGTCCTTTGCAGCGAGATGTAAAGTGGCCGCTTTCGATTCCCGCTTACAGGTCCGCGCACGAGCCGTTATGTCGCTACTTACATGGTGTGCGCTTTCATCGTTCAGGCACCATCGGCGCCTGCACGCCCGCCCTGTACACGCTGCATCAGCCAATGCTCTTGTATTAACGATCGCCAGCGGTCAACTGAAAATACGTTCAGGAAAATTTCAGGTCGGCTTTAACTTCGCGTCCCACCATGGTGGCATGCACGACGCTCCGTCGAGCCGGGCATGTGACGGCACCGCCACCAACGCACTAGCCCGGCCCGCGCACGCAGACTTGCAGCACTCAAGCAATCGCCCCGACGAAAGCGACCTCACGACCACATCTTGGCTTAGTTCAATCAGGAGACGACCATGAAGCAGAAGAAGGAGATTGGCACATTGCGCAAGTCTGCGGCTGTATCGGCCGCCGCGATGATCGGCATGGCGGCGCTCGGCGCACTGACGTCGCCGCCGGCATTCGCGCTGAAATATGCGGCCGTGGAGCATCATCTCAAGGTGGACCCGTCGATTCCAAGCTGGCATCCGGGCACCGTCGAGTCGGTACCGGAAGAAGAACTGCGTCTCGTCGGCGCCGACGTGATGGACGAAATCACGCTCGGATGGATCAAGCTCTACCGCAAGGCGTATCCGCGGCTGAGCGTGACCATGGAGGCGAAGGCATCGGGCTCCGGCGGCCCGGCGCTGACCAACGGCACCGCGGATATGGCACCGGTCGGGCGTGAACTGCTGCCGGCGGAGGAGAAAGCGTTCGTCGACAAGTACGGCTACAAGCCGCTGGCGATTCGCGTCGCGACGGGCAGTGTCGGCTCGCTCGGCAAGACGGCGACGTCGGTCGTACTGGTCGACAAGGACAACCCGATCAAGGGATTAACGCTGGCCCAGCTCGACGCGATCTATTCGAAGACGCGCAATCGCGGACACGCCGACATCAGTACGTGGGGTGATCTCGGACTGGGCGGCGAATGGGCCAATCGGCCGATTCATCTCTATGGCCTGAAACCCGTCAACGGCATCGAATATTTCCTCAAGCTGAACCTGCTGGAGGGCGGCGAATACAAGGACAACATCCAGTTCGTCAAGGGCAAGGGTTTCACGCATGCGTTTACGGTGGCCGCCCAGGACATGGCGACGCACCCGGGTGGGCTGACCTACGCGCTGCTCGCGAACGTCACGCCGAACGTGAAGGTCGTGCCGCTCGCGGCCGAAGAAGGCGGGCCATTCCTCGCGCCGACGCTGCAAAACGTGTACACGCACAAGTACCCGCTGTCGCGTTACGTGTACATCTTCGTCAACAAGAAACCGGGCGAGCCGCTGCAGCCGAAGATCAAGGAGTTCCTGAAGCTCGTACTGAGCCGGGAGGGACAGGACGTGGTCGCCAAGGAAGGCGTCTACATCCCGCTAACCCCGGCGGTCGTCAATGAGGAACTCGCCAAGCTCGACCAGGCGAATTGAAAAGGACCATGAGAGGAGAGCCATGAAGTTGCTGACCCAAACCCTGCTCGCCGCGACGATCGGTGTCGTATCGGCTAGCGCGCTGTATGCGGCCGATGCCACTGCCACGGCGCCCGAACCTCACGCCAAAAACTGGACGCCGCCGAGCCAGAAGATTTACGCACAGACTCTGTCAGAGCAAATCATGCGAGAGCATCCCGAGCTGCTCAGCGTGACGTTGCATGGTGTCCCCCCCGGTATGCAGGACGCTTACACGATGTTCGCCGGCTCCTACCTCGATCGCATCGGCAATGCCGACGATCCGGACGATATCGACATCTCGAAAAAGGGCATCACGATCGTCGACCCGCGCTGGCATCGCCCCAACGACACCGTCAAGAAGTTCGTCATGATGCTGCCGCTGCGCGACGTGCACGGCGAGAACGTGGGCGAGATCGTGCTCGCGTACAAGAACGACGGCGCGAACGCCAAGGGCGAGACCGCCTTCTTCCTCGCCTCGACGCACCTGCGCGACGCGTTGCAAAAGCAGATTCCGAGCTACGGCGCGTTGTTCGAGCCCGCGAAGTAAGCGACCCGAGCGGCCGACCATGGGCTTGCAAAGCGTCTTCCC
>CAYPWK010000486.1:0-4393 GCA_964414365.1 uncultured Burkholderia sp.
GATCCCGACGCTCATCAGGCAAGACACGATTACGATGCCGATTAGAGCGAGCGGGGTGAGCATGAGATCGGGCACGGCGACAATGGCGGACAAAGTAGGATAGACGAGATGGCACCCGGAAAATGCAGGGAAAACGAAAGAATGAAGTCACTCGCAAGCGCGGCGGACAGCGCATATCGTATCGCAGGCACGTGTCCGGAAAATATGGCCGCTATGCTACGTAGCATAGCGGCGCCTTGACATTTGTATTGACATGATAGGCTCCACCGGCGGGGACCGTGCATGGTCGCTTCATCGCGAGATCAACTCACCTTTTGCTCGCGATATCGGACGCAATAACGAGTCGTATCCCCCTGGGCATCGATTCCCTGAGCTACGGTTTGGCCGCGGCCTGTGTCGCAGTGATCGGGTCGGACTACTGCGATAGGACGTTTTGCATGTGCGGAGAAAGCATCGGCGCTTTTCTGCAACCGTTGCTCGCCGACGTCAATCAGATCGAGTTCCTCTCGACCGATGGGCCGATGCATTGGCCGCTATGCGGCATGATCGTGCTACCAGCCGTCCCCATTTTGTCTTGGTATTATGTGCGCCGCGTTGCCGGCTAACGCCGGCAGCCGAGATAACCACCGCCCTCATGCGGCACAACCGCAAGGGGGATCGACGAACTGCTTCGAGGAGTCAACGTGAAAAAACTATTTGCCGCGGTAGCCATCGCAGCATTCGCTTGTGCCGGCGCTGCACAAGCAAAAGAATGGAAAGAAATCCGCATCGGCGTCGATGCGAGCTATGCCCCGTTCGAATCGAAAGCGCCGGACGGCAAGCTCGTCGGCTTCGATATCGACCTCGGCAACGAAATCTGCAAACGCGTGCAGGCGAAGTGCGTCTGGGTCGAGAACGACTTCGACGGCTTGATTCCCGGGCTCAAGGCACGCAAGTTCGACGGTGTCCTCTCGTCGATGACGATCACGCCGGAGCGAGAGCAACAGATCGCCTTCTCGAAGCCGTTGTTCGATACGCCCACTGCGCTCGTCGCGAAGAAGGGTTCGGGCCTGCTGCCCACAGCCGCTTCGCTGAAGGGTAAATCCGTCGGCGTCGAGCAAGGCACGACACAGGAAGCTTATGCGAAGAAGAACTGGGAGCCGGCCGGCGTGAAGGTCGTCCCCTATCAGAACCAGGATCAGGTTTATCAAGACCTGCTGTCGGGCCGTCTCGACGCCGCCCTGCAAGATAAAGTGCAGGCGGACCTAGGCTTCCTGAAGCAATCGCGCGGAGCAGGATTCGCTGAAGCTGGGCAGCCGATCCCGAGCGGCGCCGCCGCCATGGGGATGCGCAAGGAAGACAAGGACCTCAAGGCCGCCGTCGACAAAGCCATCGACGGCATGATGAAGGACGGCACTTACAAGACACTGGAGAAGAAGTACTTCGACTTCGACGTGTCGCCGAAATCCAGCAGCTGATCGGAGCGGACGCGCCGCTGCAAAGCGACTCGCGTCTAGACCAAGGGCTCCGCCAAGCGTGGAGCCCTTTCTGTTTGTCCATCGTTGCGCATCCGTTGTATGGCGCTCAGCGTACAATCGAACGCTCTTAGCGTTCTCGCCGTGAAGGTCCGCGGCGCAATAACATGCATATCGAGACCCACCCGCTGATCTCCCCCGCACTGGGCACCGAGCGGCATCTGACAAGCTTCCACTACGGCCCCGCCGGCGCGCCGCAAAAGGCTTACATTCAGTCCTCGCTCCATGCCGACGAGCTGCCCGGCATGCTCGTATCTTGGGCGCTGCGCCGCAAACTCGCCGCGCTCGAAGCGGACGGCAAGCTGCGCGGCGAGGTCGTCGTCGTCCCCGTGCCGAATCCTATCGGCCTCAATCAGCATTTGCTCGGCCAATTGATTGGCCGTTTCGAAACCAATACGGCCAGCAACTTCAATCGCAACTTTTATGACCTCGCCGCGCTCGTCACGCCGCGCGTCGACGGCCGACTCACGAGCGACGTTGCCGAAAACCGGAAAATCGTGCGCGCGGCGATGCGCGAGGCACTCGACGAGCAAACGCCGCGGACAGAGCTTCAATCGCAGCGTCTTGCATTACAGCGCCTCTCATGCGACGCCGACATCGTGCTCGACCTGCATTGCGACTTCGAAGCCGCGATGCACATCTACACGAATCCCGATCTCTGGCCCGACGTCGAGCCGCTCGCATGCTATCTCGATGCGAAGGCATCGCTGCTTGTTCTGAATTCGGTCGGCAGCCCGTTCGAGGAAATCCATAGTTTCTGCTGGTCGGAACTCAACGAGCGGTTCGGCGATAGCTATCCGATTCCGAACGGCTCCATTTCAGTCACGATCGAGCTGCGCGGTCAAAGCGACGTCTCGTACGAACACGCCGAGCATGATTCACAGGCGATCGTCGAATACCTGACTCATCGAGGTATCGTCGAAGGCACGCCCGCATCGATGCCACCGCTCGCATTCGCGGCAACGCCGCTCGCCGGCACCGAGCCCCTCGTTGCACCGATTTCCGGCGTGCTCGTCTTCCGCTCGGAGACGGGCGTCTGGCTCGAAGCGGGACAGGCGGTAGCCGATATCGTCGATCCGCTGACTGATCGCGTCGTCACGATCAAGAACACATTTGCCGGCGTGCTCTACGTGCGCCATCGTGCGCGCTTCGCGACGGCCGGTATGGAGATCGCTCGCGTCGCCGGCGCGCAGCCTTACCGATCGGGAAGTCTGTTGCAGGCGTGACCCCGATCTCCTCTTGTCGGCCGATCGCGCCGACTCACCCGCCGCTCGGATACTGGTCCTCGTCCAACACTTCCAATTCGCGGACGGAACGGCTGTCCTTCTGACGCATTCGGCCAAAAACGCAAAACGGCTTTCGCGTTGGCTTTGCGCGCAATGACGCCTCACTTCATAAAAGGCGCCGAGCGCGCTTTTACAGGATCCCCTGGGACAAGAGCGATCTTTCCAAGCCGCAGCGATTGAGTTTGCTTTGCGACGCTAACGAGTCTCTCTCTTCAATCTCCCCGACAAACGCGGAACCGGCACAGAGACCGCTCGGCAACGGACGAAAGGACCCCCGGTTGTCACGGAGGTTCCCCTGCATGGTTTTCGACTATCCTTGCGATGCCCAGCTAGGATTACACCGCCATTAGGGCGCTATTCGCGTCATAACGGTAAGGATTACTTATTAATTTGTGTCGGGTGAGGAACGCATGGAAATATCTGCAGTGGAGGCGCCGCGGCGAGCCGCTGACCAATTCGCGCTGATAGCCGACGCCCTTGAGGCGCTCCGCCGAGGCGACGCTTCCTTTCGATTACCCGACACATGGGCTGGCGACGCCGGCAAGGCTGCCGCCGAGTTCAACGCCTTGGCCGCGCAAAGCGGCCGCATTGCTCAGGATGTGGCACGGATGTCACGGAATCTGTCCGCCCGGGAAGTCGCTCCTTGCGACGCCGCGCTCCAAAGCGACGCGCTGGCCGGCATTTGGCTCGACACCGCATCGCACGTGAATGTCTTGTTTGAGGGCGTCAATGCCGGACACCAGCGCACGAAAGCCATTCTGGCCTCTCTTTCCGCACTGCAAAAAGGCGACGTTGCGTCGTTGCCGCCAGAATGGACCGGCATGCATGGCAAATTAGCGCAGCTCTTTAACGACGTCGTCGAACAAAACGTCCGCATGTCGGAGGAGTTGAGCCGGTTGAGCCGGGTGGTCGGCAAGGAAGGTCGCCTGACGGAACGCGCGGCCCTCCCCCACGCGCGCGGATTCTGGCGCGAGTCGATCGATGCCGTGAATTCGCTGATCACGGACCTGGTGCACCCGACAAGCGAGGTCGCGCGCGTAATCGGCGCGGTGGCGCAAGGCGATCTCTCGAAGAGCATGGCGCTCGAAGCAGACGGGCGTGCCTTGCAGGGCGAGTTCCTGCGTACTGCCAAGACGATCAATACGATGGTGGAGCAACTCAGTACGTTCGCCGTCGAAGTCACGCGCGTGGCGCGTGAGGTCGGTACCGAAGGCAAGCTCGGCGGACAAGCCGACGTTCAAGGCGTGGCAGGAACGTGGAAAGACCTGACCGATTCGGTCAACTCGATGGCAGGCAATCTGACGAGCCAGGTGCGCAACATCGCGGAGGTCACGAAGGCAGTCGCGGCTGGCGATCTCTCCAAGAAGATCACCGTCGATGTGAAAGGCGAGATTCTCGAACTGAAAAATACGATCAACACGATGGTGGATCAGTTGAGATCGTTCGCATCGGAAGTCACACGCGTGGCCCGCGAGGTCGGGACCGAAGGCAAGCTCGGCGGGCAAGCGGATGTGCAGGGCGTGGCGGGCACCTGGAAAGATCTGACCGACAACGTGAACTTCATGGCCGGTAATCTCACGAGCCAAGTGCGCA
>CAYPWK010000487.1:0-4380 GCA_964414365.1 uncultured Burkholderia sp.
AACCAGGATCGCGTCCAGGCAGGGGTTGAGCGAGACGATCCGGCGCGGTGGGGCGGGCGCGGCCCCGCCCAGCGCCGCCGCGCTGATCCCGATCCCCATCCCGATCCCCACCCTGATCATCGCCTCGCGGCGTGTCGCTCGCATCAGAGGCCGATCGCGGTCTTCGTCTTGGCTCATGATCGGCTCTCCGAGAGCGCGGCGGCGAGGCGGGCCCAGTCCGCTGGCCGGCCGGGCAGGCCGAAGCGAAGGCGCCGCCCGTCCGCGAACGGCCGCACCAGTATGCCGGACCGGGCGAGCCGGTCGAACACGGCGTCGGCGCGCGGCGCGCCCGCGAGCTGGAAGAGGCTGGTCCCGCCCAGGGGCTCGAGACCGGCGTCGGCCAGCAGGCGCCCGAGACGGGCGCTGTCGCCGGCCAGCCGCCGCCGCGTGCGCGTGGCCCAGGCATGGTCGGCGTAGGCGGCGCGGCCGCCGCGGATCGCCTCGGCGCTGACCGGCCAATCGCCGAGCGCGGCGCGAATTTGCGATGGGTTCGCTCGGCCGCCGACCAGTTCTGCCATGTAGCGGAAGCTTTGCGGCGGCATGACAACGTGGGCGTGCGAATCGATGATCATGGTTGAGCCTCAGTTCTGTTCAGTGTTCAGTTGAGTGGAGAGCCAAAGGGTTCGCGGCGCTTACGCCACCACCGCAAGGACTTCGAGTTGGATGACCATGCCGTGTTGCAGGTCGTGCACGGTCACGTGACGAGCCGGGCGATGGGCGGCATCGGGCCAGAGGGCGAGCCAATGCGTGTTGATGTGCTCGCGCACCGAGTCGTCCTTGACGTAGACGGCGAGTTTCACTACGTGATCCAGCGTGGCGCCGCCTGCCGCGAGAAAGCGCTGGACGTTTTCGAACGCGAGACGCGCCTGTTCGGCCGGCGTATCGGCGAGCTTGCCGATCACGGGGTCCTTGCCGGCAATCGCCGACGAGCACAGCACGTTGCCGACGCGCGAACCGACTGGGATCGGCACCTTGTGCGCGAGGCCTGAAACGTCGATGGATTGGGGCATGTCTCCTCCGAGTGATTCGTTGTGGTCAAGGGCGCATCAGTCCGCGCCGAGATCAAAGAAGTGGCGCGGCACGGCCGCGAGGAATTCGGAAAAGCCGGTGGTGCCGGCCGGCACGTGCTTTCTCATGGCTTCGGCCGCCTGGCTTTCATGGCCGTTCTGGATGGCGCGCGCGATTTCGAAGTGCTCTTGCAGCGAACGCGCGATCTGGCTGCGGTTGCGCAGGTCTGCCACACGGTAGCGTGCCGAACTGCGGCGAGCCGAGCGAATCTGTTCGGCCAGGTACTCGTTGCGGCTGCCTTCGTAAATCAGCTCGTGAAACTGTGTGTTGGCGATCGCATACTGGGACGAATCACCCGCGAGGGCGGCTTGCTGGCACGCCATCAGCATCTGATCCAGCTGTTCGCGCAGTTCGTCGCTGACGCGGCGCGCTGCGAAACGCGCGCAGAGCGCCTCGAGCTCGCCGATGTACTCGAGCATCGCGCGCACCTTGGCAATCGACAAGCGCGCGACGGCAATGCCCTGGCGCGGCGAGATCACGACCAGTTCGCGCGCGACCAGATGCTGAAGCGCCTCACGCACCGGCGTGCGTGACACATTGAAGCGGGCGGCGAGCGCTCGCTCGTCGATCGGCGCGCCCGGGGCGAGCTTGCCCTGTTCGATCTCGGCCTGCAGGGTGGCGCGAACGTCGCTCGCGAGACTAGCCGCCCTGCTGCCCGCGGGCGCAGGCAGCGACTCAGGCGCGTCGCGCTGCGCACCCTCGAGCATGGGGTCGACTGCAGATTTCATGGAGGCGTTCGGTCGCGTAGATTCGGAAGTGGCTTAAATATACCAGTACTGCTTTGTGGTATTCAAGCCGACGCCTGCGCTGGTTCGGCCGGATATGCGCTCCGCATGCTGGCGCAAAGCGCCAAAAACACTGGCGATTCAATGGGCTGCGTCGCCGCCGCGGCGGCCGGGCAGTACGCCATAGGGAAAGTACCAAGGCACTGTTTTTGTCTCTGGTGTATTGAGAATGGGCTTCTGGTATGCCAGAATGCGTTTCATCGCAGACGGATCTGGTATGCCAGGTCCTCATTCAGTCAACATCACAGGTCTGATCAGATGAGCAAGAGCGTTATAGATGTCGCCGGCGTGCAGCCTGTCGAGCGTGTGCTCAAGCCGAAGTCGATTGCGATCGTCGGCGCGTCCGCCGATCCGCGTGCGTTCGGTAATTTCGTGCTGCAGAACCTCGAGCGTTTCGGGTACGCGGGCGATATTCACCTCGTGTCGCGCAGCAGTCAGGAAATCAGCGGCCGTTCCTGCGTAAACAGTGTCGAGGCGCTACCGCAAGGCATCGATCTGGTGGTGCTGTGCATTCCCGAGTCGGGGGTGCTCGATACGGTGCGCACGCTCGGCACGCTGAAGGCCGGCGCAGCCGTGATCTTCGCGTCCGGCTATGCCGAGGCCGGCGACGAAGGCCGGGCGAAACAGGAAGAGCTGGCGCGCGTCGCGGCAGAAGGCGGCGTGGCGCTGATCGGCCCGAACTGCATGGGTTTCACGAATTTCGAGGCCGGTGTGCCGGTGACTTTCGAAGCCGTGGCGCCATACCCGACGGGCGGCCGCCGCGGTGTGGGCGTGGTGGCGCAAAGCGGTGCGATGGCCGCGAACCTGCGCGATGCGTTCATGGGCCGCGGCCAGCCCATGACGGCAACCGTGTCGACCGGTAACGAAGCAAGCCTCGGTATCGAAGACTATCTGGCGTGGTTCATCGCCGATCCGCAAACGAGCGCGATCGCGGTTTACGCCGAACAGATCCGCCGTCCGCAAACCTTCTTGCAACTGGCACGAGAAGCGCGCGCCGCAGGCAAGCCCATCGTGATGCTGATGCCGGGCAAGAGCGCGCGTGCCCGTGAGGCGGCGCAGTCGCACACTGGTGCACTGGCGGGCGATCACGCGAGCGCGAGCGTGCTGCTGGCACGCGAAGGCGTGGTGGTCGTCGATTCACTCGACGAGCTGTTCGACACTACGGCCATCCTGGCACGCTTCCCGGTGCCCCCGGCAGCCGGTACGGCCGTGATGACGGCTTCTGGCGCGGTCAAGAACATTACACTCGATTTCGCCGAGGACATCGGCCTGACGCTGCCGCGCCTGGCCGATCCGACGCTCAAGAAGCTGACCGAACTGTTGCCCGACTACGCCGTGGCCGATAACCCGCTCGACTACACGACAATCGGCGTGCGCAACCCTGGCCTCATCGGCGAGCTCATCGATACAGTGCTAGCCGATCCTAACATCGGTTCGCTCGTGCTCTCGATCATGGGCGGTCCGTCCATCGCCCAGCGTGACAAGGCCGATCACCTGGTGCCGGCACTTGCGCGCGCAACGAAGCCTGCCGTGCTCGCTGTGATGGGGGACAACAACCCACTCGAAGACTTTTTCACGGAAGCGATCGCCGCCAGCGGCGTGCCGTTCTTCCGTTCGCCGGATCGCGCCCTGCGCGCCTGCGCCCGCGTGGCTTCATATGGCGAGTCGCTGGCACGCGCTGAACGCGCCCGCAGTGAGGCGCCCAAGGCGATCCCGCTGCCGGGCGCCGTGCCGCCGAACGGCATCTTCGCCGAATACCAGGGCAAGCGCTGGCTCGCCGCGGCGGGTCTGCCGGTGCCGAAGGGCGGCCTCGCGAAGTCGATCGACGAAGCGGTCAGGGTCGCCGACGAAATTGGCTACCCGGTGGTGCTGAAGGCCCAGGCGAGCGAGCTGCCGCACAAGAGCGACGTAGGGGGCGTGGTCGTCGGCCTCGCCGACGCCGCGGCACTGCGGACGGGCTGGGACAAGCTCCATGAGAGCGTGAAATCGCACCGTCCGGAGCTGGTGCTCGACGGCGTGCTCGTCGAGGCAATGGGCCCGCGCGGTCTGGAACTCGTGGTGGGCGCCAAGCGCGACGCCGACTGGGGTCCGGTCGTGCTGGTCGGTCTCGGCGGCATCTTTATCGAAGTGCTCAAGGACGTGCGCCTCTTGCCGGTCGACATGTCGGAAGCGGACATCGTGGTCGAACTCGGCCGCCTCAAAGCCGCGGCGATGCTCGAGGGCGTGCGTGGCGCGGCAGGCGTCGACGTGAAGGCGGTGGCGCAAGCCGTGGCGGCGATTGCCGACCAGATGCGCGCCAACCCCGAAATCACCGAGATCGACGTCAACCCGCTGGTGGCCTATCCGGACCGCGTGCTGGCGCTCGACGCGCTCGTGGTGTGCGGCGCCCAACCGGCGCAGCACTGAGCCGCTGGATGAGAGGAGACATATCGATTGACGTCCTTATATGAACACCTCCCCGTTGGCAAGGTTGGGTTTGAGTGTGCGG
>CAYPWK010000488.1:0-4362 GCA_964414365.1 uncultured Burkholderia sp.
GCATGGAACGCTAGTTTTAACCGGAAAGGTTTGCAAAAAGTACTGCCGCCAAGGGGCAGCCGCCTCCCTGCCGAGCGCAATGCGCCGAAGGCATGGTGGGTTCCACCGGCGGCTTGATCGTCGCTGTGCAGCGAGTCAACTCGCGGCGCGCTCGGCGACGGCTTCGGCGATAAGCGTGATGAGGCGGTCGGGCTCGGCCGGCTTCGTCATGAAGTGCTGGAAGCCTTCGCCAATGCTGCGCAGTCGATAGGCGTCGTCAGTATGGCCCGTGATTGCGACCGAAACGGCCGGCGGCCGATTGTGACGGATCTCGTCATCACGCAACCGCTGGATCAGATAAAAGCCATCCATCGCCGGCAAGTCGAGGTCACAGACCACTGCGTCGGGCATCATGCTCAAAGCGGCTTCGACACCTTCCTCGGCATCGTGGGCTGCGATAACGCGCGCCCCTTCCGCTTGGAACATCATCGTCAACGATTCTCTACTGGAGGGGTCGTCATCGACGACGACGATCGTCGTCTGCTCCAGTCTCTGTACTCCATTCATATGAATTCTTTGATACCGCCCTTGCGGCGTGCTTGAGCTTGGGACTTCGCTCGAGCCGTCGAGTTGCATGTGACCGGCGCCATAGCTTAAGCGCCAAAGGACAAACGAACGGAACCGTAGCTCGTTCGGCAACCCGCCTCTCGACTCGAACGCGCGGCGGACAATAACATGCGACGGCGGCGAGCCGATGAATGACGTTGCCGGCAGTGTTGGCTTTGCCACGCAATGGCAAAAATGACCGGCAGCGTGATGTTTCGATGGAACTTCATGAACCTCCGCATTAGCAATGGCCGCGGCGCGAGACGTTTCCGCGAGCGGGATCACGCGCTCGGGGGCCCGAGGAAGCCTGCTTGGGAGAAGTCGCTCCAGCACATACAATTGCGCGGACGGCGAGATTCTCGGCCTCGTCCTCCTAACAAGGAGCAAGCAATGAGCAAGCTCGGTGCGGGATTGGCAGGCGGCGTGACGCTGAATCTGGCGATGCTGCTGACGTTTCGTCTGCTGGGTTTCGGATGGACGGGTGGCGGAGTCTTACTCGCCTCGCCGTTGCAAAGCGGTAAGTTCGTCGCCGTGTGGACGCAACTGGAGCCACTGCCGAAAATCGTCGCC
The DNA here is from genome assembly GCA_964414365.1 of uncultured Burkholderia sp. Taxonomy (GTDB): domain Bacteria; phylum Pseudomonadota; class Gammaproteobacteria; order Burkholderiales; family Burkholderiaceae; genus Trinickia. The sequence goes on from CAYPWK010000488.1 coordinate 1,156, forward strand.
GCGCCTGCCCCAATGTTGATTGGGCTCCTGATTTTTGGCGTGGTTCACGCCGCGATCTATGATTGGCTCGCGCCCCATTGGCCGATCGGTGTGATGCCGAGGGCGATTCGGTTCGCCGGTCTGAACTTCGTGCTCGCCTACCTGTTCTTCGAATTCTTCACGCCATTTAATTTGTTCGGAGAACCCATCGTGCTCGTCGCGCTAGAGCTGGTGTTCTGGCTCATCGTCGCTACGGCTGAAGCGCTCGTTATTGCCGCCATCGCGGAACGCGCAAGACGATCGAGAGCGCCGGCCGTCACAACAGGATAAGGGGTCTCCGCGACAAAATAGGGGCGCGCTCGCAACGCAATGCGTGCGATGCAAGCGCGCGGTTCCGCCATTGGATTGTTCCCCCGATCGACGACCGGGGCGCTCCTCTTGTCAGTTCTTTCGAGCGACGCAGTCGGGTCAGCTCGCTTTGACTTCGATGCGCCGTGGCTGCGCTTCCTCGTGACGCGGAATCGTCAGCTTCAGCACGCCGTCGCGCAGTTCGGCCTCGATCTTCGATGTATCGAGCTCGGGGCTCAGCTTGAATGTGCGAGCGAAGCGCGGCTCTCGCATCTCGACGTGCTGCACGCGCAGGTTGCCCGGCGTCGCCACGACGGCCTCCGCTTCGATCGAAAGGCTGCCGTCGTGCACGTTGATCTGGAGCTTCTCTTTGCTCACGCCGGGCAGATCGGCCCAGAGCGTGATGCCTTGCTTGTCTTCATAGACATCGACGGCCGGCGTGACCTTGACCGGACGCACCGATTCGCCCTCGCGACGCGCGACCGCCTGCTCGTTACGCTCAGTCAATTGGGTGGTGTCGCTCATGATCAGTCCTCCTTCGATTAGTGAACCGCTACGACGCGCGGCTTCGACGACTCACGCTTGCCGACGCTGACCATCAAACAGCCGTTTTCGTACCGCGCATCGACCTTGTCGGGATCGGCGGACTGCGGCAACTCGACCACGCGGCGGAAACTACCGGCAAAGCGCTCTTGCGCATAGATGCGCGTTTCGTCGCCCGGCTCGGGCAGCGCGGACTTGCGTTCGCCGCTCAACGTGAGCAGCCCCTTGTCGATCGACACTTCGATCTTCGAGGGATCCAGGCCCGGCGCAAAGGCGACAATCTCGATCGAATCGTCGGTCGAGCCGATGTTCACCTGCGGAAAAGCGGAAAGTTGCATCGCGCGGATGCTCGACGGGAAACCCGTGAACAAGCCCATCATCTGCCGCTGCAAACGATCGAGTTCGCTGAAAAGGTCAGTTCCGAAGTAGAGGTCGCTCATGGTCATATCCTCCTGGCGCCAAATGAAGGCGAAAGGAGCAACGCGCTCCCATCCGCCCACCGGAAACCGGCAAAAAAATCGAAACACCGGGCAGCAACATCGAGCGCTGCTGCCCGAGCGAAACCGAAGATAGGAACTGCGCGGAAAATTTCAAGAGATGAGGGGCTCGCGCCGTTCGCGGGCGCCATGAGTGCGGTCAGCGGGGCTCTCGCTGGCTAAAGGCCCCTCTGCTGACGTGCGCAGATGCTCGGCGCAGCGAGAGCGCGCCGCCGTCAGTTCAGCAGCAAGCCAAGCTCTCGCGCCCCGTCCTTCAAGACGGGCAGGAAACGACTCTCCATCTCCGCGACCGAGACGCGAGCGGCTTGCGCACCGACATTCAGCGCGGCCACGACGCGGCCGTCGGGCGCCTCGATCGGCACGGCGATCGAGCGCAGGCCGATTTCCAGTTCCTGATCGTTCACGGCGTAGCCTTCCCGGCGTACCGATTCGAGTGCAGCGCGCAAGCCGTCGCGCGAGACGATCGTATTCGGCGTGTGCTGGATCAGCTTCGCGCGGTCCAAATAGGCGTCGAGCTGCTCACTCGGCAGATGAGACAACAGCACACGTCCCATCGACGTGCAGTAGGCCGGCAACCGGCTGCCGACATGCAGATCGATCGTCATGATCCGCGACGTGAAGGCGCGTGCGATGTAAAGGATTTCATCGCCGTCGAGAATCGCGACCGAACTCGATTCGTTCAGCGTATTGCTGATATGGCGCAGCACTGGCTGGGCGGCATTCGCGAGCGGCGTCGACGCCAGGTACGCGTGCCCGAGCGCGAGGATCCGTGGGCGCAGCGAGAAGTTGCGGCCGTCCTCGGCGCTGACGAAGCCAAGCTTGCCGAGCGTGTGCAGGCAGCGCCGTACGGCGGCGCGCGGTATGCCCGTGCGCTGACTGATCTGCGAAATCGTCAGCACGCGGCGCTGCGGCGAGAACGCCTGAATCACCGAGAGCCCCCGCGCCAACGACATCATGAAATCGGGATCGCTCTCGCCGGTAGGGCTCGCGCTGCCTATAGGGACGCCTTCCGGCGCAGCGGTGGGCGATTGAAGCGGTTCGTTCATGCGGGCTCTCCTGCGTTGACTCGCCGCATTTTAATTGATTTGTTCGGTGATCGAACAACCGTTGTTCGATCACCGAACAGTTTTCCGATAATCGCCATTGACGGTCGTCGCGCGCGGCGCGTACATTGACGACCGACATGACAGCGACGCAAGCGCTCGTTCGAGCGCGCGACAGGCCAATCCTATGATCGACAAAACCGTTTCCTCGCCTGAAGAGGCCGTGGCCGGCATCTTCGACGGCGCCACCGTGATGATTGGCGGCTTCGGCACGGCCGGGCAGCCCGCGGAGCTCATCGACGCATTGATTGAGCAAGGCGCGAAGGACCTCACCATCGTCAACAACAACGCGGGCAACGGCGAGCTCGGGCTTGCAGCGTTGCTGAAGGCGCGGCGCGTGCGCAAGATCGTCTGCTCCTTTCCGCGCCAGGCCGACTCGCAGATCTTCGACGCGCTCTATCGCGCGGGCGAGATCGAGCTCGAGCTCGTGCCGCAGGGCAATCTCGCCGTGCGCATTCAGGCAGCGGGCGCCGGCCTCGGCGCCGTCTTCACGCCGACGGGGTACGGCACGCTCTTGGCCGAGGGCAAGGAAACGCGCGAGATCGACGGCAAGCAGTACGTGCTCGAATATCCCATCAAGGCCGACTTCGCCCTCATCAAGGCGTACCGCGGCGATCGCTGGGGCAACCTCGTCTACCGCAAGACCGCACGCAATTTCGGTCCGATCATGGCGATGGCCGCATCGGTCACGATCGCGCAGGTCACTGAAATTGTGCCGCTCGGCTCGCTCGATCCCG
>CAYPWK010000489.1:0-4358 GCA_964414365.1 uncultured Burkholderia sp.
CGCCGCCATGCCGCCGAGCGTCATAATGTTGAAGCCCATGCCAAACAGGTCGAGCAGCAGGATCGTCGACGCCATCACGACAGGCACAAGCGCGACGGCGATCGCCGTGATTTTCCAGTTGCGCAAAAACGCAAACAGCGTGAAGGCCGCGAGCAGGACGCCGATGAAGATCGCGTCGCGCACGCTCGCTGCCGATGCGACGACGAGCTGGCTCTGATCGTACCAGTTCGCGAGGTGGACGCCTGGCGGCAGCTGGCGCTCGAAAGCCGTCAGCTTGTCGCGCACGGCGCGCGCCATCGCGACGCTGTTTGCGCCGGGCTGCTGGTAGATGTTGACGAGCACGGCATCGCGGCCGTCGGCAGTGACGCGAATCCATTGCGGCACGACGCCGCGGTAGACGCGCGCGACGTCGCCGAGCCGAACTTCAGTGGGTCCGTTGGCCGCCACCACGACGCGCTTGAGCGCATCCACCTCGGTGAGCGGCGCATCGGCGACGACGAGGTATAGCTTGTCGTGATCCTCAATACGTCCCGTCGCCATCAAAACGTTCGTCGCGCCGATCGCCTTCGATACATCGGTCAGCGACAGCTTCAGCGCCGCAAGCCGCGACGGATCGACCTCGACTTCAAGCTCGTCTTGTGCGCCGCCCATGACGTCGACGCGCGCTACACCGTCGACCGAGGAAAGCAGCGGCCGCAACTGAAACTGAGCGAGGTCGCGCAGCGCCGATAGAGACTGGTTCGACGAGGTCAGGCTGTAGGCGAGCACCGGAAATACGGTCGGGTCCATGCGGCGCACCTGCATCGACGTGCCCGGCGGCAGCGTGCCGAGAATCTCGCCGATGGCCGACTGCGCCTGCAGGGTGGCCTGTGCCATGTCGGTGCCCCACGAGAAGTTCAGCGAGATCTCGGCCGAACCGCGGCTCGTCTTCGATTGCACGTCGAGCACGTTCGGCACGCGGCGCAGCGCTTCCTCGACGGGCGCCGTGACGAGCGTCGCCATCTGCTCGGCCGGGCGATCACCCGCATCCAGCGTCACGACGGCGCGTGGGAACGACACGTTCGGGAACAGCGATATCGGCAGACGGAATGCGGCCAGCCCGCCTGCGATGGCCAGCAGCGCAATGACGAACAGCAGCGAGCGCCGATGCATCTGCATCCATTGACCGAAATTCATCGGGCAGTGCCTCCGGAGGCGCGCACGGCCATGCCATCCTGCAGCTCATAGTTGCCGCCGACGACGACGGGCAGCCCGGCATCGATCGGGCCGTCGACACCGTAGCGGTTGTCGGCCTCGACCTTCACGGCGACGGGAACGCGCTTCGCATGTGCATCGGCCGTGACCTGGAACAGGTAGGCGTTGCCGCTGTCGTCGCGCAGCACGGCCGAGCGGGGGACGACCCAGTACGTGCCGGCCGCAGTGGCAATATCGGCGCGCACCCGCGTGCCTGGAATGAAAAGCGAATGAGTTGGCACCGCAACGAGCGCGCCGACGTCGACAAGCTGGCTTTGCGGATCGACGGCCGCGCCGACTGTCGTGACACGGCCTTCGAGGGTCTGCTGCTCGAGGGCCGATGAGAGGCCGTGCAGCGTCACCGTGTCGCCGGGGCGGATCGTGGCGGCGTCCGACGGCTCGACCCCGAGCATCACGTTCGGCCACCCGTCGCCAGCGCGCCCGGTGACTGCCAGTTGCACGAGCGCGGCACCGGGCTGCGTCTGATCGCCCTGCGAGACCGATATCTGCGTCACGATGGCATCGCTTGGCGCCGTCACCGTTTGGACGCCGGCTGTGACGCCCATCCGCTGCTGTGCCGCAAGCACGTCCTGTGCATCTAGCAGCGCTTTCTTGGCCGAGTCCAGTTGCGATTGCGTGGCCAGCCCTTTGTCGAACATCGATTGCGTCCGCGCGAGCTCGTCGCGGGCCAGCACAGCGGTGTTTTTCGCCTGGGCGGCCGCGAGCGAAGCACTGGCATCGGCCAGCAAATCGACGAGCGGTGCATCGCGCTTGACGGCCTGCCCGAGCTGAACGCGGATGTGCATGACGCGCGCCGTGTAGGGCACGTTAACGGTCACGGCGTTGGCCGATCCCGCGAAGATGCTGCCGTAGGCCTGCACGGGCTCGGCGATGCTCTCGCGCGCGACGCGCACGGTCTGCACTGCGGCAGTCGGGGTGGCATCGGCTTCGGCCGGAGCGTGGGTATTTCCCTGGGTCGCGATGCGCCACGCGAGCGCCGCGGCGGCAACGGCGGCGGCGATCACCATATAAGCGGCCACGCGACGCGATGAGTACGAAAGATGTTTAGTTGACATGGGAGGCGGAAGACTGCGAAACAGGGCTAAAGGCATCGGGAATCGCGCTGCCGAGCAGCGCCTGCAGGCCGACGCGCTGCTCGGCCAGCGATTCGCGCAGCGTCGCGACATCGATGCGCTTCGCGAGCCACGCGTTTTGCGCGTCGGTGTAGTCGCCCAGCGTGATTTCGTGAGCGGCATAGGCCTCATCCGCGCGCTGCGCGGCTACGCTCAGTGCGGGCAGCGCCGCTTCGGCGTTGTCGAGCTGGCGCGCGAGGATCGCTTCGTCGTTGCGCAAATGCGCAACGTCGGCGTAGGCCTGGTTCACGCGCGTCTGGTACTCGTCGTGCAGCTTGGTGCGCGTGGCCCGTTCGATCGCGAGATTGCCGCGGTTGCGATTGAAAATCGGCAGACTCATGCTGATTTGAAAGCCGCTCGTATAGATGCCCGAGGTGTCGCGCGCACGCACGAATCCGATTGTCAGGCTCGGAAACTGGCTCAGGACGGCCGCACGCAATTTCTGCTCCTGCGACTCGTATCCCGCTTCCAGTGCCAGCAGATCGGGGCGGCGGCGCGGCAGGGCGGCCTTGGCGGCGTCGATGTCGGCATCGGTGACCGGCGCCAGCGTCTCGGCGCGACCCTTGAGCTGGAGCGTTGCATCGGGGGCGAGGCCCAGCAGCGCGTTCAGATCGTGATGCACCTGCTCGGCTGCCCGCTGGGCGTCGAACCACTGCTTGTTCAGGTCATCGTAGCTCGTGCGTGCGAGGGTGAGCGTGTCGGTGGTGAGGTTGCCTTCGGCGCGGGCCTCGCTCGTGCGCTGATAGCGCACGCGGGCGAGCTCGCGCTCGCGTGCGATCAGCGGAAGCGTCTCGTCGGCAAGGCGCCTCTTCAGAAACAACTGCCTTGCCTGCGCAACGACCTGCCATTCCTGCCAGAGCAGGCCCAGATCGGTTTGCGCCGCGGCCGCATCGGCCGAGCGCTTGTTGGCGCCGTGTGTGACCAGCGCCATCACGTCCATCGAGAGCCCATAATTGAACGCCCGCTCGAAGCCCACGGCGCCCGGATAGTCGCTCGAGACGCTCAGTTGCGGGTCGGGCAGCAGGCCGGCCGAGAAGGCCTGGGCGCGCGAGACGCCGAGCGCATCGCGCGCCTGCTTCATATCGGGGTTGTTGACGACGGCGAGCATGGCCACGTCGTCGATGTCGAATCCGTTGGACGGATCGAAGCGATGTGCGGCCAGCGCCGGCAGCGGCATCGACTTCGGATCGATGTGAATGCGCGTCGCGTCGCTCGCCGACATCGACGTATCCGCGGGTGTGAGGGGCGCACGATGGTACGTCGCGCATCCGGCGGCGAGCGCGGTCAAGGCGCAGACGCCGAGGCGAGCCGCAAACCGGTGCAGGCGGCGCTGGCGCGACAGCGATGATGGGCGGGATGGACACGCCCGTGTGGCGGTGGCGTCGCGGACGTGAGGGACGGACAAACCGGGCTCCTGATGCTGGCAAGGCGCCCATCATCCGCCACGGCCGCTTAAGAACCGCTTATGGCGCCGCTTCATGTCATGCCTAAGGCCGCGTTATGCTGAGCTCTGTCATGCTGGCTCGGCCACGACAGATACGCGCAATAGAGGAACGATTCTTCATGGGCTGGTGGAGCGCGAGGGCATTCACGCGAATCACAAGCGCGTACATCGTCTTTATCGTGAAGCGGGCCTAGCCGTGCGACGCCGTCGAGCGAGAGGCCCTTAGACGGTCGCTGATCCTGCGGAAATGGTTATGGCAACACGCAAGGCCGGCTACTGTTCGATGCACCTCAAAGACTTCGACCGGATTGATTTCATAATGCACATAGACGCTGTCTATAGCGATCGTGCTACCTGGGTCAGCCCATTAATTGCGATCACTTGATTGGAGACGTCATGCTTATCAGCGGAGTGCATCAATGGGAAATTGCCGTCGCGTTTATTCGCGCACTGTCATCGCAAGCGTGATTACCGGTATAGCCAGTCTGGCAGTCGCCGGTCTCGCGCATGCGGAGGACAACTCATCCAGCTTGCCTGCCGCGCTCAAA
>CAYPWK010000490.1:0-4357 GCA_964414365.1 uncultured Burkholderia sp.
GAAATCCTCTGGGAGGGCCCCGAGTTGAGCGAGTTTGCGGGTGCCCAGCGGCTCGTCCGATTCCATATTCGCGACGTAAGGCGCAGCCAAGGGGCGTTGCGGTTCCGCTGGTCCGCGGTTCAATACGCGCCTCAGTTCGCGTCGCAACGGGCGGAGGTACCTAGCGGTCATTGAAGTCGCGCCCCGACGTGACCGCCTTCACATAGCCGGTGCGAATGACGAAGTCGCCGAAATGCTCGCCTTCATCCCGTTCGCGCGCAAAGTGGCCAAGTGTCTTGTCGAGCGTCTCGAGGATCGCTTCTTCGCCGACGTTCTCGAGATGCATGCGCGCTAGCCGCTCACCGTGAGATCCGCCGCCGAGGTACAGGTTGTACTTGCCCGGCGCTCGTCCCGAAAGACCGATCTCCGCTACGTACGGTCGAGAGCAGCCGTTTGGGCAACCGCTCATGCGAAGCGTAATCGGAACCTCAGATAGACGATGCCGCTCGAGCAACGCCTCGATCCGTGTGATGAGCGAAGGCAGATAGCGTTCGCTTTCCGCCATGGCGAGACCGCAGGTTGGCAGCGCGACGCAGGCCATCGAGTTCACCCGCAGCGCGCTGCCCCAGTCAAGCGCGAGAAGGCGATATTCACGGGCCAATTGCTCGATACGCTCGCGGTTCGCGTCGGAGACGCGTGAGATCGTGATGTTCTGATTGGGCGTGAGACGGATCGTGTCGTCGTGAACGCGCGCAATCTCGCGCAAACCATCGAGCAGCGGGTGGTCCGGCCGATTGTGGAGCCGCCCGTTCTCGATAAAGAGCGTCAGATGATGAGCACCGTCCTCGCCGGTTTGCCAGCCGAGTGTGTCGCCGTTCGAGGTGAATTCGTATGCGCGCGCGGCCGCGAGCGCGAAACCGAGCCGGCGCTCGATCTCGGCCTTGACCCAATCGAGGCCGAGGTCGTCGATCGTATATTTGAACCGGGCGTGCGCGCGCTCCAACCGATCGCCGTAGTCGCGTTGGACGCTCATCACCGCATCGCAGGTCTCGAGGACTTTGTCGGGCGTCACGAAGCCGATTACGTCGGCGAGCCGCGGATAGGTCGCCGGCGCCTGATCGGTGCGGCCCATGCCGCCGCCGATCGCAACGTTGAACCCCTTCAGCTCGCCACCTTCAACGATGGCAATGAAGCCGAGGTCCTGCGTGTAGACGTCGATGTCGTTGACGGGCGGAATCACAAAGCCGATCTTGAACTTGCGCGGCATGTACGTCTTGCCGTAGAACGGCTCCTCGGGCCCGTCGACGGCCTCCCGCGGCTCGCCCAACCAGATCTCACGATAGGCGCGCATGCGCGGAATCGCATGATCGCTCGCGCGACGCGCGAGATCATAGACTGCTGCGTGCAGGGCCGATAGATGCGGATTGACCGAGCACATCACGCCGCGCGCATCGTCGCCGCATGCCGAAATCGTGTCGAGCTGTACTTCGCTCAGGCCTTGGACGAGCGAACTCAAATCGCTTTTGAGCACCCAGTGGAACTGGACCGTTTGCCGCGTCGTCAGCCGCAACGTCGCGTTTCCGTGGGCGCGCGCGATCTCGTCGAGCTTGAGCCACTGCCGAGGTGTGCAGACACCTCCCGGCATCCGCACGCGAATCATGAACTGAAATGCCGGCTCCAGCTTCTGCCGCCGACGCTCGTCGCGCAGATCGCGATCGTCCTGCAGATACATGCCGTGAAATTTGAGCAGCTTCGCGTCGTTTGCCGAGACCGCTCCCGTGAGCGGGTCGGCCAACCCTTCGCGAATCGTGCCGCGCAATTGATCGCTTTCGGCCTTAAGGCGCTCATCGGCGCTGAGTCGCTCGAGAGGCTGTGACAGATCGCGGCTGCGATCTGGTTGAGTGTGCGATTCGCTCATATGAATCCTCTCAGATGGTGCTGGGCTACCCCGGGTTCTCATGCTCGACCAGGGCAGGGGCCAGGTGTGCTGGCCCAGAGGCTAGTCGTCCTCAATAGACGTCGCGCTGATAGCGCCGCTCGCGCTGGAGCTTCTGGAGATACTCGTGCGTGGCCTCGGGCCCGAGGCCGCCTTGGCTGGCGACGATCTCGCCGAGCGTCCGATGGACGTCGGGTGCGAGCCGCGTCGCATCGCCGCACACGTAAAGATGGGCGCCCTCCTCGAGCCACGCGAACACATCGCGTGCCTGCGCCTTCAAGCGATGTTGAATGTAGGCCTTCGCCTCGCCGTCAGAGCGGCGCTCTCGCGAGAAGGCGACGTCCATCTTCGTCAGCCGCTTCTCCTTGAGCAGCCTCTGCCACTCTGTCTGATAGAGAAAATCGGTGCGGAAATGACGGTCTCCGAAGAAAAGCCACGAGCGCCCCTTCGCGCCCCTTGCCTCACGCTCCTGCATAAAGGCGCGAAACGGTGCGACGCCGGTACCCGCGCCGATCATGACGATCGGCACATCGTCGCCGGGCAGACGGAAATTCGGATTCTTATGCACGTAGACGGGCAGCGTCGCATCGAGCGCGACGCGCTCCGACAACTGCCCCGAAGCGACACCCGCGCGGCGCTTCCCGTGCAGTTCGTAGCGCACCGTCGAGACCGTCAGATGAGCCTCGTCGGGCGCGGCGGCCAAGCTGGAAGCGATCGAATAGAGCCTCGGCTGCAATGGCCTTAGCGCCGCAATCAATGTCGCGGCGTCGAGGCCTTTGACGGGGAACTGCCGCACCACGTCGATAATATGATGGCCGCTGAGGTAAGCCGTGCGCTCGTCGGCGTGCTCGCTCGCCGACAGACGCTCCAGCACTCGTGCAGCGGAAAGCTTCGCCCAATGATCGAGAAATCGCGGCGTCAGCGTCGTGATCTCGAAGTCATTGGCGAGTGCTTGACCCAGCGTCACAGGCTTACCCTTCACCTCCACTTCGCTCGACGAGTCGAGACCGAGTCCATGCAGCAGCTCCTCGACGAGCGCCGGGTCGTTGGTCGGCACCAAGCCTAGTGCGTCGCCCGGTTCGAAATGGATTCCCGAGCCTTCAAGCGATAACTCGAGATGCCGCGTTTCCTTCGACGATCCTCGCCCAGTGAGCTCGATGTTCTCGATGACGCGGGCTGGATAAGGGTGGTGCTTGTCGATCGTTGCCGTCGGCGAGGCGACGAGGAATGACAGCCGCGACGCGGCGCTCACGGTGCCGTCGCTGCCGGACGTCGTCTGGGCTAGTTTCACAAGGACATCGTCGACCCAGGCATTCGCCGGCTCTTCAAAGTCCACGTCGCAATCGACTCTCGGCGCAAGACGTTGAGCACCCAGTTCCTCGAAGCGGCGATCGAGACGCTTTCCGGCCTCGCAATATCGTTCGTAGCTCGAGTCACCCAGTGCGAGCACGGCAAAACGCACGCCGGGCAATTGCGGCGCCTTGCGACCTTCGATGAACTCGAAGAAGTCGACGGCCGTTTGCGGCGGATCGCCTTCGCCGTAAGTGCTCGCGACAATGAGGACGTCTTGTTCCTCCTTCAGTTGGCGCGGCTTGTAATCGGCCAGGTCATGCAGGGACACGACCAGCCCGCGTTGCGCCGCGCGCTCGGCGAGCGTCTTGGCAAGCGCGCGGCTGTTGCCGGTCTCGCTGCCGAAAAGTACCGTCAGCCGTCGGGCGGCTTCGATGCCGGGTTCGCGTTGCGGCGTAGGGCGCGACGAGGCAACTCCAGCCGCCGAAGCCTGTTCGAACCCTGCCAGAAAACCGCTGATCCAGAGGAGCTGCTTGGAGTCGAGCGAGGAAATGAGGGCCCTGACGTGCTCCCACTGTGTGTCAGTGAGATCCGGCCCTCGAAATTCGGAAACGGTCATTTCGTCCGTCGATTTCATCAGAATGCATCACACCGTCCATCACCTCGGGAATCTTCCGAAGTTAGCCGGGAGCGACGCGGATTGCGTGTTGCTCGATTCTCTCTTGATCTTCGATAATATGCAAATGCATTATGTGTTTGCATATGTTAATAACCCGCGATTATTAGCGGCGCGAGCTAATGATGCGACCCCACTCCGCTCTCGTTTATGGCGGGGCCCGATGCTGGCGCTGGAGGCGCCGGCGTGTACCGCCGCAGGCTTGCTCCTACGGCTCGCTTTACGAATTGATTGGAAAGACGCCTACGAGCGAACCCAAAAATGCAACGCTGTTCTCGTAGAACGTCAGTTCACCGCTCGTCTTTTGGATGCCAGTGTCGCTTGCAATTGCTTTATCAAAAACTGCTTGGATGGTCGAAGACCTATTCTGGCACCGATCGAATTCCATTTTTTATGGGTTTTGCGTTTATTCCTTTGTCCGGGACCATTTTTTGTTGTCATCAATTGCGTCTAGAGACTAACAATCTCACGCAGTG